>JAJBVE010000170.1 GCA_020859995.1 Clostridiales bacterium
ATATTCGGGACAGAGTATCGAGGATATCGCTGAAACGATTATGGGTGTCAGGAATTCAAAAATATATTGAGAAAAATAGAAAATATTAGGAGTGGATGTCAATGAGAGTGTACTTGGATAATTGTTGTTATAACCGCCCATACGATGATCAGTCTCAGCTTCGCATATCGTTGGAAACACAGGCGAAGCTGCATATTCAAGATTTGATAAAAGAACAACAGCTAGAATTGGTTACATCGTATGTTTTATGGTACGAAAACAGTTAAAATCCATATGAAATGCGGAAAAAGGCAATCAGTGAATTTATAAAAAAGAATACCTCTGAGTATATAGATGCAGACAAAGCAGAAGCGATGAGTCTGGAAGCAAAAAAAATCATGGATACAGGAGTGAAAATGAAAGATGCTTATCATGTAGCTTGCGCTGTCTTCGCATCATGTGATTATTTTCTGACGACAGATATTCGGTTGCTGAAATATAAGACCGATAGAATTAAATTGATGAACCCGATAGAATTTATTAACGAATTAGAAACAGAGAGGTGATGATGTATGGTAACGAATATGGAAATTATGGATAAAGGGATTAATTGTCTGCTAGAAAAGCTTGGCGTGGTGGAAACGGAACAGTTCATTTCGGTTATTATACGGGAAAAATTTGATTACACGAAATGGCAGCAACAGAGATTTGATCAGATGAGTGCGGAAGAGTTTAATGCAGCAGCGGTGGCTTATTCGAAAGAGCACCCGTTTCGCCTTCAAAAATGACTAAATATTTTTTGAAAGATTGTCAGGTGAGGTTATAGGTCAATCCATAGGTCAATTTAAAAAACAGCGCCGCGGGAAAACCTGTAAATCAGGCGTCCGCGGCTCGGGTCCTGCATAAAAAGCGATGCAGGACAAAAATGACGGACTTAAGACTCCGTCATTTTCGGCTGAAACTCAGGTGAAACAAGGCTGTACACCAAACACAGCTCAGATAACAGAAACGGGAGGAATTACAGTGTTTAAAGATTCTACGACTGGCCTTGACCGGATCCTGCAGGAAGCAGGGCCGGTGGATATTGACTCTTATCTGGAAAACCATGCGGAGAGTCTGGCGGATCCGGAGCGGCCGTTTGCCGCGTATATGCGGCAGATGTTTAAAGAAAAAAAGATCTCCCAGCAGGATGTTTTCCGGAGAGCGTATATCCCGGAGCAGTACGGCTACCGCCTGATCGGACAGACCAGAAATACGATCCGGCGCGATTACATTCTTCGCTTCTGCTTTGCCGGAAGATTTAATCTGAAGGAGACCCAGCGGGCGCTGAAGCTTTACGGTATGTCGGAGCTTTATTCCCGCATTCCCAGAGACGCGGTTCTGATGATAGCGTTCAATCGGGGGATCAGCGACATTGACCGGGTAAATGAGCTGCTGGGCACGCACGGCATGGAGCCGCTTATGGAATGTAAACATGAGGAATAAACGAGCGCTTACTGGGTCTCTGCTTTGAACCGATCCGTTCAAAGGACGGGATGCCACCTGGCAAATTATAAATAGAAAAAAGTATCCAAACCTGCGGCAATGATCATCGCCGCGGCCAAAATAAGGATGTCGTAGAGAAAAATCCCAAAAACTCTCACAGCTGTTTTGCTGCTTCTGGTAAGAGGCAGGTGAGACTGCACGCCTGCATAATCCGCGGTAAACAGGATGATTACGAGAAACGAGGCCATGAGTGTGCCGAAGATGACCGGATCATCCGCTCCGTATCTTATTTCCAGGTAAAGGACAAAGATCAGAAAGGCATAAACCGTTGTCGTGGCAGCCATGTTTACAAGCTTTCCGCTGCGGAATCCCGGCGGCAGGAAACGGCGCCAGGAATGTTCCGCGTCAACAGAGGCGGCGGTACGATTACCAGCACTATGATTGGCATTAGCACCATTATCAGCCCCAGCACTATTATCAGCCCCAACACCATCATTAGCATCAGCACTATTATCAGCACTAACACCATCGTCAGCATCAGCACCATTATCAGCACCAACTCCGTCATCGGCATCAGTACCATTACCTGCCATACCATCATTATCAACAGATAAGCGGCTTGCTGTAGTATTGCTGACATACAGCAAATTACCGCTTATCTCAATATCATTACCATTGGAGGTGCTGCTTCTGTGAAGAACCCCATGCAGGTCTGCGATCAGCGTGGAGATGTCCTCATAGCGGTCAGCTGCATCTGCCTCAATGCACCTCGCGATAATCGAAGCGAATGGCTCATCCACAGCTTTTTCAGAATATAGTGAGCCGGTCAGAAGAAAACAGAGTATTTCCCCAATGGCCTGGATATCCTTATGTAAAGAAGCTGCATATAAAGAAACTTTATGCAAAGAAGCTTCATGTAAAGAAGCTGCATGTAAAGAAGTTGCAATTGCTTCGGGTGTCCTGTTTTCTTCACAGTTGGAATCCGCACTTCCTGCCGCCTCCTGCGAGGCAAATCTTGCCGTGCGAAAATCCTGCAATTTCAGCTCTCCGCTCGGCGAAACGATTACGCCAGAAGGAAGAAGGCTGCCGTGCACGATGGGTGGATTCAGACGATGGAGGCCCTGTACAACACCGGCAAGCTGCAGCACCAGATCTATCGTCTGCTCTTCGGAAAAAAGTCCCTGCTCTTGAACAAGCTCCTGCAGAGTATGCCCCTGAAAAAACTCTTCAATAATAATCAGCTCCCCATCGCCTTCCACAAGCCTGTAAATAGATGGAATCCCGGGGAGATGGCTGTGCTGTAAAGCCTTATATACCCGAATATCGGCCTGAGGTTCATAGTCACAGGCAGCAATTTGTTTCCAGATGAAAAATTCGCCGGTTTCTTTATAGCGGACAAGACTGGTTCCCTGCTGCGCATCAAGGAGGCTCACCTGCTCATAGTAGGATAAGGCGTATTCATCTTCCAGTTCCATGAGAAATCACCCTCCCTCCATGGAATAAATGTGTATGTAAAAGGGCGCGAATATAAATGCAAATACTTAAGTGCGCGTTTCTACGCTCCGCTGCGGTCGGCGAATATCCCGTCCAATGGACGGGATGCCCGCGCCCATCAATCAAAGATTGGGGGCATAACCCGGTGAAAACCCGCAAGCGCGTTTTCTTTCCGATAAGTTACATTGTGTAAATACGGATGCGTAAGAAAAACGCGCATACATAAATATCACAATATTTGCGAAATCGCGACAAGCACGAAAATAATGATCAAATCATAAAGCGCAACCCCGATTGCCCGCACCGCCCGGTTCTGACTTCTGGTAACCGGCAGGTAAGACTGCACATTGAGATAATCCGCCGTGAAAAAAATAGCCGCAATATAGGGAAACGTCAATTCTATTCCGCTCAGAAACAGATACAGATATCCGACAATCGCTATGGCCATATTGACCGGCGAGCCGCTGCGGAACCCCGGCGGCAAATAACGGCGATAAGACTGGGCCGATTCCGTAGAAACCTTGTAATCTTTATGATCCTTATAATCCTGTTCGGATTCCGTATCCGTATCTTTATCCGCAGCGTTTTGATCAAAAACAGTTTTATCCGTTTCTTTTGAGGCTGCATTTTCCTCTGAGAGCTCTAAGCGGGCGCTTCCATGACTTCCTTGCTTGATATATTTGGTATCTTCGCAATTTGATTTTTCCAAAACCGCAATCAGCTCATCAATATCAGAGAACCGATCCGATGGATTCAGCTGCGTACATTTTGTAATGACCGCGGACAGCCGGCCATCGGCCAGACGTTCCGTCGGAAGCTCTCCGGTCAGAAGCACATTTAACAGCACACCGATCGCGTAGATATCCGTCTGCAGAGTAGAACTGCCGAAGCCATACTGCTCCGGTGCCGCATAACCACGCGTGCCAAGCAGAACCGTGTCCTGGCTTTTATCCTCCGAAACATATTTAGAAGCACCAAAATCCAGCAACTTCAAAGAGTGATCATTTAGAGCATAGTCATCCAAAACAGAATCTTTCGTAGCAAAATTTTTCGAAACAGAATCTTTCAGAGCATAATGATCCCCGGCAGGCTTCTTCAAAGCAGAACCCTGCGAAAGAATGATGTTGGCTGGCTTGATGTCCCGATGAATGATCGGCGGATTCCGATGATGGAGCTGCCGCACGATTCTGGAAAGAGCAAGGACGAGCGAAACCGCTTCATCCTCCGGAAAAGGATCGTACTCACCCGAAGAATCATGTTCATCCAGAAAATCCTGCAGAGTCCTTCCTGGAAGAAATTCTTCAATAACAATCAGAAAGCCATTTCCCTCTACAAGCTCGTAAATACGCGGCGTATCTGGAACCGGATGTTCACGAAGATCCTGAAACAGACTCAGGTTGTACTGTGCCAGTTTCTTTTCTATAAAAATTTCCCCTGTTTTCGCATGCTGCACAAGCAGGACCTTATGCCTGGTATTGACATCAGCGATCGGCTGATAGAGTGACAACACGGACTGATCTGATAATTCCATAAATGTGATTCCTTAATCTCTCATTTGTTTTTTGCTGCGCGGCTCCCATTGTATGTCTGTACTCGCCATGCGAGTATGGACGAAGGCCGCGCCAATCGGGAAGCGCCCCCTCGCGTTGCTCGGCGGCAGGCCGCGCCGCCAATGATAGAAACGCTTCGCGTTTAGGGCGGCACTCGCGAAGCGATTTTCTGTTGCGCGGCTCCCATTGTACCATAAAACCCGGACATTGTGGGAGAGAAAAACAGGAATCTCAAAATCAGCCCAAATCGGGGCCAAAACCGCCGCCCGTAATCCGCTATAATACACAGCATATATGCAGATTGACGTCTGTATGCGCGCATCGGGGTCTTTGACTGCGGGCAGGCTATTTTTAGTTACCACATAGTTATGAAATGAGAGAGACGGAGGAGAAAAGGAAATGGGAGACGAGGTTTTTGTAATTGTACTGCTTGTTCTGGCGTTTATCAATTGGAGAATCTACCATAAACTATTTGATGTGACCTACTTTGGGGCGCGGGCAATTTTAAGAGAGCTGGTTGGCTGTTTCATAGCCGCGGTTGTAGAGGTTGCGATTGTCATGGCGATTGCGAACAATTTCTTTGGAACAAATTTCATGATGGGATCATAAGTAATGTAAGCAATTGATATCGTTTCAGGAGGAATGCAGATGAAAGATCAAAGAACCATCGGTCAGATTATAGCAAGCATCGGAAGCAATCTGTCGATTCTGATAAAAGAATCCTTCAGAGACTTGCGATACAAATTGAAACGTCGAAACAGAAACAAATGAATATTTGACAGCTGCTTCGTAGCAGTTTGCTAAAAATGAACGCAGATTGCGGAAGAAGGAAAACGAGAGCTGGGATCGTGCTACAGCTGATCAATGATTTTCGAAAGCTGACGGATGATCAGCAGATACTTCTCGACCTGCGTTTCGTCGCCTGCGCGCCGGAGCTCCTCCTGAAGATCTGAGAGCATTTCGCTGCTCGAAGCGGACGAACCAAACAGGAGTACATCAGCAGAAACCGACAGGCCTCTGGAGATTTTCGCAAGAGTCTCCAGACTCATCTTCTTGTCCCCGCGCTCGACATTGCCATAAAAAGAACTGGTGATGTCGCAGCGCTCGGCAGCCTCCTCCTGGGTGAGCTTCTGCGCCCTGCGCGCCTCGCGGATCCGTTTGCCGATCGCCTTGTAGTCAAGTTCCTTCATAGAGACCTCCTGTGTGGTGTTCAAAAAACAGGGATAATACAGTATATTGCCTTCATTGTACCGTTATGAAAAATGAAATGAAGCGCCTAAGAGAGAAGTTTTTAGCTTGCCTGCAAGCATTAATTGTGATAGTATAATTTGCAGGAGGTTCGCGGCGCTTGCGGCAGTGAACTTTGCAAGTTAACGACAGAATCGTCAGATTCTTTATATTATGAGAAGCGGTTTTCTTCTCATAATATAAAAAATCAGAAAGAGGGTGCTTTTTCCTCGAAAAAGAACATAGATCTGGGGTGGTTGAGAAACCTGAAAAACCAGATCTGTTTTTGCATTTCAGCGATGGAGGTGAATATTTTTTAAATAACTCGTTTACAGAATGGGCGAATTGGGCGTATTATAACTTATCGGAAGGAGAGGACGCTTGCGTACTCTCACCCGATCAGTTAACGACAGAATCGTCAGATTCTGGAGCATTATGGGAAGCGTTTTTCTTCCCATAATATTGAGAAACGGAATGAATGAAGAAAGAGAGGCATGATTTGTTATGAAAAAGAGAATGATGGCGATAGTTCTGTCGCTGGCGATGCTGACATCTCTGCCGTGTTACAGTGTGACGGCGGACGGGGTGAACCCGGAGAGCGTTGTAGTTGTCAGTGAGGATTGCGCTGATGGGGCAGAAGCCGCGGAAACGGATTTAGAAGAAAATGCCGTGGAAGTTGCTGAAACCACATCGGACGAGGCAGACGCTGAGGCAGCGTCGGAAGCAGGCACAGAAGTGCAGACCGAGGCGGCATCGGAAGCAGGCACAGAAGCGCAGACCGAGACGGCGTCGGAGGCAGGCACAGAAGCGCAGACCGAGGCAGCTGTGGAAGCAAGCACAGAAGCACAGACCGAGGCAGCAGCGGAGGCGGGAACAGAAGCGCAGACCGAAGCAGCGCCAGAGGCAGGTACAGAAGCGCAGACCGAAGCAGCGTCAGAGACAGGAACAGAAGTGCAGACCGAGGCGGCGGAGGCAAATACAGAAGCCGAAACCAGTGCTGAGGTCGAAGCGGGTGCGGAAGCGGAAACCGAGTTCGCGGCAGAGTTAAGTACAGAAACGGAAACTGAGACTGCAGCCGAAGCAAATGCAGAGACAGAAACCGAAAGCGCAGCCGAAGCAAATGTTGAGGCAGAAACTGAGAGCGCGGCCGAAGCAAATGTTGAGGCAGAAACTGAGAGCGCGGCCGAAGTAAGCGCGGAAGCAGCGACGGAAACACAGTCGGATGATGGCATTATGGTCTCATCCGTTGAGGACGCGGCATCCGATGCGCAGAGTGTTGCGACAACCACGACGACGGAACTGGAAGTCAATAAGACCTATTACATATCAGATATTCTGAATACTACGCAGTATTTTACAGTATCAGGCGCGGGGCGTGTGCAGTTTATACTGGAGAACTGCACATATCCGTCGTCCTATACCCTGTACATGCATGGGACGGGACTGATAGGTACTAATGACAGTTATCAGTACAATTCTTGTGAACTGAAATTGATTACCGATCTTGAAGGCGCTACATCCTATTATGCGACTCTGCCTGAGGGAAAACAATATAATTTCAAACTTTCCGGCAGCACTGCGAAAACAAACAGTGAGGCTACACTGTATATTAAATATGAGGCGGCGGGAACTTATAATGGAGAAACCGAATCTAATGATTCGTTTGACACCGCAAACCAGATATCACTGAACACACAGTATGACGCTGCAGTGAGCTATCCAGATGAGTATGATTATTTTCGTTTTACGCTAAGCGCGTCATCAAAGGTGAGCATTTCTTATGGCTTCTATGATGAAAGCTACAGCTACGACTATCTGTATGCGTATTTATATTCGGAAGACAGCAATGGAAATACTACCTGCCTTTATTATGATAGGATTAGTTGTGTAAACAGCAGTTATGCGACGAGTTTTTCGGATCTGCGGCTTCCGGCGGGCAATTATTTTATAGTTGTAAATAATTATTCTAGTTATTATGTACCTTATAACGTTACCGTAACCAGCACAGCGGAATCCTCCAGCTCCTATGAGATCGAGAAAAACGACCTCACCTCGCAGGCGAATTCTAAGAGTGTCAATACCTGGTATACCGGAAATATCAATATATACAAAAGCAACGGAGGCTCCAGCGACATCGACTGGTTTTCTTACAAGATTACAGAGAAATGCTATCTGACGGTAGAACTGAAGACCCCGCGTCAGTCGAGCGGTACGGTGACGGCGACGCTCTACAAATTGTCCGGATCGGAGCTGACAGAGGTTACCACGATTACAAGCGGGAGCGATGCTTATCTGGCGTCAGAGACGCTTTTCTGTAAATCAGGAACCTATTATCTTAAGATGAGCGGCTCCAGTGCTGACTGGGATTACTCCGTCTCCCTGACGAAGGAGAAATACGTAGCCCTGACGGAAATCACACTCCCCACTACCAAATCCATCAAAGTGGGATCAACCGCGACTTTGAAGGCGAGCCTTGCGCCGACTAACGCGAGCGAAAAAGGCCTGACCTGGACCAGCAGCAACACAAAGGTAGCGACTGTCGATGAAAACGGAAAGGTTACGGCGGTCAAATCCGGCAAGACGACGATCACAGTAAAGTCGTCTTTCTCGGATACCAGCAAGATCAAAGCCACCTGTACCGTCTACGTCACAACGCCGGTTACCCTGAAGATTTCCTCCGCGACGAACACCTCATCGGGAATCAAGCTGACCTGGACGAAAGTCTCCGGAGCTGACGGCTATTATATTTACCGGCGGACCAACAGCGGAAAATACAGCAGCACGCCGACAAAGACCATTAAGAGCGGCTCAACCGTATCCTGGACGGATACCTCTATCAAGAGCAAAAACGGAACTACCTATGTCTACAAAGTCGTTCCGTATTCAGACTACATCGCCGGAAGCGGCACCGGGAAAAAGATTACCCGCCTGACCGGCACAAGCCTTTCTTCCTTATCGAGCAGCGCAGTCGGAAAGCTGACCGTAAAATGGAAAAAGGCGAGCAGCGTGAGCGGCTACCAGATTCAGTATTCCACCAGTAAAAAATTTACGAGCGGGAATAAGACAAAGCTGGTATCCGGCAAGTCCAAGTCCAGCTATACCCTGACCGGCCTGACGGCAGGCACGACCTACTACGTGAGAATCCGTACCTACAAAACAGTATCCGGCAAAAAATACTATTCCGCATGGAGCAGCGCCAACAGTAAAAAGGTGAAAAACCTGACCGCGAGCTATTCTTATTCCAAAACGGATAAGAGCAAAACCTACGGCAACGTAAAGGCCAACGTATATTATCAGAAAGTAGTCCTGAAGGGCAGCTCGAGTGCCATCAAAAAGATCAACAGCTCGATAGAGTCCGATATGAAGAGCTTTTTGAACTCTTCGAACAGGGACAGTCTGTACGAGTATGCCAAGACGGGAAATGAAGCTGGATGTAAGGATTCGTATTACTATACGGCCACCTCGACAGTCACCTACAACAATAACGGAATCATCAGCATCAAGGTGAAAACCTACTGGTACGCGGGTGGTGTCAGCAATACGGATGTATACGGACTGACTTACGATCTGTCGACCGGAAAGAAACTGAGCCTGGTGAACGTCTGCTCCGGAGGTTCGGCCGCAATAGAAGAAGCAGTTCTGGCAGAAGCGGAAGATTCTTATATTCCATCCAGCGGAGTGGCAACAGTGGAAGACTATTCGGCGAAGAATATGAGCTTTTACCTGAAGAGCAATTATAAAGCAGTGGTATGCTTCGCACCGTATGAACTGGATCAGGGAGGAGCCTACATATCGTTTGAAATTACGAGTAAATATAAATAATGGCCAGGAACAGGCTCTGCCTGCACGCAGGAACGTAAGAACGTATTATGCACAGCGCCGCGCAGACGGACAGGGGAAGAAAGAGTTCCCCTGTCCGATTCCCTATTTTCGCAGAAAATTGAGAACGCAGGCATCGATTGGAGCGAAGGGCAGAGACTGGAAACGACAGTAAATGACAGTTTAAAGAGGACGAAAAATAATGAAAAGAGCAGTAAAAATAAGGTTATTTGCTTCTGTCATGTGCGCTGCTTTGCTCGCAGGAACAATACCGGTGTGTGCGGATGCAGAAGAAGTGTTCGTAATCGGCGAGGACGCCGGCAGCGAAAACCAGGATTCCGCGCTGGATTATACAGATCTCTATACGCCGGTACTGGACGGCATTATAGAATACAGCCAATACAGTCTATATGACATCGACGACGACGGCGTGGATGAAATGATCGTGGGATACGGCACAACCGCGGATTATTTCAACATGGTCTGGACGGCAGACGCAGACGGCAAGCTAGACTTCGTGGGATACTTTTCTCTGCCGCAGGCGTTTTACGCAGCGCCTGACGGCAACGGAATCTATGGAGTCTACGGCCACATGCAATATGAGCTTGTGACACGGTACACGATCGTGGACGGCTTGATTGTCGAGGAGCAAGTGAGCGAGGCGGACTTTGTAGAAGACTATTACAGCAACGACATGCCGATTGCCGCATACGACGTCAGCGACAGAAGCCTTCTCGAGCAGGCGTCCAGTCCGAACACCGACGACAGCAGCAGCGGGAGCGAGGCGGTCAACATCTACGGCATGTATTCCTACGACAACGGGGTGGACAATGTCATGACAGCCGAGATCGGTTACAACACAGACGGAGACGAAGGCGACTACCTGTACATAGAAGCCCTGTCCTATGGCGACCGTTATACAGTGGTCTTTTACGGGATGCTGATAGACGAGGGAAACGGCGTCTATCGTTCGACAGAATACGATGAAGCCTCCTGCGTACTGGAAGTGACCATCAGCAATGAAGGAATGCAGGTGTCAGTCGCATATACCGCCTACGACTCCTGGCAGGTACTGGACGGGTATTACGAAAAGATATCCTCGTTTGATCCGAACAGCGTGAGCTGAGAGAGGTAGGTACGTGTAAATTAATAATTACCGAACTGCCCGGATGCTGAACAATATGTTTGCACCGGGCAGTAGTTATCATTTTTTACCTGACATAATGGAGATGAACGAGTCATTAAGGAGATGGGAAGAACGCATGCGGTTAGAAGCTATGATTCTACTTTGCCCGCAAGGGGGTGTTTGCCTTTGAATAACATCCTTGCAAAATAGTAAACAAGGATGGCGACGGAAATCCATTGAGAAGTTGAGATTCCAAATAAAAACCCTCTGAGCTCATCACCTCTGAAAAATTCAATAAAAAAACGAAAGATCGTATAAGAAACCAAATAAACATTCAGTAAAATCATGACCACCGGCTGAGCCGGTGGTCATAATAAACTTTATATTTAGAATAGCTTTTAACTTGCCTGCTGGCATTATCCGTGATAGTATGAAGTCAGATTTTATAAAAGGAGCAGACAGAATGTTAAACTCAGATTATAAAAAACAGGCGATCGCGGAGGCGCAGCGTGCTAAGGATACGCACCAGAAAACATACGATAACCTGATCGAACATGCAGGCGATTTGAAATATCAGAAAGATGAGTCATTGAAAATTTTACAGGAAGTACATAGTCTGTTCAGCTGGATTGTCGGTCTGCCCAAAGAGATGCAGGACATCCTTGCGATGATCGAGATGCGTGTAAAAAATTACGAGAAAGAAATTAATGACCTGACTGTGGAAAGTGAAAATATCAACGTGGTTAGCGGCACGGTTGCCGGAGCAGGCGCGGCAGCGGGGGTCGGAGTTGCGGCGTTGGGACCGACTGCAGCAATGGCTGTAGCTACCACCTTTGGAACCGCTTCTACAGGGACGGCGATTGCGACGCTTTCGGGCGCAGCGGCAACAAATGCGGCGCTGGCCTGGCTTGGTGGCGGAGCATTAGCAGCGGGCGGCGGTGGAATGGCTGCCGGAGAATTTCTTTTAACAATGGCTGGGCCTGTGGGCTGGGGCATTGCCGGTGCGGCTCTGGTCGGCGGCGGATTGATGGCCAACAGTAAAAATAAAAAAATTGCGGAGAAGGCGGAGCGGCAGACGAGAGAAATAAAAAAAGAAACGGAAAAACTGAAGGAGCTGGATGTGAAGGTTGTTTCTGAGAAAAAAGCAGTTGAAGAAATAAGAAGTAACACCACCAGACTGATCGAAGGAAAGGAGATCAGGAAATTGTTTCAGGAAATGCGTGCTCAGCAGAAAATGCCGGGGATCAGTTTTCCAAAATTAAAACAGATGCAGGGAAAGAAGCTGAAAAGCTGTTCGCAGGAAACACAGCAGGAACTGTTAGCCCTGCTGAATGTATCGAATGCACTATCGAAACGTCTTGAGGTGAAAATAGAGTGAAAGATGATTGCTTAAGAATTGCTGAGCGCCCTGGAGATCGTGAAGAATGGGCAAAAGCGAAGTGCGACAAATATGATTATATGATTGCGGCATTTTGCGGAGGCGCAGCCGGATTAATTGATGTGTTTTTTGTGGGCGATCCGTTGTCGAGTATGCTCGGAAACTCTGTGGATAAGGCAGCGGATGGATTTGTCAAAAAAGCTGCGCAGCTTTTCTGGAAGAGTGACGGCCGTTCGACTGCGCAGGGCAAACCAGGGAAAAAACCGGAGTCTCTGACGCAGTGCATCAGTTATCTGGAGCAGGCGTTTCCGGTGAATTTTGACGCGCGCTATGCAAAGGATTTGAAGGATGCAGGGGATAAATTATCGGGGATGCGTCCGCAGAACCATCATCTGCTGTCTTTGGCGCACTCTCCGGATCCCATTGGATTAATTTTCTCCATCATTGATCAGTTTACAGGTTACGCGAGCTTTGTGGATAAAGGGAAAGTGATTCGGCTTCTTCCTGTAAAAAGCAGTGGAGGAACCAGGCTGCCCTATCTGCAGGGAAGCGATCTGTGTTCTATGATATTCTGCGGGTTTGTAAACTGGGTGGGGCATTTGATCTCTGATCTGGCAGGTTCGAGCTCTACCAGGCAGCCGGGGAAAACCGGACGTGGAGCCGGGATCCCGATTCCTTTTTATGAACTGTTCCTTTTCTGCGATTTTGGAGATCTGGATGGCGACACTTTTGCGGAAGTTATGATTAAAGTTTTCGAAGAAGGATATGATCTTCGCTTTGGCGCGACTATAGCCATCCCTGTGGTTCTGGAAGAATTGATGATTCGTGTAATCTGGACGATCCGACAGAAATATATCAGGAAGAAAACGTGGAAAGAGAGCTTTCCTTCCTCAAAACATGCGGATCTGCGGGTGATGCTGATTGTGGGAAACGGAACTCTGTGCGCAGTGGATGGAGTTGAAGCTGCCGCGCATGGCATTCTGGAGCAAAACGTGGTAACCTTCATTTGCCATCTGAATCTGATTGCCTGGGGGCGTCTGGTAATGCTAGTTCTGAAGGAACTGGCAATCCGGTATGGTCCGGTGATCAGGCAATCCTTAAAGAATTTTGCGGATGCACTGGCAGAGGGAATGACCCCGGCTGAAAAGAAGCGGATTCAGCTGTTTTTACAGCAGATGGAGGAATATCAACAACATCTGGATGAATGCTTTGCTTTGTTTGTACGGCAGGAAGAAGAAGAATATCGTGAACTGTATTTGGAGATCAATGAAACGTTTAACCGGTCTGAAAGTGCTGACTATCGTGCAGAGCATTCAGTACGTCTGGCAGAACTTTCAGATGTGGAAGACGATAAAATCATTCGGAACCTTGATCAGCTATATGATTTGTTTTAGAAAAACATTGGGGCGGGGCTCCCTGTGGAAATGCGAAGCACGGAATTGCCTTCAATAGTCAGAATAAGAGATAGTAGATACTTTCAATAAATGAGAAAGGAAAAAAGAACATAATGTTTGCACAGATTTTGAATGCTGAAGAAAAAGCTAAGTTTCTGGAACTGATTTACAAAACTGCCACCTGTGATTCGGATTATGCTGAGGAAGAGCAGGAATTAGTGAATAATTACAAGATCGAACTGGGGCTGAATGAGATACCTGAGAGCGCGGAAATTAAGGAATTGATTGATTATTTTGGCGCTAAGAATTCCACAATCAGAAGAGCGGTTTTCTTTGAAATTGTTGGGATGATTCAGGCTGATGACAAGGTGGAAGAAACGGAGACGAAGATCATGGAAACTATGAAGCAGAGTTTTGCGCTTCCGCCTCAGACATATGATTGCCTTATGGAAGCTGTCAGGGAATTACAGCAGGCATATGATAAGGTCTATGCGGCTGTTTTTGATTGAGGTGTATATATAATGTCGGCGGCAGTTTCTATGCTCCTAGCATGAAACATTAGGGGCCTGGGGGAAGTTTTTCACCAAATTTCAAATATTCGGAGAGGTTGAAAGCTGCGCTTTCAGATCATCGATAGAAACCATCTGGAGCAGCCCCCCTGGCTGGCATCGCACATCCTGTCAGACAATGTGATGGGGGACGATTCGCCCCCCTGTACGATAGAGATTTTAGGTATTATGCATCATGTGTCTATCTTACAATATAATATCTTGTTTTCCTACCCTTACTGGTTTTTCATTTTCGTAAACAATCGCCAGACCGTTTTCCATATCAAACTTATAATCACACATAATAGCTAGTGTGCGTTTATGTTTGCATCGTGTTATATAAAGATATCTTGGAATTACATATTTAAAAATATTGTCAATAGAGTCTGCTCCTATTTCATTAGAATTGTTGTTAATACAATATTGTTCAACTATGTTTTTTGACAAATCAATTGCTTCTTTTGAATTACAAAATGCTGCTAAGGTATCTTTTTGAATGGGAAGAATTTCTTCGTTTTTATAGCAGTCGTATTCTATTTTTAAATCAAAAATTCTGCCCCAAATGTTGAGAGTAACTTTATTCATCGAATTCACCTCCACTATTTTCTGAATCACGTTTTTTACATTCTGAGACTCCGCCAAGATGGCCAAAGTAATCATTGATTTTCGTGGGAACAAGGTCACAGGTTTTCATGTCATTTCTTTCGTGCCACGAATATCCATTCTCTTGTCTCCATTCTTTTACATCCCGCGCGGTCCAATCATTTTTGCCGTCCTTAGCTTCTTTATTCCACTGCTCTGCACATTTTTCATCACATTGCTTAAAGTTTTCACTTCGATTTTCTGACATTTCATCGATTTCGACTGTTGCCTCAGAAACTTTTGAAAAGTCCGGAATCCCATCTTTATATGGAATGCTCTCTAATCCATGTTTTGCAAGAATGTCTTGGATTTCTTGATCATTTGGTTTAAAATCGGATTCTCCGCGGTCTTCAGACCACTCTCCGCGTTCTCCTGAGTCACCAGGAGTTTGCTTCAACCGTTCTTCATAAGTGCTGTAATAGTTGTTATGTACATCGTTTTGAGAATCTGCCGTTTCTGTTACACCTTTTTCAGCAGGAGCATTATTGGCGTCAATTAATGAGACAAATAGAGACTGCAGAATGTTTTTTGCTTCACTTACATTTAGGTCCGTTTCTGATTGAATGTTTGTAAATGAATCTGGTTTTGCCTGCTGAATTTCGGGTGAATCAGAAGAATGAAATTCGTTCATAAAATAAACCTCCTTTTTCTTTGTGAATGTCTACAAAACGGGTAAGCAGATTATTATATTCCGCATCTCGCTCCGCTTTTTCATATAAAATCAATGCTATAGCAATATCTGTTTGTTCTTTGGAATACCCATTGCCAGAAAGACCTGTTTTTTCAGAAACAAACTTTATCCACATATGAATATTGTTGTCGTATTTTCTGGCATCATTAATTACATCTTCTGCTGATAGGAGATTGTAAAGAAAAATGCTCAGAGACCTTATTTTCTCCTCAGGGATACAGGAACTGTTTGAAATATAGTTCAGGAAATCACGCTTCAAAGGAGTGCTAATGCCGGATTCTATAATATCATGCCTTAGCGCGGCCATTTTGTTTTTTGTATGCTGTGCTGAAAATCCGTTGCTCATCAGGATATCTAAAAGCTGTTTTTTAATAACATCAGCACTAGGAGGCATTTTATTTGAATGATAGTTATAAGGAAAAATTTTTCCTGTATGGTATTTTTCTACCTGGCAAAGGACTGGCTGTATCCATTCGTTTTGATAGACGGCTGCCACTCCACAAGGTAGCCGTGAAATTTCTGCAATCTGATCATCATTGAGATTTGCTGCTCTCCCAACCAGCTCTCGATCGCCTTGATCCGGAAGCCTCATTATAATTTTGGTGTTTGTATTGCGTATTACAGACATATCCATAAGCCCGGGCGATTGATCGGCGATAATAAATCCTTCTCCGTATGTCCGCATTTCTGCGATGGCATTAGAGAGCATTTCTACGCTCTTTCCAAGGAGATTTGCGCCCTCTGTTGTCTGCTCTGTTGATGTTCGTCTCAAAATATTGTGTGCTTCTTCAAGCACTGTGACATGGTGTAAATCAGTATTTATGTCGGATGAGGATGCCATACGGTATTCCTGCAGCTTTAAAACAAGCATTCCCATGAGAAGAGCTTTGGTCTCGGAAGAGCCAATCCTGCTTAAATCTACAATCACATTCGATTCAAAAAGTGTTTCTGCGGAAAGCTCGTCGGTTGAGAAGATCAGACCGTTGATACCATTTGTTAAGGATTCCAGCCGTGTTAGCAGAGAACCTTTATATGCACCTTTATTTTCCGCATCATACTCACTGGAGTCAATGATTTTTTTAATGTTTTCTGCTACATCCTGAAAAGTAGGATACAGCTTACAGCCGTATTTGTTATCGGATGACAAAAGATCCCATCCACAGTCTACATAGGATTGTTCTACAGCTTTTTTTAACACAGCGGGCATTGCTGCGTACATTGGCCAGCAGACATTGAAAATCTCAATCAGTCGATCCAGATGCTCAAATATATGCACTTCGTCAGGAAAACTGAATGGATTCATTCGTAAAAGCGGAGTCAGTTTCGGGTTTGTGCCGTAGACAGAGACATCTTTTCTGTGACCGAATATTGTTTTATATTCACCTTTTGCTGGTTCTATAACAAGAAATTTTACATTGTTTTCTATTGCTTTTGAAAGTAATTGATAGATTGTATTACTTTTTCCGGAACCGGTACTGCCAGTGATAAAGGTATGTGAAGCCAATGAATTTAAAGATAATTCAACAGGAATATTTTCAACGGTATTCATGTGAAAAATATTCCCCAACTTCAGCGTTTTTCTGCTATTATTTATGGTATCATAGACAGCAACATTTCTTCCAAATTCTGCGCATTCCTGAATTGGAAGCCCCGCAATAGATTTTTGTGGAAAATTCAGTGAGTAAGCAAGCTCTTTTCCGGAAAGGCTGGTCGTTGCCGTGACAATGGATGGATACACATTAAAATCGGAGAGAACTTTTCGTAAATCCGGTTCTGACAGCTGATCTGAAGCGGAGATTCCCAGATAAACGGTTAGTTTTTTCACTAAATCTTCGTTTCCTAAAATTTCTGCATTTAGGAAGTCCGCAAGTGGTTGTGAATCTTTTGCCTTTTCTATAACTTCGTTTAACAGAAGAAAACTGGGGTTTAGGCCAAAAATGGGATGACGAAGTTCTCTTAGATAACTGCTTATGACAGCTGCTTCTTTTGATTCGATATCTTTTTCCACATTTCCGCGCCATAAATTGATGGCAGATTTGGACATATAAGATTCTTCACCCAGTGTAAGGGCGAGATAGGTATGAGCCACGTTGTTAGCGACATTTGGGTCTTCGCTTAATACATAGGCAGCAAAATCCCACATACCCAACGCAGTACTCTGGTCCATTCGCTTCATTTGATTTTCCAGGAGATCCAGGGCATGTTTGATATTATAATTGGTAAAGGTTTGTGTGATTCCTTCATTTTTGCCAAGAGTAGCTGTGATGGTAGAGGAACGGGCAAAGTTCATACCGAAATTGACACCCAGACTCAACCCTTTTGACGTGCCTGTCGTGGTTGTTAAGCCCTTTGTCACTGCTTTTCCGACAGTTTTTGCGATGGATACGCCGGTGCTTTCCGCCACACTGCTGGATACAGTATTAGAAGTACCCTTGCTTAGAGCGGTGCTTGCAGATTTCGCGATTGCTTCCGTAACGCTGCTGTTCCAACCAACCGCCGCATTTGCGCCTGCTGACAGGCCAATTGTGCTGGATAATACACTGCTGATTGCTTGGGCCACTGATGCAGAGACAGAAGAACTTTTGGATGCCGTGGCAGATAAGCCGGCACCATTGAAGCCGCCACTTACAGATTGCCCAATGGTTGCACTCGCACTTTGTGAGTTTGTGACGGAGGAGGAGGATTGGCTTCCAATCGAAACTCCTACATTAACTCCCAGACTGGTATTGGTTCCTTCGGTAGTTGAACTGGTATTGCTGGTGCCCTCGGTTTCGGTTTGGGTGCTTGATTCAGTGTCCGATTTTCCTTGTGTTGATGTTTTATTTTCGCTTTTCGTTTTAGTACCGGATTCGCTATCTGTTTGCTGCTCTGTATTTCCAGTTGTAAGGCTTTGGTCACTTTGCCTGTTGACATCTGTGCCTACACTTGCGCCAACATCTGCTGCAGATCCCAGAGACTGACTTTCATTGTAATGATAATCTGTTTGCCAGGAAGCATAAGGAGCCAGTCCGGAATAGAATTCGCTCAGTTTTAGCTTCCTGTCTTCTGCATCCAGAATGGGCGTTGCCAGTAGAATAATAGTATATTCTTTTTTGGGGGAATCAGGAACAATACCGTCCAGCAGCTTTTCGATTGTCTGGCTGACAAATTTTTCGGATTTCTCTGTAGGAATGTTTGAGGTTGCAGCTACAGAATATCTTTTTTGATTGTCTAAGCATGGGGGAATGCCAATTCCGCGGTCCCCAAGATCTGATCCGGGGAAATTCCCTTTAACAGCATCTGCCAGCCGATCTCTGTAGATATCCGCATCCGTTTTGTTATTTGCATTTTTGAGATTGACAACGGCAAGATATACATCAGTACCGGCTTGTGTCCGATTGAAAATCAGCGCAATATTGCAGTCTTCATTTGATAATACGGCATAGACATTGATAAGTTTCTCAAGACTGTTTTCATTTTTTTCAGTGACCCATCTTGTGATTTTGAAATACCGGATGTTGTATTTGGCTTCAAATTTATCGCCATATTCCGCATCCTTTTCCAAAGGCAGATAAAGATCTTTGATTTGTGCCAAATAAGCATTAAAAATTTCAATGCTGCTTGCAGCAATCATACGCTCAGTAGTGGATTGCGCATAAGTATCTGTTGGATCAGGCATTTCGAGCAAGTATGTTTCTCTTAAAAGCTGAACTTGTTCTACCTGAGCAGGACTTAGAGAGGAAAGCTTTGCTACTGCGTCGCCGGCCTTACCAGCTGCTTTTTTTATAACGTTTTTAACCCCCATATGTGCTGGTCTCCTTTAGCTATATCGTTATCCATTCCATTGATTTTTTGATTTCGTCAAAAGTAGCTGGTATTTTCAATTGGTACTTTGTTAATTCTGAAACTCGTTCGGAACTCTCTTTGATAAACTCATTTTTTTGCCTCAAGTTTGAGTTGCATTCTGCAGCATTTCCTTTGAGGATATCATTCAGACTCATAAGCCACGTTCGAAAGCTTTCGTATATTTCGAAGTTGATTTTTCCGCCGATTTGGACGATTTCTCGTATGATTTTAGAATTATATGTTTCGGATAACTTTGAATTATCAATATTTGCGTTTTTCCGGGTACTGGATATCAAGCTTGTCTTTTTTAAAAAATCTTCCTTGCTAAACGTAACTTTTGCTGCCTGGTATTCCTGAATAGGTGGAGAACAAAAGGTGCAGGCTTCCAATTCGGGGCATACTGATAAATCCTCTTCTTCTCCTTCGGCAATAATACCGAATAATTCTTTTTTCAGAATACGTGATTGACCTTCCCAGAATATATCTAATTCATTTGTTAGAAATTCTTTTATGTAATAGGTGCTTTTGCTATATATAAGATTAATGACAGCAAACAAACTGTCATCGTTCTGTACCATAGTACGCGCTTTCCTTAATTCATTTTCAGAGAGTGTTTTCTTAAAACCCGACGCATGATCCGGCATGTCTGCTGTAAGCTTCTTCAGGAGCGAATTTGAACTTTCCCAAGAGTTTTGTAATGAAGTATGTTCTTTATCTAAAAGCTTTTGCAGCAGGCGTTGCTTTCCATTTTCCAACTCTGCTTTTTTCAAATCGGCATCCTTTTTCGACTTTTCAATTTCAGCTTTCAGAGAGTCGTTCAGCTGATCAATTACATTATGTACAAAGCTATTCATAATTTGACATTTATCGTAAACAATATATTTTCGGGAAAGTGCGGTTAGTTTTGCTTCAACACAGCGCAGACTGCTGTCGGAATATGAAGAAATAAAAAATGACTTGCCCGAAAAATCTTCTGTTATGTCATGTTGAGATAATTCTTTTTCCTGTTCATCTGAAAGAAGGGAAGAAGGAAGACTGGAAATATTATCAACTTTAATAATAGTTAGGGCAAAATGCTGATCTAACATAGCAATATCTGAAATCCTGGTCCCAAAATCGTAATTATTCATATTTGTATAAGATGTAATCCAGATGGGAATCCCAATGGAAAAACCGTTCATAGAATTCAGTAACCTTGAGCAATCCATATTAGAAAATGAATCAGGTTCTGGTACAGTTATCAGAACAGGCAGATTATCCGGTTGCCATAATTCACTTCTGCGGGGGAAAGGGATCGACAGATCAATGATTCCACCAAAAGCACCAGAAACATAATTTTTTTCTAAGTAATCATAGATCAAATTCAGAACCCGGTGAAGTTTCTCCCAAATACTTTCGGCAGGTGGCTGTGTTAGTGCACAGTCGACCATGCGGCGTAAATCCGATTCTATTTTATCAGTGGAGATTATGTAAGAATCTGCTTCCAAAGAAATGGAAGCGGTTCCTCCGCAATAAGGGAACTGTATCCTTGCCAGATCATCTTGCATTGATTGTCTGATTTGGAGTACAGTGTTCATTAGGAAGTTTTTATTGTACGGAAGTATATGATACCCTATTAATGCATTGAGAAAAGCAGATTTAAGAGAGGCATCTCTTCCAAATAAACAGATTGGGATAGACCCGTTTAAATTTTCTGAAATCTTGTCGAAATATTGGACAGAGTTTTCATTATCCTGAACAAGTATCTTGATCATTGGATATACTTCATTAAAATGTTTTTTAATATCATCTATGATGAATCGTGCATTTTTCAGATAGCAAGAACCTTTTTTTAGAGAAACGACATTTCTTATATGTTCAGATGCACAAACAGCTTGTAATATTTTGAACTCATCATCCGTTCCTTCAAATAAAAGCTCCATTTTATCATCTATATAGTATTTAGAAATAATAAGGTCTATAATAGCTTGAGCATTAAAAAACAAAAGAGCTCCGGAAGATTCCATTGTTCTCAATTCGCTGTTAGGATTCCGCTTACCGATACTTTCCCATACCTCATTGTTTTCATTATAACTTTCAAAGAAAAGTTCATTTTTATATGGATTGCTGATGATTTTAATTTTAGGCATTATGTTCCCTCCTGTAGGAATTATTCCTGCAATATCATTCGGATTCTGCGATTTCTGTTTTTGAAGAAGAATCAAAAAGATTCGTTACAAACCCTATTGGGCCAGAAGATTTCTTCCAGTAACAGCACAGCAAGGCAACGACCTCCTGTTCAGTATCATCGGAAGAAATGACTGTACCTGTATCCAGAGGAATTCCATACAGTGTTAGTGTCATACCCTGTGTAATTTCAGACAAATCCTGATCAAGATATACCACGTACAAATTATTGCTGCTGTCTTTTACTTCCAATAAAGTTATTATTTTTTTATTATCTCCGACTTGGAAATCTTTGGCTTCCAGAACTTCCGCTTTTTTGAGCTGAATCAGCTGGTCGCCGTACCTTTCCGCATTTACAAGCAGGTTATCATATTTTATGTTTTTGTTCAGAGCATTCTTTTTTGCATCACTGTCAGAGTCCAGATCTGTAAACCAACTTTCATTTTCGCTGATAAATGTCATTGCCTTCTCACATACTTCGTATTGGCAGAAATCACTGTGTGTACCTGTATAGGCAACCCTGGAGGAAAGAACTTCAAAATTGACTGTCTCTTCAGTTTCTGTTTCAGTTTCTGTTTCAGTTTCTGTTTCAGTTTCTGTTTCGGTTTCTATTTCGGCCTCTGTTTCCGTTTCAGTCTCCGCTTCGACGGCTTCGCTTGCCTCAGATTCTGAATTGAGATTTTCGGCGCTTTCTGCTAAAGAAAGCTCAGTGTCGGACGAAACACTTGCTTCTAAAAGCTCGGTTTCATTGGCCGTTGATTCGGCAAAATCTGAAACGGATGTCTGTTCGCTTGCAGGGTGGATGAGTCCATGTATATTCCAACCGATAATTCCACCAACAATCACACCAATTAAAGCACTTATTCCCAGTGGACACAGAAAACGAGAACTTCGATAATTAAAGGTTGATTCTTGCTTGGTTGTTTCTTTTATAATAGAATCCGCAATTTTATCCAATTCTTTTTGATATTCTGCCATTTCCTTTTTATTTTTTTCTTTTTCGTCCATCTTACGGATTCCTTTCTTTTTTTGTTTTTCTGGTATAGGCTGAGCAATAAAGTAATATTATTTGCAATAACAAGCTAGTATTGCTATAGCTTCAATCTCGGAACCATCCGACTGAGAAATCGTAGCGGAACCGAGAGGTATTCCATAGATAGTAATTTTGTTCCCCTCAATGATTTCTGGCATTTCCTGGTCGATATATACAGCATAGGTATTGCCTTTTTTATCTTCCAATTGTAATAAAGACACGATTGTTGATTCGTTAAAATCATTATAATCCTTAATCAGCTTTACAGTGGATTTTTTGATTTGAATTAGCTGATTTCCGTATCGGTCCGGATCACTGATAAGATCATTATAGTCAATATTCTTATTGAGTGAGGCTTTTTTTCTTTTACACTATCATCCAAATTAAGAAACCATTCTTCATTACCAGAGATATAGCTTTCTGCTTTATCGCTCACTTCATAGTGGAAAACTGAGTGATTGTATCCGGCGTATATTACTCTGCCAATTAGTGTATCAGTTGCTCCAGTGTATTCGGTTTCTGTCTCTGAAGCGGGCTCATTAGGAAAATCTGTTTCCAAATCTGTTTCAGAATAATCATTTTCATTATTTTCGGATTCGGACTCTGAATCAATGGAAGTTAAACCTGCTATTTCCGAAGCGGCAAGTTGCCCTATCGTTCCAAATACAAAGCGCTTCGCCATAATGATGCCAACAATTACCGCAATAATCAAAATAATTGCGACGATAATCGCAATAATCTTTCCTTTACTACCGTGTCCTCGATAATTCTTGAAGTGATTGACTTTCCTCATGATTTCCTCCCCACTTGCACTATGTATATTTGCTATCGAAAACGACAACTTTGTTTTGCTGATTTCTGCATTGCGAATCGTTATATTTTCGACAGAATTTGCGAAATTAATGTTATTATATGCGTTATATTCCTTAAAATCAATTGTATTTTATATTCTTTTTGCATGGATTTTCATAAATAACCATGCTATACTTTTCCCGACATATGCATTAACCTGTATGTGATTCTGAATACGACAAAAAGGCGGATGACAATCATGGAAGCGAAATTTACCCCCACATTTATCCCACCCTACCTGGGCCAGGAGATCAAGAGTGCAGCGGAGCGGAAAATGTATGATGTATTGCAGAACCTGTGTCTGAAAAACGCGTATGTACTTCATTCTCTTGGCCTGCCGAAGCATAAGACGAAGATTTACGGCGAGGTTGATTTCGTTGTGGTCTGTGAGCGCGGCGTTGCGTGCCTGGAAATCAAGGGCGGTCGTGTGGAGTGTCGGGAAGGAAAGTGGCTGTTTACGGATCGGTATGGCGTGGAAAGGGAGAAGGCGGAGGGACCGTTTGCACAGGTGATCGGGAACATGTTCAGCCTTAAGACGGTTTTGAAACAGCAGTTTCCGACAAATCCACACATCAATAATCTTCTGTGTGCCGCTGGCGTTGTGTTTCCGGATATTGATTTTAAGAGCACTTCGCAGGAAATCATTTCGGAGATGATTTTCGACCGGAGTACGAAAGATATTACTTCTTACATGAATCGTGTCTTTGATTATTGGCAGGAAAGAGGATACAGGGAACCGGCGAAGCTGTCTCCGACGGATATTGAGGAGATTGTCAAATATCTTCGTGGAGAATTTTGTTTTATCCCTGCGCTGGGGGAACGGCTGGAAAATGTGGAGAGGAAACTGATCCGTCTGACTGCGGAGCAGACACGGATTATGGATGCGCTTTCCATGAATCCTCATTTGCTGATCTCGGGAAGCGCGGGAACGGGGAAAACACTTCTTGCTGCTGATTTTGCCAGGAAACAGGCTGCGCAAGGCAGGCGGGTTTTATTTCTGACTTATAATAAAAATCTGGCTAATTATGTTTCCGCGCAGCTGGACCTGGGAGAAAAACTGAAGGTGATCAATATTCACGCGCTGTTCGGTGAATATGTTTCTGTAGTAGCTGAGGAGGTAACTGCCAATCCGCAAAACTATTTTTCAGAAGTTTTGCCAGAGCGTTTTTGGGATTACGTAAGTGCGCTTCCGCCGGATGAGCTGGCTGGTATGCAATATGACCTGCTGATTATGGATGAAGGGCAGGATATTTTGCGTCCGGCTTTGCTTTATCCTCTGGATTATCTGCTAAAGGGCGGATTTGAGAAAGGAAACTGGGCGTTTTTTTATGATGAGCATCAGAACATATATAATCCGGATTACCTGGAGGGAATGATTCAGATGCAATCCTATCCGAATATCACGCTGTTTCGCCTGTTTGTAAATTGCAGGAATACAATCCAAATTGGCAGGTATACTTTGAAAAAGTGCTGCATGGAACTGGAAGCAGAATCTTTTATGCGCGAGAATGGAGAAGAGGTCGAGAGAATCCAATATTCGGATGCGGAGGACTTTTCCCATCAGGTTTCCAGGCTTCTGAAACGTCTCAGGCGGGAAGGGGTTCGTGAAAGTAATATTGTGTTTTTGTCCGGCAGGCGTTATAAAAATTCTTTGCTTGCAAAAGCTGGTATAAAAGTGAATGAGATGGGGACGGAGTTTGAGGAAAAGCGGGAAATGCCGGTTTATTCGACGATTCAGGGGTTTAAGGGCCTGGACTCCGGTGTCGTCATTTTGTTTGGAATGGAAGATATTCGCGGAGAGGATTTTCAGAAATATATGTACATTGCCGGTACCAGGGCGAGAACGCTTTTGTTTGTCCTGGAAGAGGCTTCATTCTTTGATGGGGTGGATAGTATTGACAGTACCCCATGGAAAGTTTTGTAGAGTAAAGTATTCGTAGATTTGCTTTCGTATCGTAAAAAGAATAGTTGACTGTACGTTTCTGTGTCAAGATGCAATATCAAACAGTACAAATCTTTCTGTTTTCTCTTAAAATGTTTCAATATGTGTCATCTTATTGTCAACATCCACCTGATTCGGTACAATGTCTGCCGACTGAGTAAGGCACATCTAAAAAGTTTGTTTGTTCTGTGTGTGGCGGAAGAAAGCGGAAACCTTGCTTGCGGATGAGACTGCTTTATGCTATCCTTTAGGCGAGAATGAAAGATGTGCCTTATCTGAATAAATAAAATCAGGGAGGGCAACTGATGGAAGCAGATTTGAAGAACACGTTGATTCTGGCTGACGATGAGACGCAGTATGACATCTATGCCAGAGACTTGCTGGCGAGAAAATGCATCCTGGCACATATCCTGAGGTCTACGGTGGATGAGTTTCAGGAATTGTCGCCAGATGAGGTGGAGGATTGCATAGAAGACGAGATCTATGTTGGGGTTGTTCCGACTGAACCTGGTCTGACGAACCGGGGACAGACCACGGCAGGCGGCGATAAGATTGTCGGGCTGAATACGGTGCAGTCGGAGAAACAGGAAGGGCTTGCTGTTTTTGATATTCTGTTTTATGTTCGCACGAGGGATGGAGTTTCTCGGATCATTATTAATGTTGAGGCTCAGAAGGATGAGCCTTCCGGCTATGATATTTTGAATCGGGCGATTTTTTACGTGAGCAGGCTGGTATCCTCGCAGAAAGAGCGGGATTTTAAAGGAAAGAAGTATGATGATTTAAAGAGAGTGTACAGTATCTGGATTTGCATGAATATGGATGAGTGCATCTGGAATTATGTACATCTGACGAATGATTCGATTCTTTCTGACCATACATGGAAGGGCAAATTGGATCTTTTGAATATTGTATTGCTGGGAGTGCCTGATGAGCTTCCTAAGAGGGGCAGAAAGTACAGGCTGCATCGCCTGCTAAGTACATTATTTTCAGTGGATGTGAAACCAAATGAGCGGATTGATATTCTGGAAAACGAGTATCATATCGCCACCGGGACGGAATTCAGAGAGGAGTTGGACAGTATGTGTAATCTAAGTCAGGGTATTCTGGAATTGGGAGAGACAAGAGAGAAAGAACGGCTGATTGTGAATATGGATTTGGAGGGATTCACTTTGGATGTTATTTCCAGGGTGACTGGAGAGACTGTTGAAAAAATCAAATCGGTTCTTGAGAAACACAAAATGGCAGTTTTAAAATCTGTCAACCAAAAACAATAAAATGGTTGACAGAAACATTCCTCTATGCTAAATTATCCGTGGCTGTTCCGTGGGCCAGTACCTGTACCTGTTCCAGCCACGCAGTAAGTGTGCGGCAGGGATATGGTTCGGATGAGGTTTTGCGAATGGCCGGTGAATGGATCTGTGATCAGGTCTGCGAATGGCCCGAAGATCGGACATCACAGGATTTGCATAAGAGGAGGACCAGATGATGAGTGAAATGACGAAACAGGAGAATGCCCGTACCGGCATGAAGACGATTGACATGGTGTACATTGCCGCTTTCGCGGCTTTGATGGCGATATGCTCATGGATTTCCATTCCGACGACGGTGCCGTTTACCTTACAGACGTTCGGCGTGTTTATGGCGGTGGGCGTTTTAGGCGGAAAGAGAGGGACGCTGGCAGTCCTGGTATATATTTTGCTGGGGGCGGTCGGCCTGCCGGTGTTTGCCGGGTTTTCCGGGGGCATCGGGGCTCTGCTGGGGACCAGCGGCGGCTATATTGTCGGATTTCTGTTCTCGGCGCTTTCGATGTGGCTGATGGAGAAGACGCTGGGCAAAAGTGCCGTCGTGCAGATCGTGTCCATGGTGGTTGGTCTGATTGTGTGCTACGCGTTTGGCACGGTCTGGTTTATGGCGGTTTACACAAGCCAGACGGGGGCAGTCGGTCTGATGACGGTTTTGGGATGGTGCGTTTTTCCCTTTATTATTCCGGATCTGCTGAAAATCGCGCTGGCATTTGCCCTTTCAAACCGGCTGCGGAAATATGCGGCGTGATATGTCATAAGGTGTCGGCAAAGCCGACGGATCCCTTATGACTCCAGTATGTCATAAGGTGTCGGCAAAGCCGACGGATCCCTCATGATTGATCGACGCGCAGACGGGCAGGAGACGAAAGGACAAACAAATTGCTGCATGTCGCGGCAAAAATGTGACTGGCGCGCAGATGGGCAGGAGACGAAAAGACAAACAAATTGCCGCATGACGTGGCGAAAATGTGACTGACGCACAGACGAGCAGGAGGCGAAAGAACGTCTCCTGCTCAACTTACAGAAGGGAAAATATCAGAAGATGGAACCATTAGTAAAAGGCAAGCTCCAAAATAATGAATCTCAAAATGATCAGTCGCAAAATGATGCGTCGAAAAATGGCGCATCCTGTGAGAAGGAAATGGAAAAAATGTGCATTCCCCTGCGCCCGCACCATGGGATGTGTCTGGCATATTTTGAAGGCAAGGGCTACAGCGAGGGTTTTACCGCGCATATGCAAAAGGTGCTGGAGCTGCTTACCGGAAAAATATCAGAATCGGAAAAACTGCCAGAAGTCCGCCTTGTTACCCACACAGATGAGATTTGCCGGGCCTGTCCCAATAATGAGAATGGTGTCTGCCGCGAGGCGGCAAGGGTGCTCGGCTTCGACCGAGGCGTTCTGGAACTGTGCGGCTTCAAGGACGGGCAGATCCTGGAATTTGGAGAATTTGCCCGTCTTGTGCAGGAGAAAATTCTGTCTGCCGGGAAGCGCGGAGAAATCTGCGGCGGCTGCCAGTGGGAGACGATCTGCGCGAACCGGGAGAGCCGCTGGAGAGATTCCAGTATTCTTTAATGTCTGGACAGTACAGCCGTAGAAAATACGTTGCCTTTTGAAGGCCGAACAGAACTCTGATGAAATCACTCCTGCGCTCAGGCTGGTTCTTAATACCTGCCGCCGGGGTGCAGTCATTTTATACCGGCCTTCCGTTTCACCGCCGACGGCGTACAGCCGTAGATCTCCTTGAAGGTGCGGTTGAACAGCTTCTGGTTTGTGAAGCCATTTTGCTCCATGATTTCTGCCACCGACAGATCGGTATTTTCCAGGTCCTGGTAGACATGGGCCGCTCGAACTTCATTTAAATATTGTAAAAAGGACATTCCCATTGCTTTTTTAAAGAAACGGCAGAAATATTCTTTGCTGAAACCGAGCTGGTCGGCCACATCCTGTAAGCTGACCGGCTCTTTATAATGCGCGATCACATAGCTGATGGTGGTGCGGATCCGTTCTGCGTTCAGGAGGCCGGCATTTTCCGGAAGGGTGCCGCCGGGATGGGAAAAGTGCTGGATCAGCCGCGCAAAAATCTGCAGCACGTACCCCTCGGTTTCCATAGAAAGCGTCACCGGATTGCGGATATAGGCCTTGGTCAGATCCTGCAGAAGCATGCAGGTGTCGAGATAATCCTGAAAATTCTCATCATGGACATCCTCCGGTGTACAGCGGAACTGATACAGATCCAGCCCGGGGACGTATTTTTCCATATATTGTTTGGATACGTGAATGCAGACAAACATGGAAGTCGGATCGTGAGTGAAGGTACTGTGTACCTGGCGTGAATCTACCACGATCATATGCTTGGGGCGGAGCTGATATTTTTTGCCGTCAATCGTAATATCGCTTTCCCCGTTCAGGTGAAAGAGAATCTCCAGCTCTTCGTGCCAGTGCGGCGGATGGTAGCCGCCCGGCGCGGTGACATAGGTGATGCGGAAACCGGATGTCATCGGCTCACGAAAGGATTCATAATAGGGTGTGGGCATGTTGTTACCTCCATATTTGGCTGTGCGTGAGTGCGCAGAGGCGTTTGTCTGTACATGAGTGCCAGGCGCCGCTATTGGGCGGCTTCTGGCGGCCATTATAGTGTCAGAACAGAGAAATGTCAATATCGACTTAAAACAAATCAATATCGGACCTGTTGAATGGGCGAAAAACGTTGTATTATCTGCATCGTAACGAAGCAATGCAACAAAACGCAGAATCAAAATCAACGGATTCTGCAAAAGCAACAGATTTTCGAAAGTGAGGTATTGATTATGAGAAAATTTGCAGACTATTTTAAGAGGAATCAGGTAGAAATCATGCTGGCGCTGTACGCTATGAACCCGAACGTAAATGCTTTCCAGGGGTATGACATGACCCGCGTGATGTCGGAGAGATAATCTGGCAGACGCTGGGAGATGAACGGGAAAATTGGATGAGAACGCCCGGAAAAACGCCTGGTGAAATGAAAAGTGAATGTTAAAAAAAGCCCGGAAAAACGCCTGGTGAAATGAAAAGTGAATGTTAAAAAATCTGGGAAAAACGCCCGGAAAACTGCAAGACGAAATGACAGGAGAGCTCCGGGAGACTGTTCCGGGAAATGCTTGGAGGACTGCCCGGAGAAATGAAAAGAAACCTCCGGGAAATTGAAACAATATTCGATAAAAATGATGGTTCATTCACAAAAATAAACCTTGTCGAGCGGTTCCTTCCCGTAGTAGAATAAAATTTATAAAGGTAGCGGCGAACTACGTAAAAATTTATTCTACAGGGAAATGAGTGGAATTGACAGGTGGATTACGAATAAGACGGCTGTGCCTTTTTGCGCACGCCGTCTGTTTTTTTATGATGCACAGGGGCGCGAGAGGAATTTTAGCAGCTTTGCTGCCCGCGGTCTATGCTTTTACACTTCGTTTCGGTTCGCGCGAAACGTCTTCGCTTCGCTACGGTCGGTGCTAAGCGAACAACCACTGGATGTTCATCACCGTCCACTGGACGATCAGCGCCGCTTCGGTTGGCGAGGGAATATCCCATGCGAAGCGAGGGATGCCCACGCCCCGCAATCGAAGATTGGGGGCATTACCCGGCGAGGGTATATCCCATGCAAAGCGTAGATGCCGCTGCAATGCGGGATCATTCAGCCCCGCGTAGGCGGATAGGGGAGAAGAGCGTTCCCCTGTTTCCCTATCTGACTTGTTAAAAGAAAAAGTGAAAGAAGGAGGAAAGGAAAAAACCATGAAGACATCCGAAATCAACATCCGCGACCCTTATGTGCTGCTGCACGACAGCAAATACTATCTTTACGGCACCAGAAGCGCTACCTGTTGGGGGCCGGCGGATGGTTTTGACTGCTACGTGAGCGAGGATATGGAAAACTGGGAAGGCCCGGTCGAGATTTTCCACCGCCCGGAGGGATTTTTCGCCGATCAGTTTTACTGGGCTCCGGAATGTTATTTTTATCAGAATGCGTTTTACCTGGTGACCACGCTGGGCAGCGCTGACCGCAAAAAAGGCATTTATGTGCTGCGCAGTGAAAATCCGACCGGCCCGTTTGTACCATTTGGGGAGGAGCTGACGCCGGAAGACTGGACCAGCATTGATGGAACCCTTTATCTGGAAAACGGGACGCCGTATCTGATTTTTTCACATTCTTTTGAAGATAACCCGAACGGTGACATGTGTTTGCTGGAGCTGAAGCCGGATCTGTCAGCCGCAGCAGGAGAGCCGATCCTCCTTTTTTCCGCAGGCGAGGCTGCCTGGGCGCATCCGGTGCCATTTGCGAAGGCCGAATTCGGGATGGACGGCGACGTCTATTTTACAGACGGTCCCTGCCTGATGGAGCTGCCTGATCTGGGGCTTTGCATGACCTGGTCCAGCTGGGGCACCTGCGGTTATGCTGTCGGCCTGGCCGTGTCGGAGAGCGGAAAAATTGCCGGACCGTGGAAACAGCTGGAACGTCCCGTATTCCCGGAAAACGGCGGGCATGGGATGGTCTTTGAAGACAAAAACGGCCGGATGCTGTTTGCGCTGCATTATCCGAACGACAAATATCTGGAGCGGCCGTGCTTTAGGAAACTGGTCGTGAGAGACGGGGCGGCTGTTCTGGAGGAACTGTAATCGTTCATGCGACCGGAAGCTGCGTGAAATGTTCATCGCTAAGGTCTGGTTTTCCGGACTGAGTTTCAGGCTGTGCTTCCTGTGGCTGATTCATTGTACGTGAAATGTTCATCGGCAATGCCTGGTTTTCCAGAACTCATGCGTTGATTCCTGTGAAGCAACGAGTGAAATAGCTGTCGGTATAGCCGACACCTTATGACATAGCTTATACGAATATTTGATTTTATGATGTTTTCCGCTTGCCTTTAAATGGCGTGTGCTATAGTTTGATTCAAACAAATTTGATTCAAATGAATTTGACTCAAATGAATTTGAATCAAAACCATTTGAATAAAAACGTTTCAAACTAAAATATTCAGTGTAATTGCTCCAGAGTAAATGTCTGGAGAAACAGCAGAAAAAACAGACACGCATGGAAGGAGAGGCAGAACATGTTTATAGCCAGAGAGCGAGAGCTGGACAGTCTGAATGAAGAATATCACCGTTCTGGATTTCGAATGACGATTCTATATGGTAGAAGACGTATCGGAAAAACTACGCTGATTGCGGAATTCATTAAGGACAAAAAGGCTATCTTTTACACGGCTGCAAAAATGGGAAAGGAGAGAAATCTCGAGCTGTTTTCTGAGCAGGTGGTCTCTGTGCTGGATCCTGCTTATTCACAGGCCCATTTTCCCTCTGCGGAAGCGGTGTTTGATTTTATGACGCAGAAAATGGGAAATGCACCCTTGATTCTGGTGATTGATGAGTTCCCATATTGGGCAGAAAAAGATGAGGCGCTGCTTACCATCCTTCAAAAATACATTGATACGCAGTGGGCGGATCGAAACCTGATGATGATTTTGTGCGGCTCCACTCTCAGTTTTATGGAAAAGAAGGTGCTCAGTGAAAAAAGCCCTCTGTTTGGGAGACGAACCTCTCAGATTCGTCTGGAAGCCTTTTCTTATAAAGACGCAGCTCTTTTTGTCCCGGATTATTCAGCGGAAGAAAAAGCCATCTGCTACGGGATTACAGGCGGTGTAGCCAAATATCTGTCCATGCTTGACAGAACCAGAAGTCTGGATGACAATATCAAGCGTCTTTTTTTCCGCTCAGATGGTTATTTGTACGATGAACCGAGAAATTTTCTCGTACAGGAGCTTGCGGATGTGACGCTGGTGAATAATATCATTGAACAGGTGGCCTCCGGCGCAAATACGGTAAACGAAATTTCACAGAAAATCGGAGAAAATTCATCCACGGTTTTGTACTCTCTTGAGCGCCTGATGGAGATTGATCTGATTGAAAAAAGGAGTTGCATTACAGAAGAAAAAAACCGGAAAAAAACTCAGTATGTGTTAAAGGATCACATGTTTAAATTCTGGTATCAGTTTATTCCCAGAGCAGCCAGCGTGATCGAAATCGGGCATGGCGACCTTTATTATGAAAATGCAGTGAAGCCATACCTGCATGCATTTATGGGGAGCGTATTTGAGAGTATGTGCCGTAGTTATATACTGGAGCAGGGGGTATTGGGTACTTACGGCAGCTTCCTTACAAATGTGGGTTCCTGGTGGGGAATGGAAACCATTTCGGATGCAGATGGCCAGAAGCTTCGGCAGAGTGCTGATATTGATGTCGTAGCCGTTTCAGAGCTGGATAAGACCGCAGTAATCGGGGAATGTAAATTTAAAAACGAAAAGATCGATAAGAGTGTATATGAAACGTTCATTCGCCGTGCTTCCCTGATCAGCGGAAAGTACCGGGTCGTAAAATACCTGTTTTTTTCACTGAGTGGTTATTCGGACTGGGTTGCAGACAGGAAGGATGACCAGGTGGTTTTGTTATCACTGGAGGATTTGTATCGGTAAGAAATGCAGAAAGAAGCGATAATTTTATGTCGCAGGCACCGCTTCTTTACAGTAAGCCAGTGAAAGCTGATGGGTTTCCGGTCAGCCGATTTCGATTGTTTCCAAATCATCCGGCACATATAGATTTCCGGAGAAATAGTTTTTCCCTTCTTCCATATACAGCGTTTTTCGGTTACGGATATTTTTATCCTCTGTGTGGTACAGCAGGAGATTCTGAACGCCGAGGCGTTCGGCTCTTTCACAGGCATCCTTTACGGTGGAGTGATGCTTCTCATAAGGGGAGAAAATGGCGGTTTCTGCATAAAGACAAAAAGCTTCATGCAGGAGCCATTTGCTGTTTCTGGCATATTTTTCACAGCAGGGGCTGCAGGGTTCATCGTCGCAGCAGGTGAGCTTTTCGCCGCCGTCCAGCTCCATACAAAAGCCAAATTGCTTCGCTTTTGTGGACTGGATATCAAAAAAGGTAACGTTTCTTTCATTGATCCGCCGCACTTCACCGTCACAGACCGGTATCAGATGAAGCCGGTTATCCAGAAACAGAATTTCTTTTTTGGAAAGCAGTTCCTTAGAGACGTTTCTGATGATGGAGATGACTTTGTCATGTCCATAAATGGCCGCATCCCCTTTATAAGTACCGTTTTTCATAGACTGGCAGATCATGCGCACCATCCAGAGAATGCCGAACAGATGGTCCGAATGCCGGTGCGTGATGAAGATTTCCCGCATATCCATCCAGTTTAGTCCCGCGTGATTCAGCTGGCGAATGACGGTATTCCCGCCGCCTCCGTCCACCATGAAATATTTTCCATTATCGTTTATTACAAAACAGGTATTGTAGCATTCGGTTGCCATCGCGTTGCCGGTTCCGAGCATTGTGATATTCATAGCTTCCTGTCTCCGACGCACGGATGGTCGGATTCTCCATTTTTATTCCCGCGAAGCAACGAGCCAAGTAGCCGTGCTTGCACGGATATTTGGCGACTGCCGCGAGGGTCAAATACCCCGATGCTTGCATCGCCACAAATTTGATACCCCGTATGCTTGCATCGGGGTCTTTGACTTTTTGAAAATTTGCAGCTGCTTAGCGCTTTCACAGTTACGAATCGTTTCTGCATGGTTTCTGCAGCCGGCAACAGTATAGCATTTCTTTTATAGAAAAAACAGGGGCAATGGCTGCTGTTTTAAATATTTTACACGAATTTTTCCTGAATTTTATAAAAACACGATATTCCAAGCGCAATTTACCTGCTATTGTGGAGGCAGGTTATGAAGTCGCATGAAAGGTGTCTGACATCCATGAAAGTACGTTTGATAGATATCGAAAAATCATTTGCGGGCAAACAGGTTATTCGCCCGGTTTCGATTACCATCGAAAGCGGCAGCTTTACGACCCTGCTGGGACCGTCCGGCTGCGGCAAGACTACGCTGCTGCGGATGATTGCGGGGCTGGAGACGCCGGATGCCGGTGAGATCTGGTTTGATGAGACCTGCGTCTTTTCGAAAAAAGAGGGAATTGACCTGCCGCCGGAAAAGCGGGGGCTTGGGTTTGTTTTTCAGGACTTTGCCCTGTGGCCGCATATGACGGTCTTTGAAAATGTCGCGTTCGGGCTTCGGGCAAGACGGCAGACGGATGGGCTGAAGGAGCGTGTGGAACGCGCGCTGGCAGCGGTTCAGCTGGAAGAATTTGCGGGACGCTACCCGCATCAGCTTTCCGGAGGACAGCAGCAGAGGGTGGCTTTTGCGCGGGCAATCGTGATCGAGCCGTCCTGCATTTTGTTCGACGAGCCGCTCTCGGCCCTGGACGCGCTTTTAAGGGAAGAAATGCGTTATGAGCTGAAGAAGCTTGTGTCGGAAAGAGGGATCACCTCGGTTTTTGTCACGCATGACCAGACGGAGGCGATGAGCATGAGTGACCGGATTGCGGTGCTGAATGCCGGCGTGGTGGATCAGTATGACGCTCCGGAAGAGATCTACGCGCACCCGCAAACGCAGTTTGTCGCTCATTTTGTGGGAAAATCAAACTGGCTGAATGAGACGCAGCTGTTTCGCCCGGAGAATATTTCTGAGGAAAAAAGGCAGGGCTGCAGGGAATTCCATCTTCCGGTGGAGAGCGTGCAGTACCTTGGAGATTCCTATGAGATTTTTCTTCGATATGATATGGAAACGACATCTCGCTGTGCTTTGAAGGATATCGCGCCTGGAGAGGGGCAAAACCTGGCGAGGGCGGGCCGCGCCGTCGATGGAAAAAAAGCTTCGCTTCCAGACCGCGCTGATGAAGACAGGGAAAGCTGTACCTGGATGGTACACAGCAGCAAAAGGGCAACACCGGGAGAACTGTATTGTGTATACATTGATCCCGAAAAAATAGTAACGGTTCAGGACGGTACACGGAATTTCGCTGCGTCACACGAGTGCCGGACCTGAACTGTTGCAGAAAAAAGCGAACTGTCCGGTGCTTTCATCAGTTACCGGAAAAACTATTATTAAGAATCAGCAGCGAAAGTAAAGGAGAAGAACATGAAAAAGAAATTGACGACAGTGGTACTTGCAGGTGCGATGTGCATGGCGATGGGGCTTTGCGCGCAGGCAGAGGAGAGCAATAAGGTGACGGTTTACATGCCGAGCCCGTCCGGATTGGCGGATAAGCTGGCGGAAGCGTTTACTGAGGCGACCGGGATTGAGGTTGAGCAGTTCCAGGGTACGACCGGTGAAATCCTTGCCAGACTGGAGGCGGAGGAAGCAAATCCGGTAGCGGATGTCGTGATCCTCGCGTCCTGGTCGGATGGCCTGAGCATGAAGGAAGAAGGAAAGATCATGAGCTACACGCCGGAAAACGCGGATCTGATCGTGGACGGCTGGATCGACGAGGACAGCATGCTGTTTGGCTACAGCGCTTCGGCGGTTGGCGTGATCTATAATACTACCATCTATTCCGAGCTTTCCGCGGACTGGGCTGAGCTGGCCGGGGAAGAATATACCGATGACATTGCGATTCCGGATCCGGAGAAATCCGGTGCCTGCAAAGACTTCCTGGCAGGATTGGTGACCGGTCTTGAGGATGGGGAAGACATCATCCAGGCATGGGCTGACAATGGCCTGACCGTTCCGGGCGCGAACAAGGCAGCACTGGAAGCAGTGACGACCGGAGAAAAGGGCATTCTGATCGCGGGCGTGGATTACAATGCGTATTCTTCCATTGATTCCGGCGAGCCGCTGGCAATCTACTATCCGGAGAGCGGCACCGTGGCAAATCCGAGACCGGCCATGATCATGAATACCGCACCGAATGTAGAGAACGCACAGGCATTTATTGATTTCCTGTTCAGCGATGAGGCGCAGCAGCTGGTAGCAGAAGCCTATCTGATCCCGGGCCGCAGTGATGTAGAGTGCGTAGGCCGCACAACGCTGGATGAGATTCCGCAGCTTCCGACCGACTGGGATGCGATGATCGAAGTGGCAGATGAGACAGCAGCAAACCTGAACGAGATCTGCCAGTAAATGAATTGAATAAATGACAAATAAAAAAACCGCCGCCTGCATACTTCTGCAGGCGGATTCGGTATTTCACCCGCTGACCTGGGCGGCGCTCTGGTAGGCGTGTTTTTCAGAATAACTGAAACCGGAGCAGGGAGAAATGCATGAATATAAAAGAAGGAAAGAAGAAATTAATTGAGAATCTTGCGGTTATTGTGGCGGCGCAGGCGATTCTGAAAGCGTATGGCTATCTGAAAAATGGCGTTTTTGGCCGGGACCAGATACTGGATGCTGTTTTTTTCATTGTTGTGTATATGATCGCGTATGTGCTGATATCTCGTTTTAAGGGAGAATGGCTGTGAAAATACGAACCTGGATAAAAGAAAATATTGGTCTGACCATCCTTCTGATTCTGCTGACCGTCCTGATCGTCTGCCCTCTGGTCATGATTTTTGCGAGGGCAGTTTTTGAGGACGGCGCTTTCCATCCGGAGCAGGCCTGGGCAGTGATTGCGGATGCGGATAATCTGGAGACGATCCTGAATTCGCTCCTGCTGGGTGTTTGCGTGGTGCTTTGTTCCACCGTGATTGCGGCTCCGACCGCGTGGCTGATCTCAAGGACGCAGCTGGCTTCTCATGGATGGCTGGATATTGTTTTTATGATACCGTTCATGACGCCGCCGTACATTGCGTCGATGGGCTGGATTCTGTTTATGCAGAAACGCGGCCTGTTTCAGCAGTTGTTCCCATTTACCGGCTCGCTATCTGAAAACTTTTTCTGCTTTGGCGGGCTGGTGCTGGTGATGAGTCTTCACGTTTTTCCATTCATGATGACGATGCTGAAGAACGCCATGACCAACATTCCAGCGAGTCTGGAAGAGAGCGGCGCGGTCTTCGGAGCCGGATTCGGGCTGCGGATGCGGAAAATATTTGCCCCGCTTCTGACCGGAAATTATGCGATTGCTGCGCTGCTGGTGTTTGTAAAGACCCTGGCGGAATACGGTACACCATATACATTTGGCCGCAGGATCGGGTTCTATGTGTTCACGACAGATATTCACCGCTACGCGACGACGGCGCCGGTGGATTTCGGAAGCGCGGCGAGCCTGTCCTCGATCCTGGTGTGCGTCTGTATGCTCCTCTGGATGCTGCAAAACCATATCACAGAGCGCACGAGCTATCAGCTGGTCAGCGGAAAAGGCAGCCGCCCTTACCGCACGGAATTAAAAGGAATCCGGCACTTTGCCGCCTGGCTCTGGGTGGCCGTGGTGTTTCTGATTGCAGTGGGCGTGCCCTATTTTTCCGTAATCGCGACTTCTCTGATCAAGCTGCGCGGCTATGGACTGGCAGCCGGAAATTTCACGCTGGAGCATTATAAGGAATTGTTCACGACGAAAAAGAGCATGGCTGCGATTCGGACCAGCCTGTTTCTGGCGGTATCCTCCGCCACCATCTGCTCTGTGATCGGCACGGCCGTCGTGATGGCAGTGCGGAAAAAAGGAAAGCAGCGCAATTCTTCAAAAAACAGATTGAAAAAGGTCGTCGAGGCGGTCAGTCTTCTGCCGGAAATGCTTCCGGGCATTGTGCTTGTGATCGGGCTGATGCTGTTCTGGAATGCGATTTACAAAATCATTCCGCTCTATAATACGCTGGGCATCATGGTGCTGGCCTATGTAGTTCTCTATCTGCCTTATACAGTGCAGTATGTCACCTCTTCCTTTACGCAGATCAATGACAGCCTGATACAGGCAGGCCGCACATTCGGCGGTAGCCCGGCCTACGTGTTTGCCCGGATCACCTTCCCGATGATTTCCAGAGGCATCGCGACCGGCTGGATGATGATTTTCATTATTTCCTTCCGGGAGCTGGTGACCGCAAGCCTGATCGCGCCGCCGAACGTGCTGGTGGTTTCTACCTATATCAACCGCGAATTTGAGCAGGGCAGTGTCTCCCTTGGAATGGCGATGGCGGTACTTTGCGTTCTGATCACCACAACGGCGCTTCTGATCATGAATGCGCTGACAGGGAAGAAAAAGGCCTAAGATATGCTCAGGCTAATTTTATTCCCGCGAAGCAACGAGCCCGGTAGCCGTGTTTGCATCGGGGTATTTGATTTGTGGGAATGGGTTACGATAGTTCCTATTTGGAATAGAATTACGCATATGAGAGAATTGTTTTTGGGGAAAATAAACGGTAAATAGCTGGACAAATTTCGCTTTATCCGATATACTGAATCTGAATTCAGTGAATGAGTTTTCAGTAAGTGAGGTGTCCTATGTTTATTGGCCGTGAGAAAGAGCTTGCTCTGATACAGGAAATACTTAATCAGCCAAAGGGAAGCATGATGATCTATGGTAAGCGCAAGATTGGCAAAACAACACTGCTTACTCATGCCCTGCAGGATCACTCGGATAAGACGGTATATTATGAATGCCTGAAAGCGCCTATGAAGGATAACATTGATGGGTTTGTGTCTGTGCTCGTGCGGATGAAAGTGCTGCCTGTCGCCATGTCATTTGGCAGCTTTACGGATGTGTTTCTTTATCTGAATACGCTGCCTGAAACACTGAATATCATCATCGATGAATATCCTTACCTTAAGCAATTCACGGAAGCTGCAACAGTAGATTCTGTGTTTCAAAGTATCATTGATAATAACCTTGCCAATATCCGGTTGTTTATCTCCGGCTCCCATGTGGGTATGATGAAAGATCTGCTGGAGGAAAATAATGCGCTCTATGGCAGGTTCACAACAGTCATTTGTCTGAAAGAGCTGGATTATAAGACGGTTTCTGCTTTTTATCCGGAGAAAAGCCCTTATGATAAGGTTGGAATGTACGCGGTTTTTGGCGGTTCGCCGTATATTAACGAGCTGCTGATGCCTTCTGCGTCTTTGAAAGAGAATGTGATACACACGATCCTCAATCCGTCCAGCGCTGTCTATCACTACGCAGATAATCTGCTGCTGTCTGATCTTTCAGTTGGCAGCAACATGGAGCGTATTTTGTTTGCCATTGCGAATGGCAAAAAGAAATACACAGAGATTGAAGAAAAACTGGATATGACATCAAATGGTTTGCTCAGTAAGCAAATGAAGACCCTGCTCAACATGGAGCTGGTATCGAAGGTTGCCCCGATCAATAAACCAAATGACAGCCGAAAGACCCGCTATGAGATCACCGATAATCTTTTAAGGTTTTTCTATGCCTATGTTTACAGCAATAAAAGCGCGCTGCAGATGCTGGGGGCCGAAGCTTTTTATGAAGAGTATATTGAACCTTCACTGGTGACTTTTATTTCTCATCGGTTTGAAGACATTTGCCGCACCTGGTTTTCCATTCAGGTTCAAAGCCGCAGACTGAAGGGTGTGCTGAATATTGGCACCTATTATTACGACGATTCCAGAACCAGAACGCACGGCGAGTTTGATGTGGTACTGCAAAGAAAAGAAACTTATGATATATACGAAGTCAAGTATCTTTCGACTTCGATGACTCAAAAACAGATGCAGGAGGAAGTCCGGCAGGTGTCCGCAATAAAAGGGATCAAGGTCGGAAAAATCGGATTTATTTCTATCAATGGTTTCGAGTCAGACAATCGTGATGGATATATCTGCCTGGATGGGGCCGCGCTGTACCAGTGAGAACATATGACGGCGCGGCTTGCCATATGCGGTGTATGGTTTTTGCCTGCTGGAGCAATCAGCTTCTGATTCCGGAAAATGATAGTAACCTGCAGGTAACTGATGGATGCCGCAACGGTATAACAGTCTTTAAGACCATGGAACAATCAAATTTTTGAGATAAATAAAAAATCTTCGCGGCGGGGTGAGAGTCCCTGCCGATGGTATAGTCCGGATGAAAGAGGAGAGCAGAAAGCCCGATGACAGCAGCAGCTTTGTCATCGGGCTTTTCCTGTCCCGGAAAGGGAAAATGATTATGAAAAAAACGATGAATGCTTGTTGAAGAAATCCATTCTGCCACGGTGGCGACCATCGGCGCGGACGGCCATCCCCAGACCCGCACCATTGAAAACAAGGAAAGCCGCGCATGAAAGTTGCGCATCGCGCAAGGCGCGGCCTGCGTCCATACTCGCTGCGCGAGTACGGACATGTGATGCTGTGGGATGAAAACGGTGTATACTTTCTGACAGCGAAGGGAAAAGCTTTTTACACCCAGCTGATGGAGCAGAAGTACATTGCCCTCTCGGCCACAAAGGATAAAAAATCCGTATCCCTCCGCGGCCGGATTCGGAACATCGGCAGTGAAAAGCTGGATGAGATTTTTGAGAAGAACACCTATATGCAGGCGATTTATCCGTCCGATACCCGTGGCGCTCTGGAGGTGTTCCAGCTTTATGAAGCAAGCGGAGAATATTTTGACATCAGCGATCCGTCCCACGTAACGCGCGACAGTATTGTGATCGGACAGCCCCAGACGGTGGAGAGCGGTTACTTTGTAGGAGAAAAATGCATCGGCTGTAAGCTCTGCTATTCCGTCTGTCCGCAGAAATGCATCGACATTTCTGTCAAGCCGGTCGTGATTGACCAGAGCCGCTGCCTGCATTGCGGAAGATGCGCGGAGATCTGCCCAAAGCAGACGATCGAGAAGAGAGAATAAAGGCTCGATAAGGGTTCATAAGAAGAGTAACGTTGAAACTGCGGAGATAAGCCTGAAAGAAGCTGGGGTTCAGGTTGGAATTGAATAAAAATAAGGAACCAATGCAGGCATCAGTTCCTCGGAAAAACGAATAACATCGTTTTTTGATCCACGCACTTATTATAATTGTTGGATGCTTGTCTTGTCAAGCCCTATTTACGGTATTTATTACAGAATGTTGTAACTACCTTTTGAGTAAAGTAATAACATTCTTTGATACTTGTGTTTTTTTCAAAATACTCTTTGTTTTTATGTAAGGTAACGCGATAGGGAGCCTTTAAACTATTTATAATACAATTATTATGTGCGGCTGCATTTCGTAAAAATTTTAATGACCATAGATAGCTGCAAAAATCGTTCTTTTTCGGGTATTTCGAATAGTAAAGCTGGTATAAGTCAATGAAATCACCAAGAGAAAGAATTTCAACAATTTCCCATAGTGCATAGCAGTCACCATTATCCATCCGTTTTTTAATTAGTTCGCTTGTGGCTGATTTATCGACTTTTGCGTGTATGGATTTTAAACGGATAAAATCAGCCTCGAGATATTCATTCACAATAGAATAACCATCTTCTTTTTCATTTGAACTCAAATCATATAATAAATTTACCTTCAATGCATGTTCAATATCCAGTGCCATAGATAATATCATTTTCCTGATATACATGTCTAAGGTTGACAATTCCTTCAGATACGCAAAATCCAGATTAATATACTGCCCTTTTTTCTCAGTGCTGCTATACTTGTCGTAATTTCGTTCATATGATTTCAGTTTGAAATAGTAGTTATTGTTCTTTAAAAAAAACCGTGCTTCTTTAACATCTGCATGTTGAAATGTAATTCCTTTTTGCTGCATATCAGCAATCTGTTCATTAATGGATAACTTTGGTCGATTCAATTTTTACCCCCTTGCTTATTATATGCTAATCTTATACCGATGAAAACAATACTATACTCAGATTATACGGAACCGTTATTGAAAAAGCAATAACTTTGTTAATAAGTAATGAATATGGAGGTATTCAGCCCGGAGTATGCTTGGATTCGTCTGCATGGCAAGGCTGTATTTGAGAACAACATGACAGCAAAGGAAATGTGCTTCCAGAACCCGATCGTGAAGGGACAGTACCAGAGCGCTGACAACCCCATCTTTGAGGTGTTTCTATCTGGAGAACGCGCACGGCCTGATTGCAGACTCCTCCGGCAACCCGCCGTATGAGTTCTGATAAAATCCCAGCTAACGGTACAGTCCACGAGCCATATGGCATGAACTGGTGTGATTTCAGTACCGATGGTATAGTCCGGATGAAAGAGGAGAGCAGAAAGCCCGATGACAGCAGCAGCTTTGTCATCGGGCTTTTCCTGTCCCGGAAAGGGATTACTTATTCTGAGCTTTATAGTTCTCGCCCCAGTCCCACATGGCATCCAGGATCGGCTTCAGGCTGTAGCCTAAATCCGTCAGGGTATATTCCACATGGGGCGGGACCTCCGGGAAGACCGTCCGGATCACGAGTCCGCTTTCTTCCATCTGGCGGAGCTGGGCAGTCAGCACCTTCTGCGAAATATGCCCGATGGATTTTTTTAATTCTCCAAACCGCTTCGTCCCGGGCATCAGGTCACGGAGAATCAGCACCTTCCATTTATCACTGATCAGAGTCAATGTCGTCTCTACCGGGCAGGTGGGCAATTCTTTCGCCGGTGTTTCTTTGATGTCTTTCTCTGTTTCCATGGGAAATCCTCCTTATAATTGACTATGGTTTCCATTTGGTAACTATGGCACAATAATGTGCTTACTTTACAGATTTGGCGTATGGCTTTATTATATGAGCATACAAAGAAAAACTCAAGATGATTCTGACCAGAACAGCGCTAAAGAATAAAAAGCTGAAGTCTATACAAATTCTTGATTTTTTCCA
>JAJBVE010000038.1 GCA_020859995.1 Clostridiales bacterium
TCAAGGTTTCTATAGGATTTAGGCACTAAATATAGGGTAGGATTTGACACTACCAAAAACAGAAAGGCGGACAAAAAATGAAAAAGACCTACAAAATCGACGTAGACTGCGCAAACTGCGCGAACAAGATGGAAGAAGCAGCCAAAAAAACAGCGGGCGTAAAAAATGCGACTGTCAACTTTATGACCCTCAAAATGATTGTTGAATTTGAGGACGGAGCGGACCCCAAAGCTGTGATGCCTGTTGTGCTGAAAAACTGTAAAAAAGTCGAGGACGATTGCGAGATATACCTTTAAATCTGACAAAAAACTATTATTCCCAGCAACCGGGCGGGTATATGATCTTTTCCCTGCGGAAAATGGAATGCTGCAAAGCCAAAAGTCAACGCAACTGCTCCCTGTACATCACAATGGGTCAGTGAGTTCTCTATGAGCAAACGTTTTTGCTCCTTACATTATCTTTTTTACATGAAAGGAAGGACGCCCCAAATCCCATGAATAAAAAACAGAAAAAAATGCTGATCCGCATTCTGATCGCGGCGGCTATGATGATTCTCCTGGCTTACCTGCCAATTGACGGATACCTTCGGTTTGGTCTGTATCTGATTCCTTATCTCGTGATTGGATACGATATTCTGAAAAAAGCCTGGAAGGGCATTTTAAACAGACAGGTATTTGATGAGAATTTTCTGATGGCGGTTGCTACGATCGGTGCGATTATTCTGGGCGAATACACGGAGGGCGTGGCGGTCATGCTCTTCTATCAGATCGGAGAGCTGTTCCAGAGCTACGCGGTCGGCAAAAGCCGCCGGAACATCAGTGATCTGATGGACATCCGGCCGGACTACGCAAATATCGAGCAGGACGGAGTGCTGGAAAAGGTCGATCCGGATGAGGTCGAAGTCGGATCTGTGATCGTCGTGCAGCCCGGTGAAAAGGTTCCCATCGATGGTATTATTATAGAAGGAAAAACTGCGCTCAACACCAGCGCTCTGACCGGTGAAAGTCTGCCCTGGGACGCGAAGGAGGGCGACGAGATTATCAGCGGCTGCATCAATATGACCGGTCTGATCCGGATCCGTACAACCAAAGAGTTCGGGGAATCGACCGTTTCCAAAATCCTGGAGCTGGTAGAAAATTCAAGCTCCAGAAAGTCAAAATCAGAAAACTTTATCTCTAAATTCGCGCGCTATTATACACCGGCGGTTTGCTATGGCGCGGTCGCGCTGGCGATTTTGCCGCCGCTTGTGCGGATGCTGTTTCTGGGGCTTTCCCCGGAGTGGAGCGACTGGATTTACCGTGCGCTGACTTTCCTGGTCATCAGCTGTCCGTGCGCGCTGGTCATCAGCATTCCACTCAGCTTTTTTGCCGGCATCGGCGGCGCAAGCAAGGCCGGTGTACTCGTCAAGGGATCTAATTACCTGGAAACCCTCTCGCAGACAAAAATTGTCGTGTTTGATAAGACCGGCACCATGACACAGGGCGTGTTTGAGGTGAGCGGCCTACATCATGGAACCATGGATTCTGCTCAGCTGCTCGAATATGCCGCTCTCGCGGAGAGTGCTTCCTCGCATCCGATCAGCAAGAGTCTCCAGAGAGCCTATGGAAAGCCGCTGGACCGCTCCCGCGTCAGTGACATCGAAGAAATCAGCGGCAACGGCGTGACAGCAATCGTGGACGGTCGCCAGGTTGCCGCAGGCAACGCCAAGCTGATGAACCGCCTCGGCATCTCCTACAAAGACTGTCACCAGGTCGGCACCGTCGTACATCTTGCGGTCGACGGCACATACGCTGGACACATTCTGATCTCCGACCTGGTCAAGCCGACTGCCGCGGAAGCCATCCAGGCGCTGAAAAGATCCGGCATAAAAAAGACAGTCATGCTCACCGGCGACTCCAGACGTGTCGCAGAACAGGTAGCCTCTGAACTGGGTTTTGACGAGGTTTACAGCGAATTGCTCCCCGCGGATAAGGTAGCAAAGGTCGAAGAACTTCTCTCCGGCAAAAGCGATTCTGATAAGCTGGCCTTTGTCGGCGACGGCATTAATGACGCTCCCGTACTCTCCCGGGCGGATATTGGAATTGCAATGGGCGCAATGGGTTCTGACGCTGCGATTGAAGCTGCGGACATCGTATTGATGGACGACGACCCTCTGAAGGTTGCCAAAGCAATCCGTATCTCACGCAAATGCATCCGCATTGTCTACGAAAACATTTGGTTTGCAATCGGTGTCAAGCTTCTCTGCCTGGTGCTCGGCGCCCTTGGCATCGCCAATATGTGGATGGCCATCTTCGCGGATGTCGGCGTCATGATTCTCGCCGTGCTAAATGCGATACGGGCACTGTTTGTAAAGAAACTCTAGGTCTTCTCAAACAGGCAGGATGAGTGATTTCACATCCTGCCTCCATTATTCCGTATCCAAAGCTTTCGATTCGCCTGTACCTGGCATCATACAATATTTAATCTTCGCGTACGGATATTGCGGACATTCTCTATATCAGTCAAGGATGTCACGACAGCTTTTTAACAGCGAAAGAATCGGTTCGCTGCGCGGCCCAATTTTCTTCTTGGAAAGACAGGTTATTTATTATGAAAGACAAAAACGAAAAACTCAACGACTGCTGTGGCTGCGATGAATTCGAAGTCCATGAAAATTTATTAAAAATAGTAAATGAGACGCTTCCGGATGAGAACACTCTCTATGACCTCGCCGAACTGTTCAAGGTGTTTGGTGACTCCACGCGTATCCGCATTCTCTATGTCCTGTTTGAAGCAGAGGTCTGCGTCTGCGACCTGGCCTCGGCTCTGAATATGAACCAGTCCGCGATCTCGCATCAGCTGCGCATTCTGAAGACAAACCGCCTGGTGAAAAGCCGCCGGGAAGGAAAATCCGTCTTTTATTCCCTCGCGGACGACCATGTGCGAACTATCCTCGCACAGGGAGAGGAACACCTGAGCGAGGAATTATGATTTTGGGATTTCCCGCCGCCCTGAAAGTTTTTTATGTGTAATTTGAACAGCTAGAGTCTGGTACTCATTCGCTGATCTGCCATGTTGTTTTACGATTGCATGGTTTGATCGAAAAAGCAGAATACGACGGAGGTTTTCTATGATTAACCGAGAAGATATGCTGGAGCTGACCCGGCGCATGACACTTTCGCGCTCTTCCATCGACCGCATCGCAGGCGCATATTTTGACGAGGAAGGATATGTGGACGGCACCTTCAACACCCATTTTCTGAAGCTCTCCGCACCGGAGCGCGGCAGACACCTGCAGATCGCGAAGGATGTAATCTTTGCGGAGACCAATGTTCTTCTGAAGGATTATCGGATTCCAAAGGACGCCGAGAAGCCGGGAAGCTTCTGGCAGCTGCTGAACGGAATAAAAGCATGCGGACTGAAAAATGACGCGCTTCTGGATGTACTGTATGAGATGATCGGAGATGCATATCACCCTGGTGCGCCATACGCCTTTCTGGTGTTTCATGGATGCTATGACGTCCCCCGTAAGGGAACCGATCAGGAATGGATCGAAGGTTCTGAAGAGGTCTACGAGTATCTGATCTGCGCCCTCTGCCCGCTTTCAGGCGACTATGAGGCGGGCAGCCCGGAGTTTGGTTTCCTATACCCCGCTTTCCGCGACCGTAGCTCAGACGAACGGTATGTCAATGTACTTAATTATGAAAAAAAGCAGCTACATACACCTTTTATACAGCTGCTGGGGTTGATCGGGTAGAGAACCCCTTTTCTCCCATCCGCCCGTGCGGGCTGCGTCCGGCGGCAGCCAGGAAAAAACCTCTCGCAGCCCTGCAAAATCGGATAGGGGGAGTTTTCTTCCCCTATCCGCCGCGCGGGTTGCTGAGTGCCAGTGGCACTCGTTTAGCCCTCGCCGGGAGGCATCCCACGCTTCGCATGGGATATTCAACGACCGGAGCGAAGCGTAGACCGCGGGCAATGTCATAAGGATTGCCGACGAAGTCGGAGGGCGCTGAGTGCCAGTGGCACTCGTTTAGCGCCGACCGAAGCGAAGCGTAGATCCTTATGACGCAGGCAAAGCTGCTAAAATTCCTCTCGCGCCCCTGTGCATCATAAAACTGCCGGCCATCTCTCATACATATGAGACATGGCCGGCAGCATCTGTCTTTTTATCTTTTCAGTCCCTTCTTCACCGCCGAAGCAATGGACACGGACGGATCATAGTAAGGAATCAATGTCGCCTGCAACGCGTGGTAAAGGTCGGATTTTCCGGGCCATACGGTGCCGATCACCTGGTTATTACGATCCAGCTGATGGAACCAGGATCCGTTTACATGGTCGAGCACTTTTTCATCCAGATACTGCAAAAATTGCGCATAATCTTCCGCGTACTCTGCCTTGCCGGTCGCGCGGTACAGCACGGCGGAGGTATTAATCGCCTCAGCCAGGGTCCAATGCATGCGATCGTGCACTACCGGCCTGCCTTCCCAGTCGGTCGTATAGACAATTCCGGGGGCTCCATCTACGTTCCAGGCATCCGAAATGGCACGATGATAGAGTTTTTCTGCAGCCTCGATGTACTTTGCCGGCTGGCGCAGGCTCTCTCCGACCACGCCGATGCGCTCCTCAAAAGCCGGGACAGAAAGCGCCCACTGTGTAATCAGACGAGCCCATTCAATGCCATGGCCCGGCGTCGCGCCGTATGGTTTAAACTGATCATCCGGGCGCTCCTTATTGCACTCCAGATCCGGAGTCCAATCCTTCCGGAAATGCTCCGGGATCCGCCAGTCGTTTGCGGACGCCCACCCAAGCACATGATTGATAATACGCTCTGCTCTGACACGATATTCATCATTTGAAATCGCGTCCGCTACAGCCAGAAACGCCTCCACCGTATGCATATTTGCATTCAGTCCCCGATAATCGTCAAGGACAGTCAGCTCCGTATTCCAGGTATCGCAGGAAAGCCCCTCCTCCCCGTTCCAAAAATAAGAATCATAAAAAATCAAGGCTTCCTTGAGCAGCTCCTGAGTGCCTGGCCGCCCCGCCAGAATTGCGGAAGAAGCAGCCAGAATCACAAATGCGTGCGCGTAGCACTGCTTATCCGGCAAAATTCCGCCGTCCGCCTTTAATCCGGCATACCACCCGCCGTTTCTTGCGTCATGCAGCTCGCTCATCAGCCCTTTCAGTGCTGCATCCACCAGAGCCTCGCTTCCTTCATGCCCCAGCAAAGTGCCGAGACTGTAAACATGTGCCATGCGGCAGGTAATCCAGGTTTCTCTTGGCCGGTCCTTCCACGGCGTACCGTCATCTCCCAGGTAATACGATCCTCCCTGCGGCGAGGGGAACTGATGTCCGAAGCGCAGGAGATCCTCGCGAATTTCCGCCATAAAGGATCTGTTTTCCTCCGTGTCAATCTGGTACTTTGCGTTTGTTTCGCTCATGATATTTTCTACTCCTTTTATGTTAAGTCAGCCACCACCGGTTCAACCGGTGGTTTGGTATTGGCCCTCCAAAGGGC
>JAJBVE010000124.1:0-3437 GCA_020859995.1 Clostridiales bacterium
CATTCCGCTTCCTCCTTAAAATCATCCGTGAAATAACGGATTTTCATATTTTTCTTTTTTGCCTTTGCAATTTCACGCTGCATCCCGTCTGACGCTTCGCTGTCGAACACCCACAGCTGTTCACACTTGCCCAGCAGCACCATGTCCATAAACAGTGCCAGCTCCCGCTCCGTCTTTTTTGATAAAAACTGTGGAAACAGCAGATGCGGCGCAATGGGGATAGCACCCATATCCACGGCAAATCGGCTGCAGCGTCTTGCCCGTTCCGTGTTATATTCCGTATCCCCTGAAAACGGGGAGCAGATATACACGAGCGGCCGATACTTCCTGTCATTCTTCAATGCTTCATAGGGCGTTGGGTCGTAGTACCCCTCTGCATTGAACTTCCCGATATCCACCGGCTTTCACCTCCGTCCTTTTTTGAGCAGGCAGTGCCCCTCTACTTCTGAAAGGACAGAAGTCCGAAATTTCAGCGGACGGAAACCGGGCTTTTTACAAAATCCGCATTCTTTCCATATAAATGCAGACTGCAGCCATAAAATTTTTTTGAAAATCACCGCTAAAAAGAGCCGCCTTTGTCCTTTCAGAAGTGAGAGGAACAGGGCGGCTGAAATTTTATCCGCTGAAAAATCCGTTTTGTGTCCTTTCAGAGGTAGAGGGACAAAAAGTCACTCGGAAACGGAGGTGCTGCAGATGCAGGAAAACACAGAGACAACCAGAGACAGACGGCTTGACGAAGAGCTTTCCGATGTGCTGATCGCCATCAGCGTAGTCGCAAAGCGTCTGGCAAAGAAGCTGCAGGAAGGAGGAGAACCTGATGGGCAGGATGAGCGAACTGGATGCACAGATTAAGGAACTGCGGACCTGTGGTGAAACAATTATCGGTATCGCCGATGCGCTGACCGAAATGTTTACATCCCAGGCGGAGGAAAAAGAGCCGCCGAAGGAAAAGCCGAAAACGCCGTCATTTGAAGATGTGCGGCACCGCATGACGCTGATTGCGCAGGCCGGATTTTCAGCGGAGGTCAAAGCCCTCATCACCAAGTACGGAGCGAAAAAGCTGTCGGACATCGACCCTTCGCAATATGAAGGGCTGCTGAAGGAAGCGGATGCGCTCGGAAAGCCGGAGGATGGAAACGATGGCTAAGCATTCCTTACTTTCGGCTTCCGCAAGCCACAGATGGCTGAACTGTCCGCCGTCAGCAAGGCTCTGCGAGGAGTATGAGGACAAGCCCAGCGAGTATGCGCAGGAGGGCACGGACTGTCATGAGCTTTGTGCCCATAAGGTATTAAAGGCTCTCGGCAGGAGCGCAAAAGACCCTACAGAAAACCTGACCTACTACAATTCCGAAATGGAGGACTGCGCCGAAGGGTACTGCTCCTTTGTTATGGAGCAGGCGGCAAAGGCAAAAGAACGCTGCACCGACCCGCTCGTGCTGGTGGAACAGCGACTTGACTATTCACGCTATGTGGGTATCGAGGGCAGTTTCGGCACAGGCGACTGCATCATCGTTTCGGACGGTCTGCTTCACATTATCGACTACAAGCACGGTCTTGGCGTCCTGGTGTCAGCGGAAAAGAACAGCCAGCTTTCATGCTATGCGCTGGGTGCGCTTGACCTGTTCGACGGCATCTATGATATTTCGGAGGTCAGCCTTACCATCTATCAGCCCCGAAGGGAGAACGTCAGCACATACACCATGAGCAGGGACGAGCTTCTTGGCTGGGCGGAAAATGTGCTTTCTCCGACCGCCAAGCTGGCATGTGAGGGCAAGGGCGAATTTAAGGCAGGCGACCACTGCCGTTTCTGCAAGGCAAAGGCGAACTGCAGGAAACGTGCGGAGTACAATCTGGAGCTTGCCAGGTACGATTTTGAGATGCCCGCCGCTCTGAGCGATGAAGAGGTGGCATCCATCCTTACCAAAGCGGACGAGCTTGTCGCCTGGGCGGGTGATGTCAGGGATTATGCCCTGCAGAAAGCCCTGTCCGGCACGAAGTTTACAGGCTTTAAGGTGGTCGAAGGCCGCTCCAACAGGAAGTACACCGATGAAGATGCCGCCGCAAAAGCGGTATCGGATGCCGGATACAGTCCGTATGAACAGAAGCTGCTTGGCATCACGGCAATGAGCCAGATGCTCGGCAAAAAGAAATTTGAAGAACTGCTCGGCGGTCTTGTCTATAAGCCGCTCGGCAAGCCGGCGCTCGTCCCGGAAAGCGATAAGCGCCCGGCAATGAACACAGCCATAAACGATTTCAAAGAAAATTAAGGAGGAAAATTATCATGGCAAAGATTGTAAACAAGACGAAGGTTATCACCGGTCCCCGCACCCGCTGGAGCTACGCAAATGTGTGGGACCCGAAGAGCATCAACGGCGGCACGCCCAAGTACAGCGTGAGCCTGATCATCCCGAAATCCGACAAAAAGACCGTGGACGCCATCAAGGCGGCTATCCAGGCGGCCTACGAGGAGGGCGAGTCCAAGCTGAAGGGCAACGGCAAGTCCGTACCCGCGCTCTCGGTCATCAAGACCCCGCTGCGTGACGGCGATGCGGAGCGTCCCGATGATCCCGTGTATGCGAATGCGTACTTCATCAATGCGAACTCCGCCACCGCTCCCGGCATTGTGGATGCCGACCTGAACCCCATCCTGGAGCGTTCCGAGGTTTACTCCGGCGTGTACGGCAGGGCGAGCATCAACCTCTATGCTTTCAACAGCAACGGCAATCGCGGCATCGCCTGCGGGCTGAATAATTTGCAGAAGATTTCCGATGGTGACCCGCTGGGAGGCAAGAGCCGTGCGGAGGATGACTTCTCCACTGAGGACGATGACGATTTCCTTTCGTAATCCGGAATGAACAGACAAACCATGCCGGCGGCAGTTCTGCTGCCGTCAGCGACAAAATTCGACAGAACAGTCAATGCGGCAGCATCGGTTCCGTTCGGGAAGGAGGTCAGCATGGAAAAGATGGCAATGAGCGTTCGTGAGATGTCTTTACGGATGGGCATCAGCCTGCCGAAAGCATATGAGCTTGTAAAAGAACCTGGGTTTCCTACCATTCGTGTGGGAACTCGAATCATTATCCCGACAGAGCCGTTCAAAGAGTGGCTTGCCGCTGAGTCCAACAGAGAAAATAAGCAGCGAGGTGAATGACAATGACAGAATTTATGGAAATGGCAAAACAGGCAGACATCCTTATCGTTTTCTTTTCCTTCTGCGCCATCGTGTGTGCCGGGTGGGGATACCTCATCGCGGAGATTATCTTCGGCATCTATGACGGCTTGAAGTCCTGGCGCAAAAAGTGCAGGGAGAAGAAGGCACAGGCAGACAAAGAATAATATCAGCGGGCGGCAGGCGGCAGATAAGCTGTCCTGCCGTCCTGTTTTTAAGGTGGTGGCAATATGGAAGAAATATGGAAAGATATACCCGGATATGAGGG
>JAJBVE010000124.1:3537-5450 GCA_020859995.1 Clostridiales bacterium
CGGCGGAGAGGTCATCGTGTATGACCTGGCTTCCGGCGATACCATCCCGGAAGAAATCTTAAAGGCTCTCTCCGATGATTCCGTCACCAAATGGGCATACAACGCATCCTTTGAGCGGATATGTCTGTCCGTCTGGCTGCGCCGGAGCTATCCGCAGTATTTCTCATCATACAGCATTGATGAGGATACAGTCGGGAATTACCTTGACCCCTGCGCATGGAGATGTTCACTTGTATGGGGAGCATATATGGGGCTGCCGCTTTCCCTGGAGGGAATCGGCGCAGTTCTGAAGCTCGGCAATCAGAAAATGACAGAAGGCAAAGCCCTCATCCGCTATTTCTGCGTCCCATGCAAGCCGACAAAGGCAAACGGCGGCAGGACTCGGAATCTGCCGGAGCATGACCCCATAAAGTGGTCGACCTTCATCGCCTATAACAAACGGGACGTTGAAGTGGAAATGGCAATACAGCAGAAGCTGTCTAAATTCCCGGTGCCGGATTTTTTGTGGGATGAGTATCACCTCGACCAGGAAATCAATGACCGCGGGATACAGCTTGATATGGTGCTGGTCAACCAGGCGATTACGATTGACGAACGTTCCAGAGAGGAACTGTCCGCCAAAATGAAGGAACTGACATCCCTCGAAAATCCGAACTCCGTCCAGCAGATGAAGGAGTGGCTCACGGCGCATGGTCTGGAAGTAGACTCCCTTGACAAAAAGGCAGTGAAGGAGCTTTTGAAAACGGCACCACCGAAGCTCGCCGAGGTACTGGAACTGCGCCGCCAGCTTGCGAAGTCATCTGTGAAAAAATATCAGGCGATGCAGAATGCGGTATGCGCGGACGGGCGTGCAAGAGGGATGTTTCAGTTTTACGGTGCAAACCGCAGCGGCCGCTGGGCGGGCAGGCTGATCCAGCTGCAGAACCTTCCGCAGAACCACATGGCACATTTGGAGGACGCCAGGAATCTTGTCCGCTCCGGCGATTACAGTATGCTGTCCATGCTGTATGACTCTGTGCCGGAAGTCCTGTCAGAACTTATCCGCACGGCTTTCGTTCCGAAAGAGGGATATAAGTTCATTGTGGCGGACTTCTCCGCCATCGAAGCCCGTGTGCTGTCCTTCCTGGCGGATGAAAGCTGGCGCATAAAGGTATTTGAGAATAACGGCGACATCTACTGTGCCAGCGCATCCGCAATGTTCCATGTACCTGTAGAGAAGCATGGCCAGAATGCCCACCTCCGGCAAAAAGGGAAAATCGCAGAGCTGGCTCTGGGCTATGGCGGCTCGGTCGGCGCACTCAAATCAATGGGCGCCCTCGATATGGGGCTTGCCGAAGAGGAACTCCAGCCCCTCGTGGATGCATGGCGCACTTCCAATCCGAATATTGTGCAGTTCTGGTGGGATGTAGACAGCGCCGTCAAAACCACTGTGAAACAGCGGCTTGATACAGAGACACACGGCATCCAATTCAAATATCGGAGCGGGATGCTGTTCATCCAACTCCCGTCCGGCAGACGGCTCTGCTATGTGAAGCCAAAAATGGGTACAAACCGTTTCGGCGGCGAGTCCGTCACATATGAGGGTGTAGGCGGCACGAAGAAATGGGAGCGTATTGAAAGCTACGGTCCGAAATTTGTGGAGAACATCGTGCAGGCAATTTCACGGGACATCCTCATGTATGCCATGCGGACGCTATCGCACTGCTTTATATGCGGGCATATTCACGATGAGCTTATCATCGAATGCAGTATGGGTGTCTCCCTGGACGCTGTCTGTGAGCAGATGGGGAGAACCCCTCCGTGGATTCCGGGACTGAAGCTCCGTGCGGACGGCTACGAAACCATGTTTTATAAGAAAGACTGAAAAAGGCGGTGCCTATCGTGATGATAAGCACCGCCTCAGTTTTACCTGT
>JAJBVE010000012.1 GCA_020859995.1 Clostridiales bacterium
TAGAGCACTTGACTTTTAATCAAGTTGTCCGGGGTTCGAATCCCCGATGTCTCATTGCAAAAAGTCCCAAAAATCCTTTAAAATCAAGGGTTTTGGGGCTTTTTTGTTGTCTGGACATATTTCAAAGAATTGTCACAAATAGCCCTACTTTTTTGACGGTAGGACACACGTAGCGCACACGTAGCCCACACAAAAGCGGCGTAAAGTGACCTGTCAATTTTCATCAAGTTTTGCAAATTATTAAATTTTTATAAACAAATACCATTAAAGAAAAAACCGTACCTGGCTATGTCGATACGGTTTCCTTAACGGTGTTTCTTGCAGGTTCATGAGTGGTATAATGCGGATAAGATTCTTTTAAATGGTTTTCTGTTTTTTAGACTTGAAATTAAATGGTATGATGATATACTATTTACAAACGGCATATAGCAATGACAGATGTAATACAGCACAGAAGAGCATAGCACAAAACATAATAGTTTACATGGCAGGGTTTGGCGCGGTCTGGTAAGGCAAGGCGTGGCAAGGCTTGGAAAATCCCTATGATTTCACTTGTAGAATTTCCAACAGAAAGAAAGAGGTAAACAATTATGTATAGTGAAAAAAACACTTAGAAAGAAAGCTTATGCAGTAGGAATACAGTTGAATAAGGGATTTTCTCATTACTTGTGCGGCGGCGCAGTTGTAGAATACGGCGGTGAACGCATGACCGGGTATAATGCAGTAGATTTGTCAACCGGGTTAAGTATATGGGGAAGTTTTGATTATGTAAGAGACCATGTATGGCAGCTTGAAGATGTTGAAGAATATCTTAAAGAAGTCTATGAGGATGCAGGCTTGAAATTCTAATGTTTATGCAAAGCCCGGAACAGGCTTCTAATATGTTTCCCGTCTGTCTATATGAATAGCCGTGAATGAGAACCGTAACGCACATAGGGGCGCAGCGGTTCTTTTTTATTGGATAAGAAAAAACCGCATCGGATAATACGACACGGCTTTTCCTTAATGGTGTTTTATTTATGGCTATCTTTATCCGAGATGTACTCCATGATATCCCCCGGCTGACAGTCGAGGACTTCACAGAGCCTTGCTATAGTTTTGCTATCAAGACCGCCCGTTCCGTTCTTTAATGCAGTGAGCGTTCCTTGTCCCATCAGCTTTTCTTTTCGGATTCTGTAGGTAGACCATCCTTTTTCACTCAACAGGTCAAATAATTTCTGGTAGCTTATCGGCATAACGTCACTTCCATTCTGTAAGTTTTATTCATAATGGTTATCATAAACAAATATATCATATCATATGCACAAAATCAAGTGCATAACATTCCACAAAACAAGCACAAAACTTTGTGCATAAAATCAATAGACTATACACAAAATTAAGTGTATATTATTTACTGTAACAAGCATATCTGATTCAAACAGAAAGGAGTTCACAATGGGAAAAACAATCAGCTTACAGGTATACATTAGTGAAGAGGATGCAAAGAGATTCGATAAGATTCTGCATTACCTGAACAGTTCTAACGAGGTAACAAGCGGAGATGTCCCGGCATGGGATGAAACATCTTTATACGGTGTACTGTTAAGCAATGGAATTGAACAGTTTAAGTTTAACCGTTCGGCAGGTTGAGAGCCGGGAGAAAGGGAAAGTATGCAGGAGACTAAAAACCTGATTGACCATCACTTCAATTTATGGCTTGAAAGAATACATAAGCCGACCGAAAAGCAGAAATCTGCATATTCTGTTATTGAATCTATGCAGGAAGAAAAAAATACATTGCTTTATGAATATATCTCAGAAGTGCAGGAACAGGCATTTTATGGTGGTTTTGTAATGGCTATGCAGCTTGCAGCTGATTGTTACGCAGAACACAAAAAAATCGTTTTTAGGCAGTAAAGAAAAAGCCCTTGCAGAAGCTGCAACTTCCGCAGGGGCATAACCCGAGTAAAGGACACATCAAAGACCGGGTTAGGTGGAATTATACCATATACCCGGCAGAAAGGAAAGGCAATGGATAAACAGAACCGTTACCAGAAAAACGAGACTATGAGACTGTTAGGTTATCAGAGCGTGGAATCACCCGAGATCAGACCATTACTGGAAGATCTGAGGGCGGCTTATCCTGATTCATTTAACCGCAATTATATGATGGTGCTGGATGCATTCCACCTTGGCGTTATTCTTGGCAAGCAGCAGGAACGCGCCAGAAGAAAGGCGGTGAGATCATGAATGAGAATGAAACTACCAAAATGGCTATAGAAATGGTTGAATCCTTAACGATAATGTCAGATGAAGATTTTGTAGAAATGAAAGCGCAGATTATGGAAGATGCAGAGAGATTGCCTAGAGTAAAGGAATTCATGGAAATTGTATTTCGGACTGCTGAACGGCAGCGGAGAAAGGAGGAATCACTATAAGATAATAAGCATCTTGTTTTAAAAAGAGGATTGTGGTAAATCTGAAAATTCCAGTGCGGTTCTGGTAAAGCTGCACTGGATTTTTTTATGTCGTGGGCTTGCAATAATTAGCTTGGTAGGAGAAATCTTTCGAACGAGCAGAAAACTTATCTGCTTGGGAAGAGATATGAAAGTGAGAAAATGGCACACGGAGCATCAGACGGTTTTCGCGGAAACCAGAGCAAAACGGTAAAGGCTCAAAATGAGCCTTTACCAAAATCAAATAAAAAGAAAGACAGCGGAACCGCTCAGCGTCTTGCCAATGAATATGGTGTTGGACGTGAAACCGTTAAACGTGCTGAAAAGTTTTCAAAAGGTATTGACGTGATTGAGAAACAGGAATCCGAACTGAAAGACACGATTCTTTAAAGAAAAATAATAGCCCGATCAACTAAGACCGGGCTGCAATCATTAAATCTGGTTAATAGCTGCAAGCATCGTTTCCCGTGTCAGATGCGTGTATACGTCTCTTGTAACGGTACTTCCTTTATGTCCTACTATCTTTTCAATGATTCTTTCGTCTACCCCGGCGGCGGTCAAGAGACTAACACAGGTGTGTCTTGTGTCGTGGGGCTTATGGTTCATGTTAAATTCCGTCATGATAGGATTCCAGTATTTGCGCAGGAAATTTGAATAGAGCATCTTGCCACCCTTGCTTGTACTGATAAGATAAGGGCAATCATTAAGGTTGTACCAGTATTCGAAATACTTCAAGGTTTTGTCAGCTATCGGTACAATACGGACACCTGCATCTGTTTTTGATTTTTTAACGTCAATCCATTGTTCGCCTAAATGCACATCCTCTTTTTTGAGATCAAGCAATTCATCTATACGCACTCCCGAATAGATTAGCATTAAAAGCACGTTACAGTAAGGAACGTCCGTCCTGCTCCACAGCTTGTCAATTTCTTCTGCACTGAACGGCTGACGGTCAAGCGCGTTCGGGTTCAAGTCTTTATCAATCTCCACATACTGCACCTTGTTTCTGTCAGCCGGGACAATATCATGTTTCACAGCATAGTCGAACATTTGAGACAGCAGACCTTTATAGCGTTTCTGGATGGGAGTATTTTTCCCGCATCCATCTAATACGGATTGCATAGCAGACAGATTAACGTCTATCATTTTCATATTAGCGAGTGGAGCGGCTACCCTGTACCCGGCGCGGTATCCATCCACAGAACCTTTAGACAGTTTCGGGAAAGATTCAGCAGACCATTTTTCGTATACTTCCGCAAAGGTGATTGTCCGGGCTTCAATGTCCCACGGTGCTTTATTAAATTCCGCAAGATAGATTTCAGCTTCTTTTCTGGATTCAAAGCAGCCGATAGTCTTTTTTGTCTGTACGGCTTTTCCTGTAACGGCGTTAGTAGTCCATCCTGTAGTGACTACTACACGCCAAGGTTTACGACGGCGGCGGTCGGATTGCTTATAGATTGACCCGTAACCGTTAGGATTTTTCATGATTCATCCTCCGTTTCTTCTTTATTGCAGTGCGCTGTCAACAGTTCTGGTTCACTATCATCTTTAGGCGGATTCTTGCGAACTTCCTGCAATACTTTCTTAAATGATTCACTGGCAAGATAATCTTTGACGCTATTGTTATCTACCCCGGAAAGCTTCCTATAAATATTAGGTGTTTCCGTTTCGTGTTTTTCGTAGTAAATCATATCATCAATCATTCCGTATTTAGATATGGTTTGAATAAGAAATTTAAGCAGCGTATCGCAGTACGTATCTGGAGGAGCAGGAGCGGTCATAAGATGGTTTAATAGTCTTTTCCATTCTTTATTATAATTCTTTAAATTTTCTACTGCCTGCTCCGATAGTCCATAGACTCTTTCGGTTTTAGCATTGTCGTTTGTTATTATTCCTGTATAACCCATTAGGTAATCAACCGATACTTCTATTCCATATTTGCTTTCAAAATAACATCTGTACGCTTGCATATGAAATAATGATAAGTCTTTATCTCCGCTTTCAAGATTGGAAATATCAGATTTTGTAAACCCTACTTCCTTAATAAATTGCGCTTGCGTCAAATGTGCAATCTCTTCACGGAGATAAACTAAGTTTTTAGTACGCTGTTTGAGATAATTTGAATGATAATACTTTTTCAAAGCATCCGAATTATACGTCATACAATTCCCCCTACCTATATAAATTATTTGATAACAGTCAATAATAAATTATCAAATAATATAATTTATTGATAATTCTGTTGAATCTATTAATTAAACGTTTATAATGAGATTCGATAACAGAAACATTGTTGTTATCAAATATATACTACATCTTTCTGCAGAGGGTGTCAAGAACAATTTTCAGTAATTACGAGGAGGATTACCATGTGTAACAAAGATATAAGGGATTATGCACGGATAAAAAATATCAGTTTGTGGAGAATAGCCGCAAAGATGGGTATGCGTGATAGTAATTTTTCGCGCAAATTAAGGTTCGAACTTCCCGAAACTGAAAAAGAGCAGATCAAAACAATCATTGACGAACTGGCAGCAGAGCAGGAGGGAGCGGAGACGTGACAGCAGAATTGAAGATACCCAAAAACATCAAGCCTATTCCGGGAACTATCACGGTCAAAGAAGCGGCGCAGGTGTTAGGCGTAGACCCACAGACGGTAAGAGTCTGGTTACAACAGGGGCTTGTGTCATGGGGGCAAGCGATAAAGGTTAAAGGCAGTACACAGTATACTTATGTGATTTATAAGATACCTTTCCAGAACCTTACAGGCTACCCGGATGCAATGGAAAGAGACGGCGTAGACAGCTTGGACAGGTTGCAGAATACGTTACAGAAAACGTATGAGATTGTAGACGAAGCGCGGACGGAACACGGAGATTTTGACGAGATTGGAAAAGCAGTACAGACCGGGCTTGACGAAGTAAGCGAACTTATCCGGGCATACCGCGCAGAGGTGACAAAATGACTTACGAAGAATTTTTACAACACTTCAAGATAAGCCGCAGGTACGGAGACAAGGCACAGTGTATTTGTCCTGCACATTCCGATAATAAAGCGTCTCTGACGATTACAAAAGGCAACAGGGGGACATTAATAAAGTGTCATGCCGGGTGTACGTGTGAAGAGGTGTTGACAGCAGTCGGGCTTGCAAAATCTGATTTATTTTATGAGGATAGGCACTCACAGGACGAAGCGTGGAAACACTACGTAGAAAAACGTGAGGGAAGAAAAGTAGAAGAACGGTATGATTACGTTTTTATTAACGGTGATGGTTATGCTTTTACGAAACTCCGTCTAGACAACAAAGATATGAAAATGGGAATGATGCGAGACGGAAAATTTAAATATAGCTTACGCGAGTACGGCGGAAGAAAGGCATTTAATGCACTGTATATACCACAAGGGCTTAAAGCTATAAGCAAGGCAATTACGAACGGCGAGATGATATTTTTGCCCGAAGGTGAAAAGGATGTAAACACACTTACATCTAACGGTTACATATCACTTACATACGGGAGTGAAGGGGATTGGCAGAAAAATTATGCCGAGATTTTCAGGGATGCACGAGTCGTTATTCTGGCGGACAATGACCCACCGGGCGCGAGAGTGGCGGCAAGGGCATCAAAGGACATCGGCATAATAGCAAAATCTGTAAAAATTATTACCCCTATGCCCGATTTACCACATGGTGATGTATCAGACTATTTTGCGGCAGGACACACGAAAGAAGAATTTGAGCAGCTTGTCAGCCGGGAGACGGAGCAGGAAAGACCGTTACAGGAAACCGTATCAGCTACAGCCGGGAGTGAATCTCTTGTGCGGAAGTTAGAGCAGCTGGACGCTTGCAATAATTACCCGGCTAACGATATGGGGACATCAAGACTATTTGCCGAGGTATTCAAGGATGAATGCCGATATAGTCCGACCGTCAAAGACTGGATGCATTATGACGGCATCATGTGGCAGCGTGATTATGAAGGAATGGCGGCGCGTGGATGCTGTAAGCAATTGGCAGATGCTTTTTTGAAATATGCTGTAAGCTGCAATCTGGACGGAGAGCGCAGAACCGCATATTTAAAGTATGCTGTCAGCTTAACATCATATAGAGTCCGTAACACGATAGTAAATGACAGCCGGGAAATAAACCGCTTTACTTCCGAGCAGATGGACGCAGACGATTATTTGCTTAACTGTCTTAACGGTACGCTTGTTTTGAGCGAAGTTAAGCCATTATTCCGGGAACACAGACCAGATGATTTGATATCTAAGGTGAGCGGCACGAACTATGACCCGGCGGCAAAATATCAGTTATGGGAAAAGACCTTAGACGAAATATTTGAGGGAGATACAGGGAAGATAGATTACCTGCAAAAGCTGTTGGGATATTGTCTTACAGGCTGCACCAAAGAGGAACAGATGTATTTTCTTTATGGGGCATCGACTAGAAACGGGAAAAGCACAATAACAGAGACATCAAATTATATTTTAGGTGATTACGCAGCTACCATATCACCAGAAACGTTAGCTGTGAAGCAGAACAAAGATTCACGGACAGCTTCACCCGATATAGCCAAACTGGCAGGAGCGCGGCTTGTGATTGCGTCAGAGCCGCAGAAAAGGATGCTATTTGATTCTGCACTTGTAAAGGCGCTGACAGGGCGAGATCGAATAACGGCAAGACATTTGTATGAAAATGAATTTTCGTTCATTCCAAAATTCAAGTTGATTTTGAACACAAATTATTTGCCGACCATCACAGACCCGACAATTTTTAAATCAGGCAGAATAAAGGTTCTTTCATTCAATAGGCATTTTGCCGAGTCGGAGCAGGACTTAACGTTAAAGGAAAAATTACGTAGTGAAGCATCGGGCATTTTGAACTGGATGATTGAGGGCTATTACAAGTATAAAACAGATGGTTTGAAGCCGCCCGAATCAGTGACCAGAGACACCGAAGAATATCAGCATGACTCAGATAAGCTACAGAAATTCATAGACGAATGCCTGATTGAAAGTAAAGGTAACTGTAAAGCCGGGGATGCTTATAAAACTTATGCCGAATGGTGCAGATCAAACGGTCAAGGAATTGAAAGCAAAGGTAATTTCTTTTCAGACTTAAAGACCAAAGGAATTTTCAAGGATACCGGGACGGTAAACGGCGCAACAGTGAAAAATGTTATTGCCGGATATGTGATTGATATATTCACGGAGATTCAACCAGATGAAATGTTACCTTTTGCATAATAAGTAACTGTGCAAAATGTGCAAATCTCATGTAAAGTTTTGAAAAATTGTTCTATAGGGACTTTACATAAAAAATGCATATTTTGCACAAAACTCAGAACAAGCAATTGCAAACTAAAATAAAACACGATACGGTTTTCCCTTAACGGGATTTTAGGAAGGATGGTTAATTATGTCAGAAACGAGAAACGAAGCTTGTGAACTTACAGAAAAAAGGATTGCGGATTTTCATGAACACCGCACCTGTTTGGGTTCGGCAACCAGCAAGGAAATCTATCAGGCGGCGCAGATGGATATGCTTATTGAACAACTTAGCCTTATAGCGCAGGAGTTGCACTACCTGACGAGCAGGTTGAGTTAATGGAGGTGATAGCATGAGATTACATAGCCGTAAATATGAGGAGTATATTCATTCGTGGAAATGGCAGCAGACAGCGGAATTAAGACGCAAAATTGACCATTACCAGTGTGCAGCTTGTGGCAGACCGCAAACAGACAAATGCAGGTTGCAGGTGCATCATATTACTTATGACAGGATAGGGCATGAGGATATTGAGCATGATTTAGTTACACTTTGCCCGGAATGTCATAAAAAAATTCACAAGATTTTGAAACCGTACAAATACGCAGATAGGGGGTGAGGTAAAGCAATGGCGAATACAATTAAAACCGCATCGGGCGCGGAGGTATATGAGCATGGCATCATGGTGTATTTAGACCAGTACATAGCCGAAAAAGGTATTGAGGATATGTCAAAGGAAACGCAGTCTAAGTGGAATGCTTGCCTGATGTATATTTACAATAATCTGTTTAAGGCAGATGATACTTGTGTGAAATACAATAACAAAAACGCCTGTATTGATTATTCCGATTACGAAACTATTGATAGAATCTGCAATATTTATATCAATCTCTGTTTCGAGTATGACAAAGAAATTTCTGTTATGGGCTTCTCGCTTATGACCGGAATTTCAAGGGATACAATCTATAGTTGGGGGAACGGTGAGTATAGGCTTAATTCTTCACACTCCGACGTTTATAAAAAATTGCACGATTTTAACGAAGAATCACTAAGTAATATGCTTGTTTCTGGCAAGAAAAATCCTGTCGGTATCCTTGGCTGCTTGAATCGGCGGCACGGATGGAATATGCCGGGAGCTGCTAAGGCAGAAGAACCGAAGCGTACACAGTCAATAGATGATATTGCGCGGCGGTATGGTATCACAGACACTACAAGCAACGCAGATGCAGATACAGAGCCGTTAGAGCCACCTGTAGCAGATTTTTGAGGGTGAGCAAATGGCTAAGAAGAAAATGACCCCGGAGCAGATACGAGCGCGCCGCGATGAGTTGAAGATATTGTTTGATGTAAACGATCACGACGATGATAAAGTGCTTGATATTATCAGTGATGAGAACGGCGAGTTTGAAGAGTCTGATTACTGGATTTTGCGGCTGATTCTGGCAGATTACCAGATCAATTATCGTTCTCCGCCGCAAGACGGTAACTATTAATTTTACATAGATGCAACTATTAATTTTTCAGAGAAGAAAGGTAGGTAACTAATATGTTTGATCAGTATAATCCGTATCGGATTCAGCCGGGAGAAAGCGATTGGCTCAAAGGACAGCGTGAGTTAGCGAGACGCGAAAACGAAAGGGCAGAAACCAAAAGGCGGATGAAAAATCTGCTCGAAAAAGCTGGGGGCAATGACAAGACAGTACGCAATAATTATCTTCTGACACCGGACGAACAGTCAGCACTCACCGAAGCAAAACAGAAGTGGGACGAAGAACAGAAGATGGGCGAGGATTTTGTCAAAGCGTTTACGTATGCAACAGCGCAAAACGGTTACGCACTCCCCCCTAAAGATTGATTAACCCGGACATCCTGCTCCCACCTGGCATTTTCTGGATGAAGTGGAGCAGGACGCCAGAAACAACGGTACACAGGGCGCGAAACGGTCAAAATTCAATTTAAAAGCTTTAAAGGTAGACTTGTTAAGGTGTGATTCTCAAATGCGATTTTGGGCGAGATTTTACGGAGGTTTATTAGTATGAGTGCATCAGCAGCAGATAAGATGATATTTGATTTAATAAAGAGTAGAGAACCGTTACAGAAACCGTATCTGTCATTAAGAAAGCTTCTGGAGGTGAAAGAACTTCCAGACGGCTATCTATCAATAGCAGCAGACCGATTTTCTGATGCAGAATTGATTGACGGTGAATCAGTAATTATTGATTTTACTGATTTCCCGAATCTGTTTTTGACTTCTGACGGTTTGTTAGACAGCAGACACATCTTAGCAAGCTATATCTCCCAGAAAGAATTGACGGAGTTATATAAAATGGTATGCAGCCGGGAACGTGAAGTCATGCTATTCAATTCCATGACGGCTATGTTACGTGAAATGACGGTGAAAGACCTGTTGAAGTATTCCAGACAGGCGAAACCAGAACAGAGAAGATTCTATCTATATGAATTGCGTCAACGTTTGCCATGGACACAGGCAGCGCACAAGGTGAGATCAGCGGCGCACCTGTTCCACACCCGAATTAAGTATCATGGTACATTATCGCTGCTTAAGTCAGCTGCAGAATCGTTACAGGAAGAATAACCAGATAATAAGGCGGTATCCGCTCCAAACTGTCAAAATATCAGACGGAAAAGAGCAAAACCGCCTTGTATTTTGACCGTAAACGAACGCAAAGCAGATAAGCCGAGGGATTTACCATCAAAAGGTTGAAATGGCTGTACGGGGCAAATAGAATGCTTTAGGGCTATTTTGTCTAATTGGTATTATCTACAATGCAATAATTAAAAGAATCAATGATACCAGAATAACAGATGCACTACGCACACGCGCGTGAGGAATAACTGCAGGACAAATTACGGCACTAAATTCTGCTGCATCCATCGGACAAGATCACGCCGGGAAATGGAAGTGCAGGAAGTGACCGCAGATGATTTATTAGAGATTGGAGCAGGTGAGATTGTGACGGATTGCTTTATAGTATGGCAGTCGGTCAATACGGTTTTCCCTTAACGGTTATTTATAACTATGATTCTACAGGAAAGGAGGGTGCAACAGTCGGAGTCTTAAATTGATACAGGCAGATTTTAAAAGTATCAATTTAAACGTTGTTAAAAATAGTATCAAAAAATCCCTTGACAATGGCTGATATTTGAGTATAATTAAAGTATCAAATAAAACGTTCGTTTAAATAAATACAAAACAGAAATTGAAAGGGGAAAGATACCATGACAAAGATTTACGGCTATTGCAGAATTTCAACGATGAAACAGAAAATCGAAAGACAGATTGAGAACATCAAGAGACTTTACCCGGACGCTGTGATTATTAGTGAAGCGTATACAGGCACATCATTAGACCGCCCGAAGTTTACGAAATTGATTGAACAGGTGAAACGTGATAGGGCAAAGGGAACGAATGTTACACTGGTGTTTGATGAGGTTTCCAGAATGTCAAGGAATGCAGAAGAAGGCTTCAAAACCTACAAGATGCTTTATGATTTAGGCGTTGAATTGGTTTTCATCAAAGAGCCACACATCAACACATCCTGCTATAGAGATGCTTTAAACTCAAAAGTGAGTATGACAGGCGGTGATGTGGATATCATTTTACAGGCGGTCAATGAATATCTGATGAAGTTAGCGGAAAGACAGATTGAAATTGCATTTCAGACGGCGCAAGCAGAGGTTGACTTCCTGCATCAGAGAACTTCCGAGGGTGTACGGAAAGCGCAAGCGGCAGGTAAACAGGTAGGACGCGCGCCAGGTGCTACAGTGACCACAAAGAAAGGAATTGCAGTCAAAGAGATTATCAAGAAACATTCTAAGAATTTTGACGGTAGTCTTAATGATATTGATACTATGAAACTGGCAGGAGTCGCAAGGAATACATATTACAAATACAAGAGTGAACTGAAAGCTGAAATGGGCGCATGAGACGCTTGAAATGGATGTAAGGAAAGATTGCTTGCCTCTCTTTTTTTATTGTCTGTTTGCGCTTCTGGATGCTTCACTGACACGTTACAGGAACAGGCGAACACAAGCTTATATATCATCATGCAGGTGCAGGACAAGCCCGGCAGCATGACCGGGGGCATCCCTTTACAGGAAAGCACCCCGGCGGCACACTTAACCCCGGAAGTAGCGCGAAAATGAAAAAAGCCCTTTCTTGAACGTCTCAAATTTAAAAAAAAACAAAAAGGCAGTCATTATTTTGTAGTGTAGAATTGATACAGATTGAAATTTGTAGGACACAGGTAGCCCACACAAGGACGCAGAAATGCCGTAATTACGGGCTTTTCTGAATTCTGCAAATTGACTTTTAATCAAGTTGTCCGGGGTTCGAATCCCCGATGTCTCATGAAGGAAAGCTGCTAAATTTCAAGATTTTGCGGTAAAGAGTAAGCGTCTCGTGATGGGGCGCTTTTTTATTTATTAAAGAAAGGTTTATTTTATGTGAAGCTCTTACTTCATACGCGGTTAAATCAGCATGATGTATATGAGCGAAGGTAAAAGTTGTATTTCTGTTTTTGTTGCTTCAGAAAAAGGATATTTTCGCAGTTTATACGCTTGCGCTTTGAACTGGTGAGGGAAAGCAGAAATCGAAAAAGTTCATACTCGGATTAATAGCAGGTTGAGTATTTAAGGGAGTATGATACTGGTAACATCCAGACATTCTTCAACGTCGCTGCTTCCGCCATATACATGGATATTTAATTCTCCATGCAAGGTGTGGTCCGATAGTGATATTTTGATGTGCCAGGATCCGTCACTTTGCTTTTTGGCTTTATACCACACCAGATCATCTTGACCATCTTCGGTACTCCAGACAGGGAACCAGTAATGAGTATAGGTTTCACTTTCATCGGGAGTGTAGGTAATTTCCAGTTTTTGGCCATTGTTGGAAAGATTCGTTGTTGTGCGAACAACGAGGGTACTGACGGACTCCAGGTAAGACTCTGAAGGAGAGGACAATTTGGCTGTGAAATACAGGCGCAGATTTTCGTCAAACCAGGTTTCATCGGATTCTGATAAGCTGGATATCGTTCCATTTAACGTGGAAATGGGTCTGATTTCACAGTAAAAAATGGTATCAAAGCTCACATTCTCTGAAGGATCAGCAAAAAGACTTGATCCTAAAAAGTAGTTGGGTGCGCTGATATCCAGGAAGTCCAGAATAGTAGGTGCGAGGCACAGAGAATTACGCCCATTGACCGAAATGGTTTCAGCTTCAATGCCCTGATAGTAGATGACCAGCGGGATTTCGTCCAACTGAGAGGAGATACGCTCATAATCCGGAAATGCAGAGGCAAATTTGCTGTCCTGATAAGTTGCATGATCAGCAGTAAAAACAAGGATGGTACCCTGGGCCAGATCACTTTGCTTAAATTTATTGAAAAACACTCCGAATTGGTAGTCGGCGTTATAAAATTTATTTAACTCGGCGTCGCTTCCGTCTCCGAATACCTCATCTGGGCTATCAAGCGAGGCGTGAGTACCAAAGGTATAAATGACAAGGAAATAAGGATCTTCTGTCGAGGAAAGCTTTTCTGCTTCGTTCCATAGGAGTTCGTAAGCTTCTTTATCTGAGTACGTATTCGCGTTGCCGCTGAGAGTATCGGTTGTCTCTCCGAGAAGTTCGTCAAATCCCATGGAGGCGAGATAACCTGAAAAATCCTCATTATTCGGCTCTGTGTTAATAAAAACGGTACGATAGCCCTGGTCGCTGAGAATGCTTTGGAGAGAGAGCAGATTGTTTTCATCGAGATTGTCCATCTGATAGCCGGAATAAAGCTGTCCGATCAGACCGCGGTAGGTGGCGAAGGTGTGATTGTAATATTCGGTGAAATTCAGGGATTCTTCTTCAAAAGCGGCTATGTTTGGCATAATTTCCCGCTCATCATCAATGATATTTTGCGAAAGGCCTTCTGTGAATATCAGAATGATATTTGGCGTTTCCGCAAGAGAAGAATCTTTTTCCCTGTAGTCGGCTAAATCTGAAGAATAGAAGGTATCTGCTGCATTTTCTGAATTACTGTCAGAGCTTTCTGAGGCTACCTGTTGGCGAATTTGGTAAATGTGATATTCCTGCCGCAGCAGGATCAGATAGTTCCCAAATGGAGAATATACAACATTTGTAGTCAATAGGAGAATAATTTCCAGGATTATTGCAGACAGAAGAATCCAGCATCTCGGAGTTTGCCTTTTGGTTTGCTTTTTTAAAAGTCTGGTGCCGTGTGTGTTATCGTCAGAGCACTGGATACTTTGGATTGGCAAAAAAGAAAAAATCAGAACGACAACGACTGCGCTTAAATATTCGCCGGCATTTCCAGACAAGTCTTCTATGGATGCCAGGTTGGAGAGCATTACTGTTTCCACATATATATTCGCGAAAAAGAGAACCGCCATCTGGATATTAAAGAACGCGATAAAAATGCTGTTTAACACATTGGCCAGAAGAGGCTTTTTATGTACAAGAATATCTGATATGCTCACGATGAGCAGAAGCTCAATAAGAGCGTTGAATGTATATATGGATGATTGTCCGGCAAAAATAGGAAGCAGGGCAAAAATGGTGGATACGAAATACTTTGAGCACATAATAATGCGGCTAAATGGTTTGTTGAAGTTTGTTTTATTATTCGGAAGGGTTTTGGACTGTTGTTTATTAATTGACATTATAAAATCTCTTTCGCTTTTGGATAGAATATTAATTTAATTTTATTAGCCTGGATGAATGGATATTGTTATGAAAAACTGTCCTTGTATAATTATATAAAAGTATAATTGCTCTCATAAAGATAACAGAGATTACGTAAAAATGCAATAGAATGAAACAAAATCAGATTTAAGAAATGGATTTGTCGGCTTTGACGCACCTTATGACATAGCTTGCACGGATATCTGTCTGCGCTGAATGGTCCTGCGAGCCGGTTTATGAAAAATGATGCATTCTTTGAAAGTATATAGTATAATGTTACCTGAAGAAATTTCTGGCGCTTGTACCGGAATAATTCGAGTGTCAGCGAGCAGTTGGGGTTGCTGCGAGTAATATAACTTATCGGAAGGAGAGGGTGCTGAGCGCCAGTGGCGCTCGTTAAGCACCGACCGGAGCGGCAGCGGAGAGCTTGCGTACTCTCACCCGATAAGTTAGCGACAGAATCGCCAGATTCTGGAGATTATGCGAAGCGGTTTTCTTCGCATAAAATAACTTATCGGAAAGGATATGCGAGATGAAAGTTTTGGTTGTAGTGGATATGCAAAATGACTTTATTGACGGGGCGCTTGGTACGAAGGAAGCGGTTTCGATTGTAGAGCGTGTACGGGGAAAAATTGATCAATATATCGAAAACGAAGATGCTGTAATTTATACGCGGGATACTCATTCTGAGGCGTATTTACAGACGCAGGAGGGACGTAATCTGCCGGTAGTACATTGTGTGAAAGGGACGCCTGGATGGGATATTTCAAAGCAGGTGTACGTGGAAGGGTGCATGGTGGTGGACAAGCCGTCGTTTGGGTCGCTGTCGCTGCCGGAGGCAGTAAAAAATTGTGCTGTGGATTCTGCTGTGGAGTCGATTGAGTTGATTGGTCTTTGCACGGATATCTGTGTGATTTCGAACGCGATGATTCTTAAGGCGGCCTTTCCGGAGGTGCCGATTGCAGTGGATGCGTCCTGCTGTGCGGGGGTGACGCCGGAAAGCCATGAGAATGCGCTGAACGCAATGCGGATGTGTCAGATACAAATCCTGTAATTGAGTTGGGAAGAGCCATACCTGTTGCCTTACTCATTCTAACAGCTTAAGCAACAGGATGGATAATTCCTTACTGATTGCAAGGGGTATGAACCATAAATACATTGTAGTAGAAAGCAATACAAAAGTAATGAAAATAAGAAAATCGTAAAAAAGAAAATATTACAGGATGATGAAAGAAGAAGTTGACTTTTTATATACCGAACGGTATAATCAGATAGGATAGTGTAGTATGTTTCCATTCAGAACGTCCATCTTTTTGATGGATGTGAAATGGAGGGGCTATGGAAAACATGGACGGTATGGAAACGAAGGATAACCGGAACCGGCTTTTACGGTGTGCGAGTGAGTTGTTTTATGAAAAAGGATATGACGCAGTTGGTGTACAGGAGATTGTAGTTCGTGCTGGTGTTACGAAACCGACGCTGTATTATTATTTCGGGAGTAAAAAGGGGCTGTTGGAAGCACTGGTGGCGGAACGTTTTGATACATTGCGCTGGATGTACAGCGATCTGGGAAGCCGGAAGGATCTGCGGATTGAGGAAGCTTTGCATTGGCTGGCGGATATTTTCTGCGGCTTTTTTGAGCAGGACCGGCATTTTTATATGTTGATGATGGCGCTGTTTTACTCGGCGAGGGGAAATGAGGCGTATCAGACGATTCAGCCTTATATGGTGGAATTTTATGATATGGTAGTGCGGATATTTGACAGGGCCGCGGATCAGCTGGGAAATATGAATGGCAGACAGCGGCAGTTCGCAATCGGGTTTGTCGGTACGATCAGTTCGTATTTTTTGCTTCATTATGAACACGATCCAGCAGAGCAGGAAAAGGTGGATCGCCAGCAGATTTCCGCACTTGTGAGGCAGTTTATGTATGGGATTTTCTCATGATACGGATACTGAGTTTTGGAAGTCAGCGAACGTCTGGTTTTTGCCGGGAGTATTTTAATTACGGAGGATTTGGATAATGTCAGTCTGGTATGACAATACAGTTTTTTATCATATGTATCCGCTGGGAATGAGCGGAGCACCATTTGAAAATAAAGAGGAGCAGGTGGTTCACCGGTTTGTGGAGTTGGAGAAATGGCTGCCGCATATCCGCGCTCTGGAGTGTGGCGCAATTTATATTGGGCCGCTTTTTGAGTCGACAACGCATGGCTATGATACGAAAGATTATAAGAAAGTGGACCGCAGGCTGGGCGATAATGAGGATTTTAAAAGGTTTGTAAAAAAAGCGCATGAGCTGGGGCTGAAGGTTGTGGTGGACGGCGTGTTTAACCATACGGGGCGCGAGTTTTTCGCGTTTCAGGACATCCGGCAAAACCGTGAAGGATCGCGGTATTGCGGCTGGTATAAGGGCATTAATTTCTGGGGAAATAACCCATATAACGATGGGTTTGGTTATGAGGCCTGGCGGAATTGCTTTGAGCTGGTGAATCTGAATCTGCAGAACCGCGAGGTGAAGGATTATCTGTTTGATGTGATTCGATTCTGGATTCGGGAATTTGATATTGACGGCATCCGTCTGGACTGTGCCGATTGCCTAGATTTTGACTTCATGCGTGAAATGCGGTGGATGACGGGCAATGAAAAGCAGGATTTCTGGCTGATGGGCGAGGTGATTCACGGGGATTATTCGCGTTGGGCGAATCCGGAAATGCTGCATTCGGTGACCAATTATGAGCTTCACAAGGGATTGTATTCGGGGCATAATGATCATAATTATTTTGAAATCGCGCATACGATACGGCGGCTGTTTGATGGAAATGGCGGCCTTTGCAGAGGACGGGTGCTGTACTCGTTTGTAGACAATCATGATGTAGATCGGATTGTATCGAAACTGAATGATAAGAGACATTTGAAATCGGTGTATACGCTTCTTTACACTCTGCCTGGGATTCCGTCGATTTATTATGGATCGGAATGGGGCGTAGAAGGGAGAAAAGCAAATGGAGGCGATCCGGCACTGCGGCCTTATCTGAATCTGGAGGAAATGGAGAAGAATCCTCCAATGCCGGGAGTGAAGGAGTATATCACGTTCCTTGGCAAGTGCCGCAGGGACTATCCGGTGATTGGGGAAGGAGCTTATCGGGAACTGCTGCTGACTACCAGGCAGTATGCGTTCGCACGGATCGGGCAGAATCAGACGGCCATCGTAATGGTGAATAATGACGATCAGTACGCGACGCATACGGTGCAGCTGCCATGTCATGCCGCGAAAATTACAGATACTGCGGCAGAAAAGACATTTGCGGTGATGGATGGAAGGCTGCAGGACGGAGCGGCGATTGGCTTTGAAAATGGAAGACTGACTGCGCAGGTGGGTCCGGGAGAAGGCAGAATTTTTATTGTAGAGGAATGAAAGAATTCGAAAGCTTGTGAAGGATTAGAAAATCTGGTTATGGAATCGTGTATGTTCATGTATGCAAACGTATTATGAATTGTGTTTGCAGCGGGTGAAATCGGTGCATCCTGATACAGTAATAAGTGAAGATATCATTTGTGAGAAATCACGAAAATGGTTGCGCGTAAAGAGAATAGATAGTATATTTATAACTGAAAAGATGCAGAATTGATGCGTATATTTATGCTGTCAGGCGTTTCTGAATGGAAAACGATCTGCACACATTTGTATAAAAAGCGGAAGATATCATTATTTTGCAAGGAGAAAGCGATATGGCAGGGAAAATGACAAAAACAGGGGCAGCATCGGAGAATGGCGCACGGAAGAATACCAGAGGCAAAATAAAGCAGGAATTTATCAGTGAGCTTGACCAGTATCTGTTCGGGCAGGGAGCGCATTACGATATTTATAAAAAGCTGGGAGCGCATCCGATGACCTGGGAGGGAAAGGCAGGCACTTATTTTGCAGTGTGGGCTCCGCATGCCGAGCGTGTACAGCTGGTCGGATCTTTTAATGAGTGGGATGAATACAGCCATCCAATGGAGAGACTGGAGCCACTTGGAATTTATGTCCTTTTTGTACCAGGCGTGGGAGAAGGTGTGTTGTATAAATATTTGATTCTTACACCGGACGGCAGGAAGCTTTACAAGGCGGATCCCTTTGCAAATTATGCGGAATATCGGCCGGGGACTGCGTCGCGGGTCGCGGATCTGACAAAGATTATCTGGTCGGACGCTGCCTGGCAGGAGAGCAAAAAGACATTTGATCAGGATAAGAGCCCTATCGCGATCTACGAGGTACATCCGGGCAGCTGGAAGAGGCATCCGCATGGAGAGGATGAGAGCGGTTACTATAATTATCGCGAGTTCGCGAAGGAACTGACCGCTTATGTGAAAGATATGGGCTATACTCACGTGGAACTGATGGGGATTTCGGAGCATCCGTTTGATGGTTCCTGGGGATATCAGGTGACGGGGTATTTCGCGCCTACCTCGAGGTATGGGACGCCGGCTGATTTCGCGTATCTGGTAAATTATCTGCATAAAAATAAAATCGGTGTGATTCTGGACTGGGTGCCGGCGCATTTTCCGCGCGACGCGCAGGGACTTGCCGAGTTTGACGGTACCTGCCTGTACGAGTATGCGGACACGCGTAAGGGCGAACATCCGGACTGGGGTACCAAGGTGTTTGATTACAGCAAATACGAGGTGAAGAATTTCCTGATTGCCAGTGCGATCTACTGGATCAATGAGTTTCATGTGGACGGGCTGCGTGTGGACGCGGTGGCTTCGATGCTGTACCTGGATTATGGTCGGCAGAACGGCCAGTGGGTGGCAAACAAGTACGGCGGCAATCAGAATCTGGAGGCAATCGAGTTTTTCAAACATCTGAACAGTGTGCTGGTGGGGCGCTATCCGGGCTTTATGATGATCGCGGAGGAGTCGACCGCATGGCCGAAGGTAACGAGCCGTCCGGAGGATGACGGACTTGGGTTTACCATGAAGTGGAATATGGGCTGGATGCATGATTTCCTCGAATATATGAAGCTTGACCCCTATTTCCGCCAGTACAACCACAATAAGATGACGTTCGCGATGACGTACGCCTATTCAGAAAAATACATCCTGCCGCTCTCTCATGATGAGGTGGTGCATCTGAAGTGTTCCATGGTGAACAAGATGCCGGGGCTGTATGATGATAAATTTGAGAATTTAAAGTGCGGCTATTCCTTCTTTATCGGGCATCCGGGCAAAAAGCTTTTATTTATGGGGCAGGATTTCGGGCAGCTCCGGGAGTGGAGCGAGGAGAGGGAGCTTGACTGGTTCCTGCTTTCTGAGCCGCGGCATGCACAGATGCAGAATTATACGCGCGCGCTGCTGAAGCTTTACCGGAAGAATGCCTGCCTTTACGAGCAGGACTGCGATCCGGCCGGATTTGAGTGGATCAACCCGGACGACAATTCGCGCAGCATTTTCAGTTTTGTGCGTCATTCGGCCAATGGGAAAAATAACTTGCTTTTTGTGATCAATTTCACGCCGGTGGACCGGCCGGACTACCGGGTTGGTGTCATGAGGAGAAAGCAGTACCGGCTGGTGCTTGATAGCAACGCTGCGGAATTTGGCGGCACCGGAAAGGAACAGCCGGAGGTTTATAAGGCTGTGAAGCAGGAATGCGATGGGAAACCGTTTTCGTTTGCGTATGATCTGCCGAGATATGGCGTAGCGATATTCCGGTTCTGAGATATTTACAATATAGAAATTGCGTAAATAGAATCCTGCCTTGCGGGATTCTATTTTATGCGCAGGGGCGCGTAAGGTGTTTTGTGGCTTACGCCACACGCGCCCCGCGCAGCGGATAGGGTGAGAGGATTCCCCCTATCCGATTGCACAGGACCTGGTAAGGTGTTTTGCGGCGAAAAACGTTTTCTAACTGATCTTGTCAAAAAGTTCAAAATAGTTTATTATGGCAGGGGGCAGTAAAAAGCAAGATACGGATAGTGAGCAATTCTATGGACAGTGACTAACTTTACAGAAAAGGATGGTTTTCATGATTTCTAGCCAGATTTTACAGAATACGATTGAAGAGATGTACACAATTACCCATGTGAATTTTACGATCATGGATGCGGATGGGGGCGAGGTGGCCGCTACGTCCGGCGCCGGGACAGTTTCGCCGGAGGCAGTGACTCAGTTTGTTGATTCGCCTGCTGACAGTCAGGTGGTTCAAAGCTCTCACTTTTTTAAGGTTTTTGATGATAAGAAGCTGGAGTATATTCTGATATCGGACGGGAAGACAGACGATGCCTATACGATGGGACGTGTAGCGGTCAGCCATATTCAGAATCTGATTGTGGCATACAGAGAACGTTATGACCGAAATAATTTTATTCAGAATCTTTTGTTGGACAATATGCTGTTGGTGGACGTGTACAATCGCGCGAAGAAGCTGCATATCGACACGGACGCGCGCAGGATTGTTTATCTGATTGAGACAAAAAATGAAAAGGACGGCACGGCAAAAGAGATCGTGAAGGGATTATTTGGCAGCCAGCCGCAGGATTTTGTCACAGAGGTGGATGAGAAGAGTATTATTCTGGTACAGCAGCTTTCTGATAAAGAGACCTATGCTGATGTGGAACGTACAGCAAAAATGCTGCGTGACATGTTAAATACAGAGGCAATGTCGAATGCAAAGATAGCATATGGAACAATTGCGAAAGAGATCCGGCAGGTATCCCGCTCCTACAAAGAAGCGAAGATGGCGCTTGATGTTGGTAAGATTTTTTATGAGGAAAAATCGATTGTCGCGTATAATTCGCTGGGGATTGGCCGCCTGATCTATCAGTTGCCGATTCCGCTCTGTCAGATGTTTATGAGAGAGGTGTTTGGTGAAGACACACCGGATACGTTTGATGAAGAGATTATTACAACGATTAATAAGTTTTTTGAGAATAATCTGAATGTGTCGGAGACGGCCAGACAGCTTTATATTCACAGAAATACGCTGGTATATCGCTTGGAGAAGCTGCAGAAAACTACCGGACTGGATATTCGTGTATTTGATGACGCGCTTACATTTAAGATTGCGATGATGGTTGTGAGCTATATGAGGTACATGGAAAGAGAGAGCTGAAAGAGAACGGCATTGGAATAACCGATGCCGCCTGATATAATTTCATAATTTGATACCACAATTGATTATTCGTTTTAATCCACAAAAACCGAGGGGTTCGTCCCCTCGGTTTTTTGTATGTAAATCACAAACTTGAAAAAAATCAACATATCATATTTACAAAACAAAAAACTGTGCTATAATCACTTCTGCATCGATTCAAAAACAGATATTAGATATCATATTGCATGATAAAAATAAGATGCATGATATGGAACTTGCGATGAAAGGTGAGCTTGACGGCTGGGCTTGCGGAGTGACCTGGCCTGGAAAGCTGGCAGAAAAGCTTGATCGGGCAGAATGGGTGGAAAAGATTGCTTTGGTGGAGCCTGGCGGAAAAGATCTGGCTTTAACGAAGAAAAGCTGCCAGGGAAGGAAGAAAAGAGAGGAGGAACTGGTATCAGAGAAATTCAGATTGTTTCGCTTGTAGGAATTGCCATGATGGCTGCTTTGTGTGATTTATCGTCCGGGAAGATTCCGAACGCGCTGATAGCGGCAGGCCTGGGGATGGGGCTGACCTGTCAGGTTGCTTTGCGGGGGATTCTTGGCGTGATATTTTTCCTGGGAGGCATGCTGCTGCCGGCACTGGTCCTCGGGATACTGTATTATTTTCGAATGATCGGAGCGGGAGATATCAAACTGCTCTGTGTGCTTGGAGGATTTCTGGGGCCCGCGGGCGCGGCAGGCTGTATGCTGCGGTCTCTGTTTGCCGCCGGAGTGCTTTCATTGCTGATCATGTGGCGGAGACATATTTTGCGGAAACGGATTCGTTATTTTTGGGAATTTGTTGTCGCTTACCAGGAAAGCGGCAGATGGAGATCTTATCTGGAAGGGGTGGAGGAATACGCGAAGTTTTGCTTTTCAGTGCCAGTGCTGATTGGGATTCTCTGGTGTCTGACTTGAAATAAGACTGTTATGAAACATTCACACTTTTGGAAGCTGACAGATGCCGCAGGGAAGGACAAGGGAAATGTGATAGTTTTGCTGCCGCACTCTCGGCACGATATTATTTAGATATCACTATAAAATAATTGGGAGGTTTGTATGAAAAAAAGTGTTTTTGCAGTTTGTGATCTGGAGGCTTCGTACGCATGTAATCTTACGGAATATCTGAATGAGCGTAAAACGACGCCGTTTGAAGTGCAGGCATTTACAAATGTGGAGAGTCTGGAGAAATTTGCGAAGGAAAATCCGATTGAGATTCTGCTAATTTCGACAAGGGCGATGTGTAATGAGATTCGAGATCTGCCGATTAGCCGCACAATTATTCTGTCGGAGGGAGAACAGATGTCTGATCTGGGATATCCGTTGATTTATAAGTATCAGTCGTCGGATGACATTCTGTCTGAGGTGATGGAATATTATGTGCAGGATCACCCGCAGCCGCACATTCTTTCGTTAAACGCGAAAAGCACGAAGTTGTACGCGGTCTATTCTCCGATCGGGCGCACAAGAAAGACTTCTTTCGCGCTTGCGCTGGGAGAGATCCTCGCTGAGACCAGAAAGGTTCTGTATTTGAATTTTGAGGAGTTTTCCGGATTTGAGGAGCTGTTTCAGGTGAAATACCGCATGGATATCTCCGATCTGATTTATTTTTCCAGACAAAAGGAGGGCGGCATGATCTTTAAGATGAATTCGGTGATTCAGACTTTTCATAATCTTGAGTATATTCCGCCGGCAGTTTCCTGGGCGGACATCCATGATGTGACAGGGGATGAGTGGATGAAGTTTCTGAATGAACTGATATCTTTTCAGGAGTATGACATCATGATTCTGGACTTAAGCGAGCAGGTGGATGATCTGTTTCGGATATTAAAAGAGTGCGACAGGATTTATATGCCGGTTCAGGATGATATGATATCGCAGGCAAAACTGAAACAGTATGAGCATTTGCTGAAAATGCTTGATATGGAGGATTTACAGGATAAAACATTACACATTCATCCTCCTGTACAGCCTTTGCAAAGAGATAATGGGGAGATGACGCAGCAGCTGGTATGGGGAGAGATGGGAAACTTTATCAGAAGACTTCTCTGGGAGGAAGATGGTTGCGTGACGGAAGGACGAGTGGAGTAGGAAGTGTCTGCGGCAGAAAGCCGAGTGGAATAGAAAGTATTCGCTGAGAATTTACAGATAGCTGTGATGAACTGCAGAGGGGAATCAGGAGGAGGCGGGAATGAAGATGGATGAGCATAGATTCAGCAGCATGCGCAAGAAATTGCTGGACAATCTGGAAGGGTGCCGTGAGATCCAGGATGAAGAGATTTATCAGAATATTGATGATCTGATCCTGGAGTCAGGGATGGAATATTATATCCGGCTTTCAGATAAGACGGACCTGAGACAGGAATTGTTTAATTCTGTACGGAAACTGGATATTCTGCAAGAACTGATTGATGATGATACAGTAACGGAAATTATGGTGAATGGTACGGAAGGCATTTTTGTAGAGAGAAATGGCAGACTGGCGCGCTGGAATAAGTGTTTCTATACGAGGGAACGGCTGGAAGATATTGCACAGCAAATCGTTGGTAAGTGTAACCGGATCGTGAATGAATCTGTTCCGATTGTGGACGCGAGACTGGATAATGGAGCCAGGGTAAATATTGTGATGCCTCCAGTGGCGCTCAATGGCCCGATTATTACGATCCGCCGGTTTCCAGATAAGCCGATACTGATGGAGCAGCTGGTCCGATGGGGAACTCTGACGCAGGAGGTGGTGGATTTTCTGGAAAAACTGGTGCGGGCCGGATACAACATATTTATATCGGGAGGTACTGGATCCGGAAAGACTACGTTTATGAACGCATTGTCTAATTATATTCCAAAGGATGAGCGGATCATTACGATTGAAGACAATGCGGAGCTGCAGCTGCAGGGTGTTCAAAATCTGGTGCGCATGGAGGCGCGCAACGCGAACGCGGAGGGGGAAAAGGAGATCAGTATCCGGGATTTGATCCGATCAAGCCTTCGGATGAGACCTGACAGGATCCTGGTGGGAGAAGTACGTGGGAGTGAGACGATTGATTTGCTGCAGGCTTTGAATACCGGACATGACGGCTCGATCAGCACGGGACACGCGAATAGTCCGCAGGATATGCTTTCCCGTCTGGAGACGATGGTATTGATGGGGATGGAGATTCCGCTTCCTGCGGTGCGCAGGCAGATAGCGTCTGGAATTGATATGATTGTGCATGTCGGCAGAATGCGGGACAAGACGAGGAAAGTACTGCAGATTCAGGAAATACTGGGTTACGACAGTGAGCGGGGAGAAATTCAGACCCAGACGCTGTTTGAATTTGAAGAGGAGCAGGATGGATGCGAGAAGGTAAATGGGAAACTGCAAAAAAGAGCGAAATTAAAAAAGCGGCAGAAGCTGGCGCGCGCGGGGATCAGCCTGGAAGAGTGAGAGCGGATAGAGAAACAGCAATGCAAAGGGCAGAAGCAAAATGCACGCATGGAGCGGAGGGAAAGCCGAATGAGAGAAAGGCGCGCGGAAGACTTCCTGATCGCAGAAAAATAAGAAGGCATGCGCGGGATCGTCCATTGGGGAAAGCGAATTATTCTGTTTACCGGTTCACAAGAAAGGAACTGCTGCAGTATCTGGCAATTTATATTCTGTTGGATGGATGCGTCAGCTATCTTTTTTTCCGGTCGGTCATCGCTTTTGCCGCGCTGTTCCCTGGTATGCTTTTGTTTTTCCGGGAAGAGAAGAAATCTTTGCTGAAAAAGCAGAAAAAGGAAATTACAAAACAATTTCTGGACGGGATTCAGCTGATGCTTTCGGCATTGCAGGCGGGGTATTCGCCAGAGAACGCATTGGGAGAAGCATTGAAGGAGCTGAGAAAGATTTATCCTCCGGACGCGCTGATTATTGCTGAGTTTCATCGAATAGACGCGCAGATACAGATGAGTCACAGCCTGGAAGAACTGCTTCTGGATTTCGGACGGCGGACAGATGTTCCTGATATTATCAGTTTTGCGGAAGTATTTCTGACAGCAAAACGTACAGGCGGCGACTTAATCGCGATTATCCGGAATACGATCGTCTGTATCCGGCAGAAGCAGGAGACTGTACAGGAGATAGAAACATGTCTGGCCGGAAAGATGATGGAACAGAACATTATGAGCGCGATACCGCTGCTTATTCTGGCGTATATCCGGTTTTCATCGCCGGGCTTTCTGGAGGTGATGTATGAAACATCGGTCGGAGTGGCTGCGATGTCAATATGCTTTGGTGTTTATCTCCTGGCGTATTTTTGGGGACAGAGCATTGTGAGAATTGAGGTTTAGGCAGCCTGGAATAATGTCTGGCGGGATGTATTGCGGGAGACTGCAGCGAATGCTGACAGGAATGTGCTGCGGAAGTGCCGGAAAGATGCTGACAAAATCATGCCTCGGCGGGATCGAGACAAATGGGATGAGGAGTTTTATGAGACAAAGAAACGTGCGCTTAATAGAAGCCGTGAATCGAAAAGTACATGGTTTTGGGGCGGCTCTGGTGGAGAAGCTTCAGTTGGATCAGCCAGGGAAGGGGAAGCTTGAGCTGCAGCAGGAATTGATCGCGTTGTCGGCGGGAAGCAAAGCGGCTGTTAAAAATTATTATGTTCGGAAAGTGTCCGTTGTTTTAATAATTTTGTGCGCGGGATTAGTCCTTTCGGGACTCTGCTTTCTGGTGAATAGACCAAATGGAGGACAGACAACGCTTTCGTTTCTGCTTCGGCCCGGCTATGGGGAAGGAGATAAGGAGACGGCACTGTCAGTACAGGTAGAAGACGAGAGTGAGGTTCAGGTTCTTACTGTAACGGTCCAGGAAAGAAAGTATACGGATGAGGAAAAACAGGTTTTTCTGGATTTGGCGCTTGAGGAACTGGAGGAACAGTTCCTGGGAGAAAATGAGTCGCTGGATGGTGTGCGGACCAGCCTGGTGTTCCCCGAGAGCCTGCAGGGAGGAGTGGTTCAGGTAAGCTGGACCACCACTCCCTATGGGGTAATTGGTTCGGATGGGAGCATACTTTCAGCGGTTGATGAGGATGGTACCCTCGTGGAAATACAGGCAGCGTTAAGCTGCGGCGGTCTGGAGGCGTTTTTCAGTGTTTGCGCCAATGTTCTGCCGCCGGTATTGACAGAGGAAGAACAGCTTCTTGCGGCAATCCGGGAGGAGATCGCGCGCGCGGATGAAGAGAGCAGTTATGAAAGTGAGCTTATTCTGCCGGCTTCGGCGGCCGGCAGAGAGCTGACCTGGGTGAAGGATTCCGATAATCCGTATCTTTCTATAATAGCGTTAACGTTGGTCCTCGCGGTTTGTGTGTATCTGCAGATGGATAACGAGGTACATAAAAAAGCGGAGGAGAGAAAAAAACAGCTGCTGTTGGATTATCCGGATCTGATGTGGAAAATGACCATGCTTTTGGGGGCTGGTATGAGTATTCGTGGAGTTTTTACAAGAATTTCGGAGGAATATGAGCGGGGGCGCGCCGGAGATATGTCCGGAAAATCCAGATTTGTTTATGAGGAAGTGACATTCACCTGTCATGAAATGCAAAGCGGCATCGGTGAAGCGCAGGCGTATGAACGATTTGGGAAACGTTGTCAGCTTCCGGAGTATATTCGTATCGGCTCTGTTCTCTCTCAAAATCTTAGAAAGGGGGCGAAGGGACTGGCCGCGCTTTTGGAGACCGAGGCAGAGTCTTCTCTGAATGATCGAAGAAATCAGGCCAGAAAGATTGGTGAGCAGGCCGGGACAAAGCTTCTCCTGCCGATGATTCTGATGCTGGGGATTGTGTTGGCAGTGTTGATGATACCGGCGTTTTTATCTTTTTGAATTTACTACAGGCTTGTTTTTCGTGGCAGACCTGGCCGCAGGAAAGAGCCGCGGCAGTGTCTGAGCGGAAGACTTTGGGAAGAATACCAGGTAAAATAACGATTTTGAAAGATATCCAATAAAGAAAGCGAGGGAGAAAATGAACCATGTGAATGCTTTTTTAAAGGAAGAAGAAGGCGTAGGAGTTGTAGAAATTATTCTGATACTGGTCGTTTTGATCAGCCTGGTGCTTATCTTCAAAGAACAGCTTACGAGCATTGTAAATACTATATTCAGTAAAATTACAAGTCAGAGCAACAGTGTGTAAGGAGAACGTATGGACAGAAGAGACAGAGCCGCGGACGATGGTGTCTGTGTGTGGAAAGGATCAATCACCATATTTTTAAGCCTGGCCTGTATTCTGTTTCTTTCTTTGATCTGTGCGGTAACTGAATCGGCAAGAGTCCAGGGAGCAAAGACACAGTCTGCAAATATTACGGGTATGGGGACATTTTCACTGCTGAGCGAGTTTGAAACAGGGTTGCTGGAGAAGTACGAGATTTTTTCTCTGGATGGAGCGTCTTCCGGCAGCTTTCAGATTCAGAACATGAATCAGCGGTTTGAAGAATTTGTTTCGCAAAATACCAATCCAAAGACAGGGATACTGAAATCGCTGGCCTTTGATCCCTGGAACCTTGCTGTGGAATCATGCGAGATTACGGGCTACGCGCTTTTGACGGATGACAAAGGGGAAGCTTTTTATCAGCAGGCGGTATCATATATGAAAGCGAATGTTGGGGTGATCGCGCTGGAAGAATTGCTGAAGCTGGCAGATGATACGGATGAGATTGAAAAGAAACAGGAGGAATATGAGACAAGCCAGGACAACAGCGACGGGCAATTGTCCGAACTGGAAGATGAAAAACAGGAAAAACTGGATGTACTGGAATCAGAAGCACAGGAATCCGGAGAAGACACGGCGGTTTCTGTCCAGACAGTGGGAAATCCGCTTACAGAGATCGCGAAGCTTCGAAAGAAAAGCACGCTGGAGATCGTGACCTGGGATAAAACAATTTCCGCGAAAAGCATCACGTTAAAGTCGCAGCCATCCAAAAGCAGCCTGCGTAAAGGGAACCTGAGTATCGAGGAAGAGCACAGTGGGTTGATTTCTAATGTGCTGTTTCGAGAATATCTGGCACGGTATTTTCCAAATTATGAAAACGGAGCATCTGGAGCAGCACTGGATTATCAGCTTGAATATATTCTCGGAGGAAAAGCAGCAGATCAGAATAATCTGAAGTATGTGGTTAACCGGCTTCTTTTGCTGCGGGAAGGTATGAATTATGCATACAGTGTCGGAAATGATGTGATGAATACACAAGCGGGAACGCTGGCAGTATCGCTGACTGGATTTCTGGGTATACCGGCGTTGACGACAGCCACGAAACATGCGCTGCTGTTGGCGTGGGCTTATGGTGAAAGTCTGGTTGATGTACGGATCCTTCTGGATGGGGGAAAGGTGCCGCTTTGGAAGGATGAAAACTCGTGGTCCCTGACACGGGAAAATCTTGGAAGAGTAACGGAAGTGTTGAAGTCGGGCGCGAAAGGGAAGGAAGAAGGGCTTTCTTACCTGGACTATCTCAGAGTCCTTTTGAACATGGGATCGCTTTCTGATCAGAAAATGCGGGCTCTGGATCTGATTCAGGCTCAGATGCGCCAGGAAGAAGGAATGAGCGGCTTTCAGGTACAGAATTGTATTGTAGCGGTGGCGACAAGCGCAACTTATCGGTGCGGACAGATCTTTTGGGGACTGCCGCAAACAGTGATGGGAATAACCGGCTCGTCTGCAACATTCACGCAGACATCCAGTATGGCTTATTAATCTCCAGGCGGAAAGCCTGGTGTAATGGTAAGTGAGGTGAAGAAGAGTGCTTTTGCATCAGAAAAGTGGAGAATATTCAAATGGGGGTAGTAAGACTTCTAGTTTTTTTAAATTGTCCTTTTCAAAAAAGCATACACAATCAAACACATGTATTCAAAAATATAAAAAAAAGGAGGCAAACAGTTTCCCCGGTTTATGTTGTTATATAAAAGGTGCAAAAGCACTCTTCTTTGTTTCACATAAGGCATCACTTACCGTAGAAGCCGCGTTGGTTTTGCCGATGTTTTTGTTCTGTATGGTCGCGGCGCTGCGATACTGTCAGGTGATGGAGACGGCGGTCCAGTTCGGAACTGCTCTTTCGGAGACTGGAAAAACGATTGCGGCGGCCGCTTACGCGACAACCTATACCAGTGAAGCTGGTACGGGGGCAGAGCTTGCGGCAAGCGCGGTTTCCCTGGTCTATGCCCAGAGCAGCGTGACGGGCAAGACGAGCGATACCTCGCCTGTAAAAAATGTAAACATGGTTCTTTCTTCTCTGATGCAGGAGGATGAAATGATTGATCTGGTGCTGACTTATCAGGTCAGTTCCCCCTTCGCCATTGTGAATCTTCCCGGAACTTTTTTTATCCAGAGAGCAAGTGTACGTGCGTGGGTTGGACGCTCCGAAGAAGAGACTAATGAGGAGGAAACAGGAGAAGAGGATGATGAATATGTTTACGTGACGGAGACAGGAACGGTATACCATAGAAGCGCGGACTGCACCTATCTGAAGCTGTCAACCTTTACGATAGATATCAATACGCTTACGACATTGAGAAATAACAGTGGAGAAATCTATCATGCCTGTGAGTTGTGCGGAGACGAGGCCGGGGTGATCGTTTATGTCACTACGGAAGGAAACCGATACCACAGCTCACTCTCCTGCAGCTCATTGAAAAGAACTGTTACACAGGTGAAACTGTCAGAAGTGGGGGATATGCATGCGTGCTCAAAGTGTGGATAGGACTGGTAAGCAGCAGCTGGTGGTTGGCGGTGCCGGCCCCTGACCAGGCAGGGAAGTGTAGCGGCAGGCGGATAATTGTATTGGAACGCTATAAGGAAGGCGGTGTGTTATGGCTCAATCAATCCTGACAGGGGCGGTATTGCTGATTTGCGCATACACGGACATTCGGAAACGTGAAATTTATAAAAACGTGATCGGGGTGCATCTGGCTGCTGCGCTGCTTCTGCATCTGATAACAGAGAAAGGCGCGTTTCTGGCTGCTGCTGCCGGTGCTTTGCCGGGAGTACTTTGTCTGGCGGTCTCTTTTCTGACAGGGCAGGAAATAGGCTATGGGGATGCGTTTCTCATAATGTCGTGCGGATTTTCCCTGGGGCTGTACAAAGGGATGATTATTTTATATGCGGCGTTTCTGTGCGTGGGATTATGGGCGCTGGGAATGGTATTGTCCGGAAAGGGAAAAAGGAAGACTGAAATCCCTTTTGCTCCTTTTATGCTGGCCGGAGCGATTCTTCAGGGACTGAGGGAGATGGTATGAGTAAAAAGGAGAAAGAGAAGAAATGGAAGGGCAGCTATACTGTGGAAGCAGCGTTGGTTGTATCTATTACGTTTTTGGTACTGGCATCTCTTGTGATCGGGACATTTTATCTGCATGACCGCGCTGTGTTTCAGTGTATGGTATGTGAAATTGCTTCTGCAGGCAGTTCATATGCGACGGAAAATGAACGGGAAAATGCAGTTTCTTCGCTTAAAATGCAGGTAAGCGCATCCAGATTTTTGGGAAGCAAAAATCTTTCCGGCAGTGCATCGGCCGGAGAAAAGGAGATCGCGGCAAGCTGGACGGCAAGCTTTCCGGTGTTTGGGTTCGCCATGCAATATCTGGCAGGTAATGAACTATCAATTGAAACGTCCTGGACAAGTAAAATTATAGAGCCTGTAGACACGATACGGCTGATCAGGGGTGCCGGGGAACTGATTACCGAAGGAGATGACTGAGGTGAGAGCGGAATATAGAAGAGATCTTCAAAATAATTATCTGATATTGGAAGTGCCGGAAACGAATGTGGAAGACGGATATGGACTGCGGATGGCTGAGCAAAATCAGGTGAAGGGGCTATTGCCGATGCATGAGTCGAGACGGGATGGAAAATTGTTTTTGCATTACGAGATTACGTCCAGACAGACCCTTGAAAGCGTATATGAAAAAAAGGTTATGGGCTATCAGGATATCCTTGCGGTTTTGTCAGGAATAAAGGATACTCTGGAGAATATGCGCAAGTATCTATTATCGCCGCAGAAGCTTTTGTTTGCTCCGGAGCTGATTTACGTCCTGCCGGAAAAAAAGGGATTGCAGTTATGCTATTATGCGAAGGAAGATGAATATCCGATTACGATGCTGGCTGAATTTATCCTGAAGCGACTTGACCACAGAGACCGGCAGGCGGTTACGCTTGGATATGGCTTTTTTCAGCAGGCAAATAGTGCAAATTTTAGCCTCACGGAAGCGCTGAAGGAAATTTTTGTGGGGATTCGGGTGCCGGGAGAACAGATAAATACTGATTTAGCCGGCAGCAGGCGTTGGACCTCAGCCGTAACGGGAGATGGAGCGACTCAGAAAAGTGAACTCTCCCGGAGTGGTGCTTCGATGCAGAATAATACTCTGACCTGGGAAAATGGCCCGGCTGGCGGCAGAACCTTTCCGTCAGGCGGCGGCCTGGCCCGGGGAAGGCGTTTAGACGGGGGAAAGGAATCATTCAGGGGCAGTGAAACGCTTCAGGGAAGCAGACCGGAAAATGCTGATGGATGGAATGTCTGCCAGAAAAACAGCACCCATCAGGATGAAGAGGCAGAGTATCTTTATGATACCAGAGAAGCAGACGAGGATGAAATTTTTGTGACGCACCGGGAGCGAAAGAAGCAGAATAACAGGCCGGATCTGGCAGAACGTGTGTTTAGCAGGATCCATCCCGCAGTGTTGTTGTCGTTTCTGGCGCTTATGATCGGGCTGGAGCTGTTATTTGCTTTTGAAATACTTGGCCTGACAGAAACAGGTGGATGTTTCTTTTTGATATTGTCCGCTGAGATGCTGGTGAATCATAGAGTGTTAAAGAAAGAGCAGGACGGCAGGGGAGTACCAGAATGGGAGGATGAGGAAAATGAGAACTATGAAAGCATTATGCAGGAGGTCTATCGGAAGGAACTGCGCCCGGAGCCGGAGGCGGTCGAGGAGACGAGATGTTTGATTTTAGATGATACGAAAGAAGAATTTCGTCTGACGCGTGTATGCACAGGAAGTGCGGCAGAGGAACAACAGGATCTGCAGGACATTCATCCGGGGGCTGATCCGATCTATATAGGAAAGATAAAGGGAGAGGCAGACATCATTCTGCATGCCCCGACGGTGAGCAGAATGCATGCGCGGATCCAGATCAGAGAAGGGATCTGTTATTTGAAAGATATGAATAGTAAAAACGGTACTTTTGTCAATGGGGAGCGGTTGATACCACAGGAAGAACGAGAGATAGTGGAAGGAGACAGAGTTTCTTTTGCCAATGTTGAATATCGAGTGGTGAAAGACTGAAACAGGGGAATGCGCATGACATTTCCCCCTGGCATCTGGTTATCGGGAAGAACTTTGCTCCGGCGGATTTGCGTGTACGCGAAACCAATAGGTGTAGAGGTCGCTAAAACCAAGGGATGAATAAAGATTTTTCGCGCAGATATTTCCCTGCACGACCTGTAAGTACGCAGTTTTCACACCTTTTTTCTGCGCTTCTGACAGGATGGTGCTGCATATTGCGCGGGCGAAGCCCTTACGGCGGCAGCTGGCGTCAACATAGATGGCGTATAGCCCCACATGCCCGCGATCGAGAATGCCAAGCCCAGACGCAACCATGCGCCCATCGATTTCAATACTGGCTACGATGGTCTCCTTTGGAATCGCTTTAAACATAGAAGGAACGATGCGGCGAAGCGTTGGATTGGTTGTGCCGTTCAGCCGAAAAAGCGAAGTAATCCATTCATCTGTGATCCGATCCTGAAGCAGTACGACCGTGCTGCCGGGATACACGACAAAAGATGGGAGACCGGAATTCCTTCCAAAGTATTCGTATTCAGCGGAAATAGCTGGCCAGGGACGAAAATTCTCGAAGTCCATGGTCATTACCTCCGTCGTATGCTGGATTTCATAGCCTTTTTCGGCCAGAAGCGAATCAAAGGAAGCATCAGTCAACGGACTGATTTTGAAAATAGAAGGTGTGTGATAGTTCTGGTATATTTTTTCACAGTATTCTATTTTTTCTTCAATCGGAATCAGAGAAGCGCCAACCTGCGTGACGCTGTTGGTCCGGTGAGTGTAATTGTGTGAAAAACGAATCAGCCATCCGTCGTAAAGCTCTATTTTGTGAGATGGCCATGCGTTTAATGAAATTTCTTCAATCAGCCTGATATATGCAATGTCTGCCATGATTTTCTCCTGTTGACTGAGGTGAGATCGGTCAGATCCCCCTTATGACACGCTGTGGGGGATTCTGGAGCATTATGAGAAGCGGTTTTCTTCTCATAATTTCAGATAAGTGTAGCACACCATCTGGCCGGACGCAATAAAAAATTGCCTGGAAAATACACCGGAAAATAACAGTTTGCTGAAAGGTGTCAGTCAGTGGAAAGCATCGGCGAACAGCACCGGAACGGGTATTGACGTATGAAAAGAAAACATGGTATTCTGTATCCGCATTACTACTGTTCACAAAGACGGAAAAACAGAAATGTGGAGGGATTTCATGCAGGAAGCGGCAGATTTTTTCAGATCAAGACAGCCGGTAAACCTTGCGGTAGTTTTGACAAACATAGTGGTATTTATAATTCTTGGTATTTTGGGGGATACCACGAGCGGCTATTTTATGGTAATGCATGGGGCGAATTACGCACCTTATGTAGCAGAAGCGGGGGAATATTACAGGCTGCTTACCTGTATGTTTATGCACTTTGGAATACAGCATTTGTTCAACAATATGCTTGTTCTCGTTTTTCTTGGCGATGAGTTGGAAAAACTGGGGGGAAAGCTGTGTTATCTGGTTATTTATCTGGTGGGAGGGGTTGCCGGTAATCTTGTGTCTGTGATTTATGACATGTATACAGGTGTTTACAGCGTATCAGCAGGCGCTTCGGGAGCGATTTTTTCTGTGATCGGAGCTCTTCTTGCCATTGTTCTTTTGAACCGCGGCAGAATACCCAGTTTCACAAAACGCAGGATGTTTTTGATGGCGTCGCTTTCGGTGCTGCAGGGATTGACGTCTTCTGGTGTAGACAATTGCGCTCATATAGGGGGACTGGTGGCTGGGTTTTTGCTGGCGATGCTTTTTCACAGGAAACTGACGTTTGAGACAAAGATCCCGGTAGAAGATTTCCGGGAAAATCGCTGATGACAAAAAACTGAAAAATACACAAAAAGACTGAAAAAAGATGGGAAAAAGACTAAAATAGAAAAATATCATATTGACAATTGAGAATATTCTTTTTATTATAGATATTGTATGTGTGTGTAACTGAAAACACAAGAATCTGTGTTCACGCAGCACACCCGGAGTCTGTGCTGCAGTAGCCAAAAAGAAAGAAGGGATTGTTTTGGAATGCGACTGTGTATTCTGTAAAATTGCAAAAGGAGATATTCCGTCGGCCACATTATATGAAGATGAGGATCTGCGTGTGATCCTGGATCTGGGGCCGGCCTCGAAAGGTCACGCGCTTGTTATTCCCAGGACACATGCGGCGAACTTGTTTGAACTGCCGGATGAGATTGCGGAAAAGGCAATTGTAGTCGCAAAAAAAATCGCAGTGCGGCTGAAAGAAGGGCTTCACGCTGATGGACTGAATCTGGTTCAGAACAATGGCGAGGCAGCGGGTCAGACGGTGGATCATTTTCATATTCATCTGATCCCGCGCTATAAAAACGATACGGTAAATATAAAATGGCAGCCGGGAACGCTGAGCGAAGCAGATAAGGAGGACATTCTGAAATTATTCCGCTAATAACAGGAGTTAATAATTTGGGATGAACATGAAAGAGGAAAAAGAAAGGTTTGAAGGGTGTTATCAGAAATTCAGAGGATTGATAATGTACTATGTTGAGGGTAAGACCTCGGATTTTCAACTTGCGGAAGAAATTGTACAGCAAGTATTTTGCAAGTTTTACGTGCATATGAATGAAGTCGTTCCGGCTGCAGAGAAAAATTGGCTGATGAGCTGCACGCGGAACGCTGTAACCGATCATTTTAGAGCCAGGCAGCGCCGGTTAAAATTGTATCCGGATTCAGATGCCTGGACAAAGGGTATGCTGATATGCGATGTTACGGATTCCCTGGAGGGAAGGATTATCCGGAAGGAATTGGCAGAGCGTATTCTGAAGGATCTGGAGAAGGTGAATGTGGCGTGGTATGAAGTGATTGTCCTGTGTGTTGTGCAGGAATTTTCATACAGGGAAGCGGCGGAAGTTCTGCATGTGTCGACTGACGTAGTGCGTTCAAGAATCAGCAGAGCCAGGGCTTATATCCGGGAACATTATCGTGGTGAATTTCTGGAAGATTTTGTGTAGACGTGATAATCACGCGGTCTTCACACTCCCCGTGGAGACCGCGTGAAAGCGTAGAGGTTATGTCGTAGTATGCACGACTTCTTCAATTAGAGCAGTTATCTTAGTAATGGCGTCGCTCGCTTCGCTTTGCTCCATAGCGGTAATATACTTCTGACGATTCTGGTACAACTGATTGATTTTGGAAAGAAGGAGCTCCGGGGTGATTGCATCCTCCATCAGGACCTCGCTGAATCCCTGCTTTTCAAAAGATCGTGCGTTTAAAATCTGATCTCCCCGGCTGGAAGCTGCCGGGAGCGGAATCAGGAGATTTGGCTTGCGCAGATCCAAAAGTTCGCAGATGGCATTTGCGCCAGCTCTGGAGACAACGATGTCGGCGAGCGCGAACAGGTCGGGCAGCTCCTCCTGGATGTATTCAAACTGGATATAGCCGGTGGTATGGAGCAGAGTTTCATCCAGATTGCCTTTCCCGCAAAGATGGACGACCTGGAAGTTTTTCAGCAGCTCCGGGAGAATCCTGCGGACTGCCTGGTTGACAGCTACGGAACCAAGACTGCCGCCGATGATAAGCAGTACGGGTTTTTCAGCGGTAAATCCACAGAACTTCATGCCGGACAGACGATTTCCATTATGCAGCTCCTGACGAATCGGGGAACCAGTGACGACTGCTTTTCCTTCAGGAAGGCTCTGCAGTGTTTCCGGAAAATTGCAGCATACCTTTGTCGCGGCCGACAGAGAAAGCTTGTTCGCGAGGCCTGGAGTCATATCAGATTCGTGGATGATGACCGGGATATGAAGACTTTTAGCTGCCTGTACGACAGGGACAGCTACAAAGCCGCCTTTTGAAAAAATGATGTCCGGCCTGAGCTTTTTCAATATTGTTTTTGCTTCAAAATAGCCTTTCACCACGCGGAAAGGGTCGGAAAAGTTTTTCAGGTCAAAGTATCGGCGCAGCTTTCCGGAGGAAATGCCGGAATAAGGGATACCTTGCTGTTCGATCAGCTTTTTTTCGATGCCATCATAAGAACCTATATAATAGATATCGTATCCGAGCTCTCGCAGACGTGGAACGAGAGCAATATTGGGTGTAACATGTCCGGCGGTACCGCCGCCGGTGAGAACGATTTTTTTCATGTGATTCCTCCAGATTGAAACAGATTTTGATTACAGTTTACCCCGGATCGAAAAAAAGTCAAGGAAGGATGAGAGAGAAAGAACTTTTTGATAGAAAAAGGATTGTGTTTTTTCTATATTTTATTTAGATTCTTTATGCAGTCGGACGGCCAGAGAAAAACGGGGGAAAGGAGGGCCAGCAACAGTTCCGTAAAAACTGTGTAAATTTCGCCTGCAAAAGATAAGGCCTTCTTTAATGGAAAGGCCAGGATGCTGATTGATAAACACAGATGAGTGAAGAACACATACATACTATAACGCGGGGCCAAAACAGCTTACGCGGTGGTCATGCAGCAAAGCGGCCTTTTTGCCGGGAAGAGGCCGCCTCCTGCTTGATCACAGAGCCAGGCACGGCCCTGGGAAGTAAGTAATTGCTGCCGGATTGAAAAATGTGCAAGGGATGATTAGCTAAGCTATTTGAATAAGAAAAATAGATTGATGAGGTGTTTGGATAAAAGGAAAATTTGCGAGGTGTTTGGATAAGAGGAAAATTTGCGAGGTGTTTGAATAAGAGGAAAATTGACGAAGTGTTTGGATTAAGAGGAAAATTGACGAGGAATTCGGATAAGAGGGGAAATTGACGAGGCGTTCGGATAAGAAGGGAGATTAACGGAAACATTCGGACAAGAAGGGGCGATCGGATGAGAAATTCGGATAACCAGAAAGTGAGTGTACAACAGCGGAAGGAAAAGGGGAGACGTCTGGCACAGCAGATGGTGTGTGCCTGCGAGCTTTGTCTGTGTGTGCTGCTTTGTGTGGTTCTTCTGACAAGAAGTGGAGTTGTTTCACGGGTAAAATATGAATTGACAGGAAATGAGGAGACCTGGGAGGACGCGGCTGCGGAAGAAGGATACATTTCTTCTGTAGAGGAGTATTATTATGATAATATTCCGGAAGAGCTTCATGAGGCGTACCGGGAGATTTATGTACATTTGATGCGCTATGAAGATTCTGGCGATTTTTTGTCTTCCGTTTCAGTGGAGGACTTCTGGACAGCTTATTACGCAGTGCTGGCGGACCATCCGGAAATATTCTGGACAGATACGAGCGCACAGGTGGAAGAATCGAGTCTGATGGGGACGGTGGTATCGTACTCTTTTGATGTGACGGTGGCGCCTGAAGAACGTGACGCGATGAGGGAGGAGCTGGAAGCTGCGGCGGATGCCTGTATCGCGCAGATTCCTGCGGACGCGACGGATTATGAAAAAATCAAATATGTTTATGAGTATGTCATTGATACAACGGAGTATGATATAAACAGCGCGGATTCACAGAATGTCCAGAGCGCTCTGCTTTACCATTCGTCCGTATGCGCTGGTTATTCACGGGCGTTTCAGTATATTCTTCACCGGATGGGGCTGTTTTGTACTTATATTACCGGAACGATCATTGGCGGCGGAGACCATGGATGGAACATGGTACGGATCACGGAAGCAGGGGCAGCGGCAGAGACACTTGCAGGAGTTCCCGCGGCGTCTGCCCAGGAGTATTATTATTATGTGGATGTCACATGGGGGGATCCGGTATTTGCCGGAAATATGGACGGTTATACTTCAGAGGATACGATCAGCTATAATTATCTGTGCTGTACGGGGCAGGATTTGTTTAAGACGCATGTACCGGGCGATTCGGTTGAGCTGCCGGAGTGCACTTCAGACGTTTATGACTATTACAAGCTGAATGATATGTATTATGAGAATTTTGATCGGGATGAGATTTACCAGGCCCTGATGGAGTCTGTCCAGGCGGGCGACGCCCGTACAATGATGAAATTTGGAAGTGAAGAAGCATATCAGGAAGCACAGTTGGCTCTTTTTGAAGGAGATCTTTTAAATGACGCCGGGCAATATCTCATGAAGCAGAATGGAGAATCCCGCTGGAGCTATCGCTATCATACGGATGATCATTTTTATTTGATTACAATATACTGGTGAGAATGGTAAGCCGCAGTCAAAAAGATGCGCCGCCCGGAGAGCGGCGCAGATGCCTTAGAAGCTGTTATGAACTTTGCGGCACACCTTCCTGGCAAGCGTTGTAAGAGGCGCGTCAGCCTCAAAGGAAAATACTGATAACAGATCCTTACTGCCCGATAGCCAGCTTTAACGCCTGAGCAAGCTGATCCGGGCAGGATGTGGATTTGAATCCGCAGCGGATACCTTCAAGGCGGGAGATCGCGTCAGTGGCTTTCATTCCTTCTACAAGCCGTGCCACGCCCTGTGTATTGCCGGAGCATCCGCCGACGAATTCTACATGTTTGATAGTGTCTCCGTCCATATCAATGTGGATGGACTTTGAACAGACACCTTTTGGGCTGTAATCCATAAAATAAGACCTCCTTTCCCGGCAAGTATAACGTTTTTGCGGGAAATTTTCAAGGTGAAACAGCAATCGGATGAAAGATAATGAAAACTCAAGAAAGGGACGATCTTAAATGAAAAAAATTGGAATTATCGGAGCGATGGAGATTGAAGTAGAGAAGCTGAAGGCGGATATGACAGGCCGGCGTGAAGTAGAGAAAGCCAGGATGGTGTTCTGTGAGGGTGAGCTTTCCGGAATGCCGGCAGTCGTGGTCCGCAGTGGAATCGGCAAAGTAAACGCGGCTGTATGCACACAGATCCTTGTGGATGATTTTGGGGTGGATGCTGTGATAAACACAGGCGTAGCGGGATCGCTGGATGCCAGAATTAATATCGGAGATATTGTGATCTCGACGGATGTCCTGCATCACGATATGGACGCGGTCAATTTCGGCTATCCGCTGGGACAGATCCCGCAGATGCCGGTATTTTCCTTTGAAGCTGACGCATCTCTTACCGCGCTTGCTGAGGAAGTGTGCCGCAAAGTGAATCCAGCGATAGGGATTCACCACGGGCGGATTGTCAGCGGAGATCAGTTTGTCGCTGACAAGGCCTCGAAGGAGCGGATCGTTTCAAACTTTAAGGGAAGCTGTACGGAGATGGAGGGAGCGGCGATTGCGCAGAGTGCCTATCTCAATAACATTCCATTTCTGATAGTCCGTGCAATATCAGACAAGGCGGATGACAGCGCTTCGATGGATTATCCGACCTTTGAACGTGAAGCCGCGCAGCATTGCGTGCGGCTGGTGGAGGGGCTTCTGGAAAAACTTGCCGCGCAATAATCATGCAGCGCGATCTGCCGCCGAACGCTGCCAGGGGACGTTTCCACATTGGGCGCGGTCTTTGTCTTTATATGCGATGTGAGTACAGGCAGGTAATGAGAGCTGTGCAATAAAAAACGCCATACCGAATAACGATTTGGCACCCTCTTTTTTGAACCTCATAATAGATTCCATGGAGAAAAAGTCGAACGATTTTGCTTTGCAAACCCGATTTTACCGACTATAATGGGCGGCATCCGGGCAGATGCAGCGAAAGGCGCCTTCGCGGATGGCCAGACCATCTGTCTCGAACGGGAAATACGCGGCGGCGGTATGCCGACATGTCGCGGGCAAAGCCAGACTTTTGATTCATCAGGTGGATTGGAAGCCGGCGTACCTGGTTTGAGATTGCTATGCCGGGCAGGTTCATAAAATGAAAAACGAGCGCAGGATACTCTGCTTTGTTTTTCCGGTGATTTTTCCATAAAAGGGGGAACGGTTATGCTGCGGTTCATCATGGAAAAGAATGTTTTGCTTTACGTACTTGCGGCTGCGTGCGCTGTGGGAGTGATCAGCCAGATGATTTTGAGACGGATTTACGATGGCCTGTTGAAAAACACAAAAAATACCGGAGCTGCGGAAGGGCGTTTTTTGCAGCAGCTGCGGCAGAGGTTTCAATATTGCGGGCATCTGAATGGACAAGTGGGAGACATTGAGGCACTGATTCAGAAAAGTCTGCTGGAATATCGGGTTGTCGGAATCAGTCTGCATGGATTCTGGCGGATGGGATTCGGATGCCTTGCGGCAAGTCTGTTATGTGCTTTTGCCGGAACGGTGGTGCGGCTGCAGGGCGGAGCGTCGGTTATAAATGGGAATGTGTATTTCTGGCTGGGAGCAGGCGCGGTTGTTTTGACTGCTCTCGCCTACGGATTTGCAGATACTGGCTACCTGAGCCAGGCGTTGGAAGTCTGCCTGCGCGATTATCTGGAAAACAGCGGCGTGGCCTGCAGCCACGCTGAGCAGGAAGAGACAGCTCAAATGGAGTTTGAGACAGCCGTGGAAGGAACGCCGGCACTTTCTATCTGGGGAGAACGCAGGACGAAACGGCGTGTAAAAGCGGAAGCTTCTGGACGAAAGCGATCATCCAGGGGAATTTCAGATCAGACATATTCAACCGGTGAAATATCAGATCAGACGCATTCTTCCAGGGAGGCTGCGGGTTCGGTGCGCGCGCAAAGAAGCGAGGCTGCGGTCTGCGCCTCGGGACAGTATTCGGATTCCATTTCGGATCAGACTCGCCTGCAAAGAAGTGAAGCGGCAGTCAGCGGGACAGGGCAGCGCTCAGATCCGATTTCCGATCAGACCCGTGCGCCAAGGAGCGGGGATTCGACTCGTGCACGAAGAGATAAAAATGAACTCAGGGAAAATATTTCCCGCATGAAAACAGGAATGCGGGAAAGCGCGGCTTCGGATACGGATCGTTCTGAAGCCAGAAGCGAGCGAGGAGCACAGCTGCTGCGGGAAATGGATCCGAAGGAGCAGGAGAGACTTATCCGGGAGGTATTAAGTGAATTTCTTTCCCAATAAGGGTTGCGAAACCGTTCGTGGTTTGTTACAGCGCTAAAGAATAAAAACTTTTCGCAATAAAAATACTTGTATTTTCCCACA
>JAJBVE010000191.1 GCA_020859995.1 Clostridiales bacterium
TTGAGGTATTTTCTTTAGTCAACCCCCTCTACACTTTGAATTATACAGGAAGCTTTACTTTTTATTTTTATATATCCAACCGGTTTTCCTATCCTTCAGCCATATTTCGCCGGGAAAGTCAAAGCCGCTTTCGTCGGCCAGCTGCTTCATCAAAGAGCAGAGGCATTCAAAGCGTTTCCGGGCTTCAAGCCGTTCTTTCTCTTTCGCTGCACGCCGGTTATCTCGTGCAATGCGTCCGAGGGCTTCACCGGCCGTAGGGTCGGAATAGCCTTCACTGTTTTTGTATGAGGTCACATTGAACACCCCTCCCTTCAAGGCATTAAAAAACGCCTCAGCTATTGCCGAAGCGCTTTGCGTTATGCTTATATATTACCACGGCTCTCCAGAACGCACCCAGAACGTCCCATACCGCGTTTTAAGGGCTCAGGCCTTAGATTTATATTCTGAGCACTTAAAATGCGATATGGGACGAATGGGAGCTGAATAAGGAGTTGCCTTACGGCCAAAATTAAATCAGGACTCTTCCTCGATACCTGCCCGCGCTTTATTCTGTGCGTCAAGCTCTTTTTCCCATGCGCCGTCGTCGGCGTCGATTGCTTCCTGCTGCAAGCGTTTCCGCTCTTCAAGCGATAATCCGAGAATATCCTCATTGACGATTCCTCGGTGTATGCAATGGCAATTAACACTTTCACCCGGGGGAAGCGACGGGTCTCTGGGGTACATAGGGTAGTAGGTCTCGCCGTCTGCGCCCTCTAAGGTAAAAGGCTCATCTTTCGGCACGATTACGCCGTTCATTGCGACGTGATTCTCACGGGGCGAGTTTCTGTACTCGCCTGTGTGTACCCATTCTTTGCTTTCAACCGCCGGGTTTTGCGTAATTGCTTCTTGCTGGGCGACCGAATGAGCCCGCAAGGTTTCGGTAAGTGCTGCGGAGCGTGCCCTGTATCGCTCCGAACGGATTTCTCCATCAATCAAGGCTTGCGTAAAATCGGCAACGCTTTTTCCTTCTTTCAGGGTATCGGTCAAAAGCTTCTCGATTTCTGTCTGTGTGTCGAGTTTCATCAGCTCGGCGAGCTTTCCGCTCCAATCAGACGCCCAAGCTGTCGTCCTCGCTGTAATAGTTGAGACTGTAAGCTGAGGGTCGACCTGCTTTATATACGCGGTCGCAAGTTTCGGAATATTTTTCTCAAAGTCCTCGGCGAACAGCTTCGCGAGGGTTTTATCCGCAGTATCTCCCTCAATGATTTCAGGCCATATTTTCTTCAAGGCTTTCAGGTCAACCGCCTTACTTGCCTTTTTCCTATAATAGGTAACCTCGTCCTCAAGGGCCTCGGTGATTTCATCTTCAAGGGATTCAATCTCGTTTACCGTGTCCTTCGGCTTTACAAACCCCGCGCTTTTCAGCGAGTCAGTCAAGTCGTTGTTTGCTTTTGCGAGATAGGCGTCAATAGCCTTTAGGAGAGGGCCGCAATACTGGCACATGCTAATCCCTCCTGTCTCTGCCGGAGATATTGCATAAAGTCATAATCATCATACCGAACGCAGCGCCTACTGTAAAACTGATTATACATGCTAAAATCATTTGCGAATACCTCCTTTACGCAAAAGAAAACGCCTCGCAGTAATCATGCGAGACGCTCCTCAGTATCTTGTTTAAGGGCCTACTTAACGGCAAGGCCTTTCCGTTGCTAAGGACTTTACAGCCCCGGGATTATTTCTTTTAGGGCCTTAAGAAATTCTTTCGCCTTTTCCATTGTTGAATTACTCTGTAAATACTCAATACCCTTTGGCGTAATCGCGATATTTTCCAGCTTAACCGACGGCATACCGCCGAGCAGCTTTCCTATATACACACCCTCAATATATCCTTCAACCTGTAAATGCTCAAGAACATAGAGCCAGTATTTTGGAGCAATATCCAGCTTAGCCGGCGATATTTCCTCAGTATCAACAGTAACATCGGATTTCAGACAGGCGTATAAATAAATCAATATTCGGTAGGCAATAACGAAGTAGTCATTCTTTGCCATGCTCGTACCTCCTATTCTTCATCGGCCTCGTCGTCCTCGCTGTCCTCTTCAGGGCACAAGGCATTTCCGATTTTCGTCACTATCTCAGCGGCGGTCTTGCCTTCATCTGACAAGTCCTCGTCGCCTGCGGCCCCAATAGCTTCAATCTCAAGGTCGGAGCACTTATCCTGCAGGTCATAGAGCTCGTCTTCAGAATAGGTATCAACCTGCTTTTTATTCACACCAAATTTATCTTCGATAAAGGTGTATTCCTTTTTCGTGAATTTAACGAGTGCGCTCATGGCTTGCTCCTCCTTACACATGTTACTACTGTACCGCTCGACTTATCAAATACGACGCGAACATTATCCTTGAAATACAGGTCGTTGTCGTCGTGTCCTTTGGTCACTACACTATCACTACTGCTAAGCACAGCAGCGACTTTATTCGCGCTGATATGACGCTCGCGCATTCTCTGCTGGGCGTGATTTGAAACGGCCTTGACCTCATCGCCATTGCTTGTGGTCTTGCCGATAATCTTACCGGTATTATACCGGCCGCCAGAAGAGCCTCCGGAGCCGCCATCGCCTGAGAATTTCCCATTCTCATCTCGCGCTTGCTCCGGCGAATATTTTATTATATCACTATCTTCGGTAAAAGTAAACCCGTTTTTCTCTGAATTTTGAGATTTCATGAGAAGCGCACGAATTTCCTTTAGGACAGCGGTTATTTCCACGTCGTTATTCTCGACTGATTTCTGTATCTGCTGGCTAATCTGCTGGTCGAACCCCGTACTCGCCGGCGCCGACTGGACTTTTGAGGCATAGGCAAGAGGGACGTCACCCCAGTCGCCTTCATAGTCCTCGGCTGTTTCGCCCATGGCCTTATACAGAATACTCTTAGCCTTATTCGGCGTCAAGCCGCCTGCGTTGTTGCAAACGGTGAGAATTTTATAAAGGTCGTCCGGGTTAGAAATATCAGGCTCAAGGAAGTAGGCCTCAACATACTTAAAGTGATAATCGGCGAGAAGCTTATGGTTAATCACCCACGCCAGACTTTCACGCTCCGGCTGAAATACCTGTTCCTCAGTAACCTCCTGCGCAGACTGGGCTGTCGCACGGTTGAAGTCGGTCGTGTAACCGACATAAAGGTCCGGAAGCTGAAACGCGCTCTGCACCTTGCGGCGGTTGTTATCGAGGTAATCCTGAAAGAGCTCGTCTTTCTGGAGAACATCAGCCATTTTCACAACTTCCAAATTCGGTTTAGCGTCGACGTCCATATCGGTACGGCTGTCAAGGTTTTCAGCTTCAAGGACGATAAAAGCGTGCTGCCCATTTTCGCCCTTAATGTCGTTCATATAGCCTTGAAGCTTGGCAAAGCTGTCATCCGTCAACGTGCCGCCGTTAATCAGAATCATCAAAGGCGTGTGCCTGCCTTCTGAGAAGTAGCGGTTATTCAGGCTTTCAGCTTTCCTGCTGCCGTCGACATTCAGGACCGTACCTATCCAACGCACCTCGCCGTATGGCTCAGTACCGATTGCGAATTCAAGCAGCTCGTTCGCCTGATACTCAATGGGAACGCCGTCTTTGTAATCACCGGTGCGGTTGTCCATGATACGAGGGTCGCCGATTTCCTTAAAGTAAACGGTCTTGCCGTTAAGCTGCTGCCGGTATTTGCAAAACTTTTTTTGCCGCTTGGCCGTCTTGCCGCTCATTTCATACTCAACCTCAACATAAGGGGAGAGAGGAGCGGTTTTCTGGACAGACGGAATATTGTCGATAAACTCAACGCCGATAACCTCGCCGGCAAGATTTCTAATCACCTCAAGATAAGCGATACCGTAGGTCTCGCGAGCCTCGATTACGTCCTCGAACACCTCTTTGGTGGCTTGGTCTATGCTGAGGAACTGCAGCACCTCCGACATCTTATCCCATTCGGCGCGCATTTCCGACGTTTCCTCTAAGTCTTCCTTATACCTTACCCCGATACCAAACCCCGCGATATTGCTCTTGTAAGCCTTGATACACTGGGGCAGGATAGAAGAGTGATTGACAAGCCGCTTATAGCCTCTCAGGTCTGTAGGGGGTGACATAAAACCGCCGGCGTCAGACTCCGAGTAGGCGTAAACCTCTGTACTTGTTTCCGCTTTTTCTACCGGCGCGCTTGCTTTGATTATTCTCGCTTCAACGCCTCTTTGCTTGCTCATGCTTCGCGCACCTCCTTGACAATTTCTAAAATTTCTGATATACTGCAAACTGATATATTATACATAAAAGGAGCTAAGTCCTTATGAACGATAGACTGCCTCAGTTGCAAAAGCAAATCATCGATTTCGGGAACAGCGTCGAGTTTAAGGAGCTTGACGCGTATTATTCCCAGCCTTCTATATTCAACGCGCTCGGTGTCTCACGACACGAGAACACGCACAGTAATTTCATAGCTTGGCTGCTCGACCCAAGCAGCAACCACGGTCTCGGCGATATGCCGCTCCGTAAATTCCTTGAAGCGCTTTCCCTCGCCTGCACGCTCCCGCACTCAAGAGGGAAAATGCCGCAGGACTTAATCGGCGCTATAACTGCCGGAGACTATAAGCTGTCCCGCGTTACGGTCGAGCGGGAGAAGGTAATCAAGGACGGCGGCCGCGTCGATATATACTTCGAAGGTACTATCACGTTTGACCGCAAGGAATATCCCTTAAAGCTCGCAATCGAGAACAAGGTGAAGTCGTCCGAGCATGACTCTCAAACAAAACGCTATTTAGAGGCCCTCAGGCCTTCCAGATTGAGTCCGGATATTTTCCTTGGTATTTTCCTTACCCCTCTTTCAAATCGCGAATATGAGCTTCTGAGAGCTCCAGAATGCGACTCAAAAGATTTCATCCAGCTTAACTACCAGTACCTCGCAGGCTACGTAATTGAGCCGTGCCGCGATTGCCTCGAAGAGGGAAGCGTTAAACGCTATCTTACCGAATACCTGCTTGCCTTAGGACTTCCTGAGACAAGGCAAACAAAAGGAGATTTCATCATGGCTATCAGTAAAGAGGAGCGCGCTTTGCTTGCTCGCTTCTGGGACAAACACAAAGACCTGCTCACCGCAGTTATCCTTTCCATAAACGAATACGTGCCGCTTGACGACGAGGAGAGCGAGGTTGTAGCTGAAGCCGCAAAAGCTCTTGAAGCCGCCGCGCAGCGCAATCTAACCCGCTACTCATGGGAGCACTACACGGGGGGGGGGACCTAAAGGGGTGCCCAATGCCCTGTTTGTGGTTGAGGAAGTACGGCTTTCCCCCCAAACGAACATGCCCATCACGGGCTCGTATAAGAAGAG
>JAJBVE010000217.1 GCA_020859995.1 Clostridiales bacterium
GCCTGGAGCCAGCCCCGGCGCACATAGTCCCGGATGCTCTCCACATAGGCGGGCAAACTGTTGTAATCAAACACCGGGGCGAAAGCATTCCAATACCCCAGCTCGCTGCACCGCACGGACGCCAGGCCCTGAAACACGTCCCCGTCAAACCGTCCTTTTTCCACATAGGAGCTGTCCAGCAGAGGACTGGCGGCGGTGATGGCCGTCAAAATCCAGCCGTAGGCGGTTGCTCGCTTTGCCAGGGTCAGGTAGAGGTCGTTCTTGTAGTCAATATAGCTGCCCTGCCCGCTGCGCTGAAAATCCCGGCGCAGCAGTTCTTCATGGAAGGAATAGTTGACGTGGATGCCGGACAGGGTCATTTTATACCGGCCATACCGCTTGGAGAGGTAGTTTCGGTAGACAGTCTTTTCCGATTGCGGCCCCGCAAACTGGGCCACCGGGATGTCCTGCTCGTTGCGGATATAGGGTGGATTGGAAAACGGCCACAGATATTCTCTGGGCGTCAGCTTTGCCAGCGTCTGCTGAATCGTCCGGGTATGCCGCTCCAGCTCTGCCACCGCAGCGTGGGGACTGGGCTGGACGGAGGTGTTGATCTCTGTCTGATTTTCGCAGAAATCCCGGACGATATTGGGGTTATCCGGAAAGGGGTGGGGCGTGTGGACCAGAAAACCCTCTTTGTCTATCCGCAGACTCTCTTTTTCCAGACCGAAGCTGCCGGAAAGAAGCAGCTTTTCTAGTGCCGGTGAATCAATTTGTAACATGAGAATCCCTCCTTACACCCCTCGAACGGCTCGTTTCAGCTGCTCCATCGCCTGCTCCAGCGTGGACCAGGGACAGGCCACGTCGATGCGTTGGAACCCTTCTCCCGCCGGGTCGAAGATGTCCCCGCAGTCCAGTCAGAACTTTGCCTTGTGAACAATCAGCCGCTCCAGTTCCGAGGTGGCCTTTTGCACCCGCATGGCTGGGAACAGCATAGAGATCATACGCTCATCCAGAAACAGCCCGGTCTTGCGCAGTCCGGCCAGCTTGTCAATAGAAAAGGCAAAGGGCCGAAATTCACCCCCGGCCTCCAATATCGTCACCTGAAAATGGCCTTGCAGCTCTTTGGCCACCATAGCGCCCCCAGCGCCGGAGCTTATCACAATCGCTTTTTTTCATTCCAACAGCCCCTCCTTCCTGGCCTGTATGTCTTATTCTTCATCTGAAAACAGCCCGGCATACGGCACAGCCCCCTGTGATACGCTCATGAAATGTCAGTTTGCCGCCCTGATAAATGCCCGCAAATATCCCCTGGTCAATGGCAGAAATGACAGAGCAGATTTCCGGTGTATAGAAGTCACTGAAATAGCATTTGCACACACAGAAAGCACCGGGCGTTTCTTCGTCTATCTGAATCCCGATGTTGCGATAGAGCAATGCAATAACAGAAAAACAGTCCTTCTTGTCTTTCGGATTTAGCCATCGGCGAAGATGGCTCCCCAGAGTATAGGCCATTTGATACAGCTTCTGATGCAGCGTTTCGAGATCATCCCCCTGTTGTGTGGCTCGCATGGCTTCTTTTGCTGTGAACTGTGCGTAGGCTTTCAACAGTTCCGGAGTGGAACGCCCGGTAGCCTTCGGCACATCCACGCCGAAGGCTTTCGCCGTTTGCCGCATGAGTATTCGTAATTCAAGATTTGCGCCGAACCTGCTGGACAGTGCGCTATAAATCAACCGGTTCATCACAGCGCTCCTATCAGGATGACATCCCCAACCATGGTGGCCTTGGGCTTATACAGCCCGTCAATGGTCTGCTGTTGCAGCTCCATGATATTGCTCCGCCGTAGCTTCAGGTTGGGCGTCAGCTCTCCGGTGGAGATTTTCAGTGGACTGGACATCAGCGCATACCGCTTGACCTGCTCCGGATGGGAAAGCTGTTCGTTGACAGACCGAACCCCAGCCATCAGTGCCGCTTCATCCGGTGCAGACTTTTCATCTTCCGGCCAGAGCAAAGCAACACAATAGGGCCGTTGTTCTCCCACCAGCAGAGCCTCACTGATGTTGGGAATATCCCGTAAGAGTGTTTCCACCTTTTGCAGATTGATATTCTTCCCGTAGGAGTTGATGAGGATTTCCTTCTTCCGTCCGATGATTTGAAGATGGCCGTTTGCTGTGATGGCTCCTAAGTCGCCAGTATGCAAGCGTTCGTCCTCACGGCCATCGTAGGCCATCGCTACCTGGGGGCCTTCCACCAGAATCTCGCCATCCTCCGCCAGCGTCACCTTTGTATCCGGCAGCGGAGGGCCAACTGTCGTGATGTCGTTGGCACCCAGCCGATTCAGGGTGATGAGCGGCGCTTCCGTCAATCCGTAGGCATCGTGAATCTCAATGCCCAGCTCCCTGAAATCCTCCAGGAGCTTTTGACTGACCGGCGCAGAGCCGACGATGAGCTGGTCACACCGATCCAGTCCGGCTTTTTTCAGCAGCGACCTTCTCAAAACCGGGCGCATGATGCGTTTAAGAAAAGCGCTTTTACTGGAAATATAGATGCTTCCCAGCTTATTCTGGGCCAGCTGATCCCAAATCTTCTCGTAAAATCTGGGGATGGAGAAGAAAATCGTGGGCCTGACCTTGGGCAGCGTCTCCGCCAGCTTGTCAAAATCATTGAGGAAGTAGAGGGACGCCGGTGCGCCCAGATAATAGGGCGTGTAAGCCCCCAATATTCCCTCCACCACATGGCTCAGCGGCAAAAAGGACAGGTAGACTGCCTGCTTAGTTCGACTTTTGAAGCTGAGCAGGGATGCCATCGTCTCAGCCATCCACCGTAACTGTGCTTGGGAAAAGGCCACGCTCTTGGAATTGCCGGTGGTGCCGGAGGTATAGCGCAGGGTGGCCATATCCTGATAGGAAACCTGCACAGGCACGAACTCCCGCTCTTTCCCCAAAGAGAGGAACTGCTCCCATGACAGGATGCGGGCGTCCTCCGGCAGATGCGCATTCTCCGTAAAGGAGACCATCGTTCCCCCGAAGGTCATCTGATTGACATGGGATAAAATGCGAATATCCCCGATGAAGAACCAGTTTGCGCCGCTTTTTTGCAGCAGCTCGTCCAGTTCGTTGGCGGGGGTGGTATAGTAGAGCGGTACGCTGGTGGCACCGGACAGGCCGATTGCTACATCCAGGACAAAATAGGTGACACTGTTGATCCCACTGACAGCGACCTTGCTGCCCGAACTGATGCCAAGGGCCTGGAGCGCCTTGAGCGTTTCCTCAATGCGCTCACTGACAGACGAAGCGCTGCCTTCCCGGATACTGTCGCCGGTCACGTCGTAATAGGTGATAGACGTATTCTTCCGGTTCAGGCAGAAGCGTACCTGTTCAAATACAGTCCGGCTGTTGTGGTCGAGGAAGTTCCTGCTGGTGGCATAGGCCAGGAGGTTCGGCAGATACTCCCGCCAATCGAGTTGATACGCCCCCATAAACCGTTCGGTGTTTGTTATGTCGTATGTTTTATTTTCTGTGAAGTAGGGAGCCAGAGAGAGCATATTGGTCAGGACGCTCTTTTTCGCAGGCTTCTCCTCTGACAGATTGCGGGATGCGCCGATTTTGCTCAGGAACGGAATCGGGAAGAACAGGGGCTTCGGCAGTCGTATGGAGAGATTTTTCTCTGCCCAATCCCGTACAGCGTCGATCAGTTCCCCCACCGTCGGCTGCGCAGAAGTCGGAGCGGTCAGATGGAAGGTTTTCCCGGCAGTGTCCTCCGCAAAGGTGATGCGGACAATAGATTTTGCCACATAGTCCACCGGCACCATGTTGACACGCATAGACTTTTTGATCGGGAAAACACGCATCTGCTGCTTCAAATACAGCTTCAAAGGATAATAGAGCGTATTGAAGTTTTTCACGAATCCGGTTCTGGAATCTCCCACGATCTGACCAGGTCGGAAAACAGAGACGGGGAGCTGCCCCATTGCCTGTGCGACAAGGCGTTCTCCCTCAAACTTGCTCTGCTCATACAGACTGGAAAAACCGGCGTCTGTCAGAGAATCCTCCATGATCTGTCCGCTTCTTGTTCCGGCCACATATGCGGTAGATACATGGGAAAAACGCCGAAGCGGGTGGTCGGCCTGAATACGCCTGGCGAAGTCCAGAACGTGATTTGTGCCGGTGACATTGACCTCCCAAAACTGTTTGCGGCTGTGGTTGATGCCGATGACGGCAGCGGTGTGAATGACATAATCGGTGTGATGGATCAGCCGCTCCTGATCTGCGTCAGAAAGACCGAGGTTTTCTTTGGTGATGTCCCCCAGCACTGGCAGGATGCGTCTCCCAAGATTCTCTGTCAGCTCAGGGCGTCCGTACCAGAGAGCGGTAAGGTTGTTGATTGCCTCCGAGACAGAACCGGCTCTTGTGAGGCCATAGACAATATCGTCCGTCGTCTGCATGAGTTCAGAAATAATCTCTGTCCCCAAAAATCCGGTTGTACCGGTCAGAAATATATTATACATCGGCAGTTCCTCCATGTGTTCTGCATCAGGTCGGGCTTTCATGAGAAAGCAGCCATGAAGTAAGAAAGTCTCCCATCTCATCCAGAGTGTGCTGATAGGAAACAAGCTGACGCCCGATTTTGTCTCTGATTTGTTCCTGATGAGACAGAGCATACTCCAGAGCGCCTGTAAGCTCCGAGGCCAGCTCCGTATCATCTGCGTGCAGAAGCTGGTACTGGCTCAAATCCATCTCTTGCATGATGTTGTCCAGACGTTCGTCCATCGAGATCGCCACGCTGGGTACCCTTGCATCCATAGACAGCACCTGAGCGTGATACCTCGAGGTGATCAGGAGCGACAACTGCCGCAAAATAGCTGCCATTTCATAGCCGTCATGGTCGGAGGACAAATAGACAGAAGCCGGTTTCGTGAGCCTGGCGTTCAGTTTATTACAGGCATCTGCGTCCAGACGCTCCATGCCCAGTATGACCACATGACAGGGATGCTTTGCCGCAAATTCATTCACCGAATGAGCGATGGCATCCAGATAATGCTCAAATTGCTGTTCTCGCTGCTTTGACCAGCTGAAAAAATACCACAGTTGAAATTGCAATGCATGATCGCCGACGAGCTTCGCCTTCATCCACTTTGCCAACGAGAGTCTGACCGGCCACCAAAAGGGATTGATGGGCGCAATGCCCACAATCGGCGCAGTGCCGTCCCAGCCAGATTGCCGTAGCTGTGTGACAGCCCATCCCGCACGAGAGGAACTGTCAAATTTCCATGCGGCATCCGTTCCCAAATGACCGTTCAGCCCCAACCGCTGGATTTCATCTAAGGAGTTTTGGGTCCTGGCGATAAAATAGGTATCCGAACAGAGCCGCTTTACCGTGCGCTCCAGAAATGCGTCCATCTCACCAGCCTCAGAGCCATAGGCGATGCAAGGCTTGTGCTGGCTTTTCATAATGCCAGCCGCCTCACAGAAATACAGGGTAAGCGCATTGGCAAACTTGCTTTTCAGCGTGGAACCCTCGCACAGAATCACGGCATGATTGGCACAGCAGGCCCGAAAGACATCCGCAAAAAAGATGGAGCTGAACGGAACGAGCTTGACGTCGGAATCAAAATAGCAGCGGATGTTTTCTTCATCCAGCGTCATGACGGAAATCTGTGATTTCTCTTTGCCGAGGCGTTGCTGAAGCTGCTTCACAATTTCCGCTACCCGCACATCAGCGCCGGTATTTCTGGCTCCGTTGTAGCCCACCAACAGGATGTGCAGCTTTTGCCCCTTCTCCAAATCCCCAATGTCCCTATAGTCTACAAAACCAAGTTTCGAGAAAATTGGGGCAAAACGAGATAGGAAAACGAAAAACTTTACAAGAAGATTGATAAGACGATCCATAAGCGTGCGCTTTGCTCAGTGAAGTTCCGCAATCATTTCTGCTGCAAACTTCCTTGCGGCGTTCAAATCCTCTTGATTCGGACGGCCTTTGTGAAGTGCTGTAAACTCCCCGCGACAATAAAAGTTATTGCTCTCTATGGGGATGCCTTTGTCCTGGAGCTTCTTCTGAATTTGCGGAAAAGCCCTCTCCGCCAGTGCGGAGGTAGAGAAAACGACGACCTTGCCAATGCTGTCTTTGTTCAGCGTCTGGATATAGTCCTTCACCTCAGAGCTGATACCGCCCCAGTAAACGGAAGCTCCCAAAAACAGAATGTCCACCTTATCTTCTATGGGCGAGGGGATCTGTTCCGCCTTGCAGTCGACTGTTTTTGCAATCTCATCTGCCAGCTTTTTTGTATTCCCGGATTTGGAAAAGTAGTGCACGGCTACCTTTGATTTTTCCATGATGCGTTCCTCCAATCGTGTGTGTATAAATTCTTGCCCGTTTATCGCTCCTAAAAAATACTTTACTCTTAATTTGTTATCTATTATAATGCATTATAGCTTTGAGGCAAGCACAAGTCAATCACGCAGTTTTTGTGGAGCAGGTAAGAAAAAACTGATTTAAGAGGAGGAAATGAAATGGCGAACGAGCACGTTTGTCCCTGCACTGTGGGATGTCCTTTGCAAAAAGCAATGAGTGCGATAGGCGGAAGGTGGAAAATGTCCATTTTGTGTTCGCTGTCAAATGACGGCCCCACCAGATACAATGACATCAAGCGAAAAATGGGTAGCATCTCCAACACTATGCTGGCGAAATCCTTAAAGGAACTGGAGGAAGATGGGCTGGTCAAACGGTCAGAGTATATGGAGGTTCCAATTCGGGTCGAGTATGAAATAACGGACTCCGTTCGCTCTCTGATTCCCATCTTGATGGAGCTTGCGGTGTGGGGGAACAGTTTGAACAACAAATAAAAAAGCCCGGCAGGTCGCCACAATTTCCTGTGGCGACCTGCCGACTTCCTGTTACCTATCAGTATTGTTGCTTTCCTGCAAATAAGAAATCTATACAACTCAAGGACATGATACGTTTACATCCACTCAAAATTGTCCTTGCCAGCGCCAAGCTCAAAATGATACTTGCCGATTCCGAGATCAGCACCGGAATAGGAGCCATTATTGCAGGTCATGCTCACCTTATTGCCCTTGCCCTTGATGGTAAATGCCTGCTTGCCCATCGCCGTCGGCGCTAACAGGGCTGCGGAAACACCTGCTTTGAACCATTCCGGGGCATTCCCTTCGTAGGACGATACCTCTGACGCAGATTTGGATTTGTGCGGAACGCCCTGGTTTTCACCATAGCCAACCACAACAATACCAATGATTTTGGCATTGTCTCCAGCATTAGAGTTCTTTTTCGTGTTCTTGCGGCTATACATACCGCCGATCCACCAGGTATTCAAACCAAGTGTTTGTGCGTAAAGCATCAGATCAGCACTGCTGTACCCCAGCTTCTCATCAACATCCGGCGTATCAGGCCCTGCAAGGATGATATAGTTTTTGACACCCTTAGACATCAGTGCCGCTATAACCCCAGGCATCGCATCTTTACTTTCCGTGACAAGCTGCATATTCAAACCATATTTCTGATTCTGAGCTTTGATTCTGTCATTGAACTGCCGGATGACATCCGCCGACAACGGCGTATCCTTATATTTGCTCACCTTGTGCCGTGCGCTCATTGCTTCCTGTAATGTCATAATAGCCTCCTTACCCCGGCTTCATGATGGTAGGGCCTCTGCTGACCCTCTTGCGGTTTTAACTATGAATTCTAACTGATAAATCATATTACAGGTGTCTTACAATGATATTATACCGTGCTATGCTGTGTTCATCAAGTGACAATTCGAGACAAATGTCTCACGATGTGCCGAAGTTGCTTGTTTTTCGTGAGTTGCTGCTGTAAAATGATGATACTTACATACAGCAAAAAAGAAGCGATTGCTTATTTGGTATGTACATGGCTACAGGAGAACGATATGAAAAAACAGCCAGAAATCACAGATGCCACAAGAGAAAACCTTGTCAACTCATTCTTCCAGCTTGCAAGGAAAAACAATATAACCCAAATCACTGTCCGCGAGATTATAAATTTAGCCGGGTATAGCCGGGCAACTTTTTATCGGTACTTCAAGGATGTCTTTGCTCTGGTAGAATATGCAGAGGATAGCTTTTTCGAGAAGACAAGAGCAGCGTTAGCAGAACATGAGGCAGGGAATGGAGCATATGACAGGCGCTTTTTTGAAATCTTCATCAAGTGCTTCAATGAAGACCCTATGCGTATATCTGTCCTGATGTCAGAACAAAACCTTTCTCATTTTATCAGGAGAATGAGAGAAAAGACGATTGACAATATAAATACTCAGATTGCAGACACGCCCAAGAAAGAGGCTGTAACAAATATGTTCTTTTTCAGCGTTTTTTCTGCAATAGCAAGCCACATACAAAACCCAAAAGCTCTGACCGATGAGGATCTGTTGGACATCATTCAGAAGCTATTTGCCGACTGGTATTGGCCACAGATGACAGGAACCACCAATACTCAAAATGCGATTGAAACAGGTTGGTAACGCATAAAAGCCCCGGTACAGCAACCACAATTCTGTGGTGCTGCACCGGGGCAATATCATCTGTCAGTATTATGCTGTTGTTCCTGCTGCCTGCGCTGTTCCTGTTCTTCCTGCTCCACTCCCAAAATTGCCTCAACATTTTTCCGGGCGATGAGAAAATCCTGCATCTGCTTCCTGGCTTCCCGGTACTCCGCATAGGCCGCTTTCTTCTCACTCAGCACCTGGGCATACTCCTGATTGAGCTGTTTGATGGTGGGGATTTTGGATTTGCCCTTCCCCTGGCCGCCAGCGCCACCAAGTTGGTTAAACGCCGCCTTTGCTGCTTTGTGAAGGGTGATTTCCTCCCGGTGTTCCTCTAGGAATTTTTTGCTGTACCCGGACTTCTTGTAGGCGGCATAGGTCTCTTTCGTTCGTGAATAGTTGATGATGTGTTTCTTCAGTGCCGCAATTTGTGCCAATCGCTGCTCCGCCGACTTGATGGAATCGGAAAGTTCGTTGAACCGAGTGGTAGCGGCGTCCGCCTTTTCCACCAGCTCATCAAAGGTGCCGATGTTATGCTCCTTGACGAAACAGACAGCTTCGGCCATCTGCTGTAAATTGAAGGATTTCGCCCAGCGAACATAACCGCCGCCCTTGCCCTGCGCCCGCTTTGCCTCGATGTCGATCAAAAGCTGGAGCTTTGGCGGCGCTGCGGAGAACTGCTTCTCCTTTCTCCGTCGTTTGGGCTGATGCTCCCTGGCGCCAGCAAGGACAGCACGGATTTCTTCCTCTGAATATCCTTCACCGAGTGACCGCAGGCGGATAAATCTCTGCTGGTCTTTACCTTTCAGGGCAATGTTCTTTCCCCGTTTGACCTCATAGCCGTACTCCTCCAGCATCCGCAAAAACGCTTCAAAATCCTCCGGCTTCTGCTGAAGGATGGCGTCGATAGCTTCGCAAATGCCGTCTCGGAAAGACGGATTTTTCGGGTATTCTGTCCGCCTCGTCCGCTCCCGGTAGGGCTTCGGTTCGATGATGGATAGGCCGTGCTGTACGCATAGCCTGTCGCTGATTTTCTGAATGGCCAGATAGGACAGATAAAAATTTTTGAACTTACGGCTCCCGTCCAGCGTGGTGGAATTGAAAATGATATGGTTGTGAATATGGGGCCTGTCTGTGTGAGTGGCCACGATAAAGGCGTGTTTGCCTCTGGTGAACCGCATCGCCAGCTCGTAGCCGATTTGATTTGCCTCCTCCGCTGTGACCTCTCCCGGCTTGAAGGACTGCCGTATCTGGTAGGCGATGACATCATGTTTTTGCCGCCGCCCGGTGCTGTGTTCATACTGCCGCTTAGACAGCATAAACTCCTCGTCTACGGTAAAAGGGTCGCACTCGTAGGCTGTGACCAAATCCCCCTTCTCTGTTTTCTCTGGGTTCTTGGCGTAGTCCGTCCGGTCATTCAGTGTCTGCGCAATGGTTTTCCCCTTATTGACGTGCAGGGGGATCAGTCTGGTTGCTGCGATGGGTCTCACCTCCTAAAAGTCAGCATTATTTTCAGTAAATATAGAAATAGTGAAGCAGCCGATGAGTAATTTCGCATCGGCTGCTTCACGAATATAAAAACATCTCTATGCTATTCCTGGGGAAGTACATCTTGGATATAGGCTTTCACTGTGGAATAAACCGTTTCAAAGGGCGGTTTCTCTACATCACCGGTCAGCCGAAATTTCTCATAAGCGTGTCTCAGATCGTCCGGGCGGTTCAGAAAACCCGTGAAATTCTCCAACTTTCTTCCGCTGTTTTCCAGTGTCAGCATAATTTCAGCGCTGTCAAAGATGAATGCTTTAGAAAGATAGTACAAATCTACCACATCTTTAATCCTGCGAAAAACTCTGTCGGTAGAAATTGCGGAAACCTTATCCGCAAGCATTTGTGCCGGAGTAACGCCGCGGAAGCAAAAGCCCTCAATTTCATATAGCTGTGTTGGAACAACAGGCCGGTTCACATCAATATCCATGGAGAACAAAATCTCGCCTGTGGAACGGTCCGCCAACTCAAAACCGGCAGAGCGCCCTTCTCCATACATACGGTAGAGGCTCACCTCCAGGTCAATGCCGTTATTCGTGAGCGCCTTCTGCAACGAAACGATCATCTGCCCGGCAGTCGGTGCCGTTTCCGAATACCAGTTTGCGTCAATATCAACTGTATGTCTGATTTCCTCGACATATCCCGCTTCCAGCAGGCAGGCTTTCAGCACCATTGAACCCTTAAAATCAATGGGAATCCTGCTGTCATATATGGCTTTCATCACCTGATACATCAGTTTTTCTTCTGCTGTCATCATAAGGGCGTTTCCTCAATTTGCATAATAGTCTACTGCCGTCTCAGCCAGTTCCGCAAACCTGTCCTGATACTCCGGGACGACGAACACTCCGGCAAAGCTGTCTCCGTTTTTAGAATAGTATCGGCTCAGCGCCTCCGTAATACCCTGCATATCCAGGATAGATTCGTTGGCGAGTGCATCTGCCACTGTCCGATTAAAATCGGTATACCGCAAGCCATTTCTTTCCTCCACATTATAGGGGCTGACCTGATTGCCAAGCAAGACGACGCCGTTAAAGCGAGCGGCGGCATCACTGCCGTACCCCCATACAATAAACTCATCGCTGCGCCCGCCAAAATTGCCCTGACACATCAGCGCTTCGTCCAGAGCAAAGACAAACGGTTCTCCAATACGTTCCTGAACCGCCTTGAGCCACGAGATGGAACCCACAAAATCACTACGCTTTGGCAGGTCATCCTTTCGTGGGTCATACTTGGGTAGCGATGCCGTCTTTTTGTTTGCAAGGTCAGACTGAATGCGGTTCTCCAACAGATCAAGCATATATTCAGGCGGCTTACGCACACCCGTTTCCCAATTCTGAATGGTACGAAACGGAATGTGATACCGGGCAGCAAATTCGCTTTGCGTGTCGCCCAGGCGTGTTCTCATTTCACGAATATCCATTTTCATCACCCAGCATTATCATACACCCAATGGGTGTATTCGTCAAGAGCATTATTTTACAACCCAAGCCTATTGTTTTCCAGTCCATCTTCGTGGCTTTTTTCTCGATTCATGAATTGGTGTTTTCAGCGATTTTCAAATAGAGACAGCCCCAAACGGAGAACTGTCCGTCTGGGGCCATAAAAAAGATAATCTGCCGATTTTGTCGATTGGCGAATAGATTTGAAGTCATCACGACTTGATAAAGTCCCACAGGGAATCGCTCAATGCATCCACCACTCCGATCACCCATCCAGTAGCGAAGGGAATGACGAACACCACAAACCCAATCACTAGCATTCGGATTGCTTCTGCTCCGGTGCTGATGCCCATCAGATAACTGAGGACGGCAAGCACGAAGCAAAGCCCGGAAAAGATATAGAAAAGCACTCCTGCGAAGCTGGTCAGAAACACGCCGACCCACTTTGCGATGGTCACGGCCAGCGCCACCGGCAGAGCAAGCAGCTTAAACGGCAATTTCAATAACGATACGACCATGTTCATACCTCCTGTCTATTCCATGTACTTGAAATATCTCGCACCGTACACCTCGTAAATCTCCTGCATCAGCATCACGCCCAAGGTCAGGCCGTAGCGGAAATGCTCCTCCTCCGCATAGAACTGGCTCTCATACATTTCTTCACGAAGCTGTTCCAACTGCTTTTTGTCCGGATCACTCAGCCTGCCGTGCAGTTCCTCGTACATTCGGTTCACGTTTGCCTCTGCCTTCACAAAACGCTCGTCCTGCGACATAATCGCCTCTGCCGGGTAGATGCGCCCATTGTAGAGCAATTCCATAATCATTTTGCTGTCCTCCGTTTCTGTCGGGATTTTATAGCTGTGTGCCTGTTCCAATCCATCCTGCCCTCCTTTGCCTTTCCTGATTCCATTTTATCAGAGATGCGAGATAGCGCAATGATGTCGCCGCAGCTATGTATCGGCATGGGGGATGTTCCCCATGCCTTGACAGTCTGATTTATGAGAGAGAGGCAAGCACCCGCAGGGATTCCTTTTGGGTCGCCCAAATCTCATCCAGCCGTTCCTGCAAGTCCTGAATGTCAGCGGCATAAATGCTGCCGGTGGCATTGGCCTTTTTCGAGTACTGATTGAGGTTATTCGAGCATTTGCGGAGAAGGACGCTGATTTGCCGGGGATAGTCATAATTCATGTTGAGACAATACCCATTCAGCGCCATCTTGCGGAGATAGGCGCTCATACTGCGAACACCTCCGTCCTCCATCTTTTTACGGATGATCTCCAACTCGGACTGGCTGACCCGAAAGTGCAGCATCACGTCCCGGTTTTCGATTTCTGACATCACAGCACCTCCTCGGTGCGCTGGGTGGTATCCCGGCGGGGCGGCGGCACCTGACTGGATTTTTGCTTCAGGTCAGCCAGCACGGAGGGGCGTCCCTCAGAAAGTTCATCAGCCTCCCGTTCGGCAGCGCTGCCACCCTCCATGTTGAGGGCAGCATCCAGCTCGGCCAGCCGTGCGGATTTCTCCGCCAGCTCTGCCTCCTGGGGGAAGGGCTTGCCCACCTCGGCCTGCGTCGCCTCCCGCTGCTGTTCCAGCGTTTCCAGCCGGGTCTGCGCCTGCTCCAGCCTTGCGGGGATGTTGTTCAGCGCATTGTCCAGCCGGATCAGGTTGCCTCTGGCATCGGAGCCGATGGCTACCCGGTGGGTCATACTGCCTTTCAGAGAAATCACGAATTCTTTGTTGAAGCTGTCAAAGGACAGCTCCATCTGGAACCCACGATAACTGCCCAGAGGATAGCCCTCCACGGCATTGGCGGTCTTGCAGACGGCGAGGATGGCCTCGCCAGCATCCGCCTTTTCCGTGTAGGTTCTCCCGGCAACAGTCATACCGGCGAAGCCGTCTTTGGGGTGCGGGTGTGCCGCAACCGTAGCGATGTCCTGCCGGAAGCCCTCGATATTGCTGTGCTGCTGTTCGATCTCCCTGGGGAAGTATTTCAGGAGCTGGTCTTCCAGCCGGTACTGCTTACTGCGGAAGTCCGCTTTCAGCACTTTCAGTCTGGCCACGTCGATGTCCAAGTCCATCTTTTCCTTGATGAGCGGCGACCCTGCGCACAGCGCCTTGATCTCCGCATAGGAGAGAGCCTGCTCGTCCACGTCGTCGCAGGAGCGAACCGGCGACTTGCTGGTCATAATCTGTGAAATAAACTTCTGCTTGTTCTCAAGGGTCTGGTAGAGGTAGGCGTCGAACGTCCCCTCGGTAACATAGCTGTATACATGAACGTCCTTATTTTTATTGCCCTGACGGATGATACGCCCGTTGCGCTGGGTCATGTCCGCAGGCCGCCAGCCCACATCCAGGTGATGAACGGCCACCAGCCTGTCTTGGACGTTGGTGCCTGCGCCCATCTTTTGGGTAGAGCCGAGTAACACCCGCACCTGGCCGGAGCGCACCTTTGCAAACAACTCCTTCTTTTTGGCCTCTGTGTCGGCGTCGTGGATAAAGGCGATCTCCTCATGGGGGACGCCCATCGCCTCCAGCTTAGAGCGAATATCATCATAGACATTGAAGGTGCCGTCATTTTTTGGGGTAGACATATCACAGAACAGGAGCTGTGTCAGTCGCCCCGGCGTTCCTTCCTGCCAGATGCGGAACACATTGTTCACACAGGCGTTCAGCTTACTGTTGGGGTCATCAGGTAGCAACGGGTTCATGAGCCGCTGGTCGAGACCGATTTTCCTGCCGTCCGACGTGATGCAAAGCATATTATCCTCTGAGGCATCTACAGCCCCAGCATGGACTTTCGATGCCCGTTCCGACAACGCTGCTACCATCTCTTTCTGAATCTCCGAGGGCTGTACCACCACGGTCTCAAAGTGAGCCTCCGGCACCGGCAAATCGAGCTGGTCGCTGGTCTTAATGTCCGCAACCTCTTTGAACATAGCCATCAATTCTGGCAAATTGAAGAAGCGGGCGAACCGGGTTCGCGCTCTATATCCTGTGCCTTCTGGCGCAAGCTCTATGGCCGTCTGTGTTTCACCAAAGGTTGACGCCCAGGCGTCGAAGTGGGTCAAGCCCTTCTGCTGGAGGGTGCTGTACTGGAGGTAACGCATAACGGTGTACAACTCGGTCATGCTGTTGCTGACTGGGGTGCCGGTGGCAAACACCACGCCCCGCCCGCCGGTGATCTCGTCCATATAGCGGCATTTCATATACATATCCGAGGACTTTTGCGCCTCAGAAGTAGACAATCCCGCCACATTTCTCATTTTGGTGTACAGGAACAAGTTCTTAAAGGCGTGCGATTCGTCCACAAAGAGCCTGTCCACGCCCAACTGTTCAAACGTGACCACATCGTCCTTCCGTTCTGTGCTGGTCAACTTGTCCAGTCTGGCCTGGAGGGAACGTCGGGTCTTTTCCATCTGCTTGATGGTAAAGTTCTCGCCACGCTGGTACTTTGCAATGGCGATGGCCTGCTCAATGTCATCGATCTGCTCCTGCAACAGGCGCTCCTGTCGCTCTGCGGAGACCGGGATTTTTTCAAACTGGCTGTGGCCAATGATAACGGCGTCATAGTCGCCGGTGGCAATCCTGGCGCAGAACTTCTTTCGCCGTGCGGTCTCGAAGTCCTTCCGGGTTGCCACCAGAATTTTTGCGCTGGGATAGAGCCGCAGGAACTCATTGGCCCACTGGGTGGTCAGGTGGTTGGGAACCACAAAGAGGGACTTCTGACATAGCCCCAGCCGTTTCGATTCCATCGCCGCCGCAGCCATCTCGAACGTCTTGCCTGCCCCCACTTCGTGCGCCAACAGGGTGTTGCCGCCGTAGAGGACGTGTGCAATGGCATTTCTCTGGTGTTCCCGTAACATAATCTCAGGGTTCATCCCCACGAAATGAATGTGGGAGCCGTCGAACTCACGGGGACGGGTGCTGTTAAACAATTCGTTGTACTTCTGGCAGAGCGCCTCCCGGCGCTTCGGGTCTTTCCAAACCCAATCCTGAAAAGCGTCCTTGATGGCCTGCTGTTTCTGCTGGGCCAGGGTGGTCTCCTTCTTGTTCAGGACACGCTTCTGCTTGCCGTCAGCATCCTCCACCGTGTCATAGATACGGACGTCCTTCAGGTTCAGCGTCTCCTCTAGGATACGATAGGCATTTGCCCGGTCTGTACCGTAGGTCACATAGGCCGCTACATCGTGGCGGTTGGGGACGGTTTTGCCCGTGATCTGCCATTCTGCCGTCATGGGCGAAAACTTCACCTCAATACTGCGGCGCATATAAAAGGGCGTCTCAAAGGTCTCCTGCATGAACTGCTGGATATACTCCCTGTCCACCCAGGTGGCACCCAGGCGAACGTCGATTTCCGAGGCGTCCAAATCCTTGGGCTGTGCTTTTTCCAGCGCAGTCACATTGACTTGATAGCTGGGGTCAGACTTTGCAGCCAGCCGTGCCGCCTGGAGCTTTGCCCGGACGTTGCCGGACAGATAATCGTCAGCGGTGTGCCACCCCTTCGTTCTATCTTCTGCATTTGCCTCTAATGGGTCAAGGAAGATAACACCGGACAGCTCCTCGATGATACGGTCAAACTCACCCGGTGTTCCCAGCAGTTCAGACATGAAGGGCAGGTCAACATCGCCATGCTCCCCAATGGAAACGGCCAGCGCTTCCACCGGCGTGTCCACGCTGGTCACGCTCCGGTCAGGCCGGATGGTGCGTTTCGTGAACATATCCGCCTTGCCGATGAGCTTGCCGTCCTCGTCCACGTTCTCCAGAGAGCAGAGCAGATAATAGGAGGAATCATCCCCGAACACCCTCGCATTGGGGCGGGAGTTCAGCAGGCCATACTTTGCTGTAAAGGCATCGTAGGCCAGCTCCAGCTCATGCTGTTTTGCCTGAATCACCTCGTCCGGGTAGTCCTCCAACTGATACTCGATCAGCTCGTTCACCGTCTGGCGCAGGGAGATCATACCCAGCGCCCGCTGTCTGGCCGTGTCACTGAGCGCCACATGGCGCATGATGGAATCCTCCCGGAAATACACCTCACCATTCACCGCCGCATAGGAGAAGTTCTTCACGTTGGGGTCTGCGGGGATGGTATCGGTGCTAGGCGTCAGGCTGTCCTCCGGGGAAAGCTCCACAGCCTGATAGCTGCCCTGAATATGGGAAACAGCCTCGTGGAGCTGCTCCGCCAGGTCAGCGCCAGGGATGGGTGCAACGGTACATTCCTCCCGTCCATATTGGGTGCTTTGAGAGGTCAGCTCACCCAGCACCATTTCCAGGTGGTCAACGAAATAGCTGTTGATGGCAAATCCATCCGGGGTCTGGCCCAAGTGTACCCAATCAGGCTCGTCGTCGTCGCGGACTCCATATCCTTCGCTTCCGGGCAAGCCTGAAAGCTCACTCATTTCGTCGCTCCTCCTCTTCCCATCGAATCTGCGATTCGATGGGAGCCCTGATATGGGGGTCTCCCGTTTTTGCAGGAAGATGATGTCCGACACTACATCCGTTCCGGCATTGGCACGGAACGCATTATTGGGCAGCCGGATGGCTCCCAGCAGCTCCGCCCGCTGTGCCAGATACTTGCGTACCTCCGGGGACTTGGCGTCCATCGTGTACCGGCTGGTGACAAAAGCCACCACGCCGCCAGGCCGCACTTGGTCTAAGGCTTTCGCAAAGAAATAGTTGTGGATACTAAATCCCAGCTTGTTGTAGGGCCTGTCGTTGACCTTGTAATCGCCAAACGGCACGTTGCCCACCGCCAAGTCGTAGAAATCCCGCCGGTCAGTGGTCTCAAATCCGGCCACCTTGATGTCCGCATGGGGGTAGAGCTGCTGAGCGATACGCCCGGTGAGGGAGTCCAACTCCACACCGTAGAGCTTACTGCCTGCCATGCTGTCAGGGAGCAACCCGAAAAAGTTACCGACACCCATTGACGGCTCCAGGATATTGCCGGTCTGAAAGCCCATGTTGCCGACGGCCTCATAGATGGCCTTAATGACGGTAGGGCTTGTATAGTGTGCATTCAGGGTAGAAGCACGGGCGGCGGCGTATTCGTCCTCCGAAAGCAGGCTTTTCAGCTCCTGATATTCCTGCGCCCAGGCGGGCTTGTTGGGGTCAAAAGCATCTGCCAGACTGCCCCAGCCCACATAGTGGGATAACACTTCCTGCTGTTCCGGGCTGGCCTGCAAACCCTCTGCCTCCAGGTGGTGCAACAGCCGAATGGCTGCTACGTTGGCCTGATACTTGGCCTTGGGGCCGCCCTCACCCAGCGCATCGTCCGTGATGTGGAAGTTCTGGGCATTCCGGTGGGTCTGCTCCTTATAATCTTCATAGAGCGCTTCCTCGGCAGCTTCCCGGCTGGGGAAAGTGTGCCATTCGCCGCCGATCTGGACGGAGATGGGGTTTCTGTCTATGACCTCCTCCGGGGTTAGCTCCGGTTCGACCACAGGTTCAGCTACCGTTTCCTGCGCCGGGGTATGCTTCTGAGCAGGCTCAGCCTGTTCAGGTTCGCCAAAGTGGAGCGTCCTAATCTCCACATCGAAGGGCAGGCCGTTCTGTTCGCCGGGGTAAAATGCCACCGGCTCCTCGGTCACTGTGGGTTGCTGGGGCGACTGTTCCGCCTGTTGCTCCTGGGGATAGCGCTCCATGAGCCGCAGGAAGTTCTCACGGCTCTCTGCCCGGAGGACGGGGAACCGAAGCGATGGGTCGAGCAGATGAACATCCGATGTTCCGATGCTGTCGATGACAAAGGGCTTGCCATCCTCCAGATAGACGGTGTCGCCTACGTTGTAGGGAAACGCAGTTTCCGGGTGCAGCACCGCCTGCACCTGTTCCCGCAAGCCGGGGGTGTCTTTCAGTTCGGCACTGTCGATGAACTCATATGCGGCATCCCAACCGTCAAAGGTGATGGGGTAATCATCCAAATCCCCAAAATAAATCGGGTTGGTCTCCGTGGGACGGAACAAATAACCGGCAGTCTCCATCGCCGCCACAATGCGCTGCTGGTCTGGGGTCAGGTCAGACAACACCTGATTCCGATAATCCTGCTGCTCCGTTTCAAACTGGTCAGCCTGCTCTGCAAGGGGAACGTCAGCCTGTTCCGCTTCCTGCGCCAGCACAGCGGCGATTTGCTCATCCGAGGCGTAGGTCAGGTCATCAAAGCTCAGTTCTTCCAACTCTTCGGCAATCAGTGCCTCCAGCGAATCATACTGCCGGACATCGATCAGGGTTTCACCCAGGTAACGCTCCAGTTTGAAACCAACCAGGTCAACAGTCGCCTGAATTGGGATCTCATCATCCGTGATGGTAGTGAAAGCAAGGCCGATATTGGTCAGGTCGTCGAAATCGGCACCCTCCGAAAATTCCTCCAGACAATACTCGTCAATCAGCTCCTTGGCTCTGTCCAGGGGAGAAAGCGCTGTCTCCCTCTGTGTCGCTTCTACCAACTCATTCCGGTATTCCTCGGCCTGCCACCGGCTGACGAAATCGACGGTGAGACCGTCCTTGTCCACATAGTAGCTGTCTGTCTGGTCATCCCAGATAGAGTACGCCACACGGCCCGGATACCAGTCCACTTCAATCACATGAAAACGGTCTTCGGAGGTATCTTCGGGCGTAACGGGTGCTTCTTCCTCTGCCGCCTCCTCCGCAGCGATACGCTCCACATCGGCCTCCACCTGCTGAATAAAGGGACTTTGCGCCAGCTTGTCCGGGTCAACCACTTCGCCATTGACAATGCCGTGTTCCGCCAACTGCCGCCGGACTGCTTCCGGGTCAATATCGGAGAAATCATCCTCCTCCGGCTCAGGTTCTGCCGCAGGCGGCACATCGCCCGCAATCGGAGGTTCTGCCACAGGCATCTCCGGCACTGGCTCGACAGGCTCCTTTTCCTGCTGAAGCTGTGCCTTTTCCTCCTCTGTCAGATAGCGGTCAGCCTTTATCAGCGCAGCGACCCGCTTGGCAACGGCATTCCAGGTCAGCGTGACCGTTGCACAGCAGTCCTTTTCCAGCTTGATCCCCTTGCTGTCATGACCTTCAGAGCTGTGGCGCTTATTGGAGAATGCCCCGCTGTGGCCTCCGATGCCGTACTCCTCCCGGAGAAAAGCAGCCTGTTCTCTTGTGGTATGCGGCTCGGAGAAGAAAGCGTAAATCCGGCCCTTGCCGCCAGCCATCAAGCTGCCATAGGAAATGGCTTCGTCCAGCTCATCTTCCGTGATGAACTGTCCGGCCCCCGGCACCGCAGCCATGTCCGAAGTGTATTCCTTCCAGGGCGCAGTCAGGTCATGCAGACCGTTTACCATTGCCGGGATATTGAGATGATGAAAGCGGAGAACACCACGTTCCTGCTCGTAGATCTGTGCAAATGCCTCCATGTCCTGAGTGATAGCTGCGAGGGTCTCCGGGTCAGCCAGCGCATTTGCCAGCCGTGCCGTATCCTGCGGAAAGCCGCCGCCACGGTAGCTGTCCAGTGAGGACATCAGCGACTTATCTTTGGCCAGTTCCGAGAAATCTTGCCGCAGATACCACAGGGACTGCGCCAGTTGGGTGCGGTAATAGCCCTGACTCTCGGCCAGCTCCACGTTGGTGGCAAACTGACCGGCATCCATCAGCTCCCCGATACGCTCTGCGGCGTTCAGCCAGGGAATATACATTCCCGGTGCCGCATTCCGTGCATGGTCGCCGTTGGCCAGCCAAATGCCCAGCTCCCCGAACCAGGCGGACATCCTGCCGTTGTCGGTGAGCAACCCCAGACCGCCACGGTATTCCCGGCTCAGGAAGTTTGCAATCTCTATGGGAGACTTGCCGGTCATAAACAGCGCCGCCACTTCCATCCGGGTCTGTTCCGTCCTGCCGCCCAGCCGAAGCACATGGTCAATGTCCTCCTGAGGCAAAGAGAAAGCGGAGGGCGTTTCGCTCTCCGCTTCGTGGTCTATGGCTTCAATCTGTTCTGTTTCTGAGGGGAACAGCAGGGTCATCTGCTCATATTGAACTGGTTCCGTCTCAAAGTGGTTTAGCTGTACACCAGCTCCGTCAGCACGATCTCCTCTGCCTGGGTCTTCAAGCTGTTCATGTGCTGCACCCAGGCCATCTGCTGCGTCCGCTTGTCCGGTGCGGGGTTCTTCTCCAGCAGCTCCTGCATCAACTGCTCCATCCGGTTGTGTGCCGTCTCGTCGATCTCCCGGAGATGCGGGAACAACTGCTCCGTCAAGGACAGGTCGTTGTACAGGATCGGGCGATGTTCCTGCAAGAACGTCCGGCGCATCCGTCCGTACTTGCCCAGGGGTGCCTTGCTGGTCTCCTTGAGGGTGAGGTTGGGAATCAGGTAATCCCCGTTTTGCGTGTAGGTCAGTTCCATTTTCGTGGCTCCTTTCCATGCGCTTGCTGCGCTCATAGTTGCGGATGGTGACTTCAATTTCCCGGAACACTTGGCCGGAAATTTCACTGACCGCCGTTCCCAGGGCATTGGTGGCCTTGCGGGTGTTGTAGTCAAAGATGGGGGTAAATTCATCCGGTTCAAAGTAGTCGTCGGGGTTCTCCACGCACCGGCTCAGAATCTCGTACTTGATGCTGACCGTTGCGGCGTTCAGGAAGGACATCCTTCTGCTGTCCTCATCATACCCCTCCAGAAAGCTGTCCGCAACGATGTCGGCCAGCTCATATTCATGCTCCATCCAGTAGTCGATAGCCAGCCAGTTTGCGATATTCTCCACCTGCACATCTAACGGGTCACGGGCGGAGACCTCAAACACCGCCGCCAGCGCCTCCTGCACCGGGCGCTCATATTCCTCCCGCATCTGCCACAAATTTACCGGGCGGGAGTTCCGACGTGCGCCGGTGTCGGCCACGTCAAAGACGTAACGTAGGCGGGGATAATCGCCGCTGTTGTCGATGAGGGCGATGCCCTTGGAGCCTCGCTTCACATACCGCCGCATGGTGTTGTTCCATAAGTCATACTCGGCGCAGGCGGTAGCTTCCGGGCGCTGGGCAAAAATCATAAGCTGGTCGCCATAGGCGTACTTGCTCACCCGGCCAGCCGTCCGCAGGAACGCCGTCCACTGTTCCCGGCTTTGGGTCAAGCCGTCAGAGGTATCCTCCGCCATGCGGCTGTAATATTCCAGTTTCGATGCCATGTTTTCCTCCCTTCTCTCATGGGTCAAGGTCAGGATAGAGGGGGAGCCGGTCAAATTCTTCATCTGTCATCTGTGCCAATTTATCCAGCACAGAATCCGTGAGAGAGCGGAGCCTGCGCTCCGGTCTTGTCAGCTCCTGCCGCATTCCTTCCAGTGTGGTGATGAGGCCCCGGCGGGTGCCGGGGCTGTAAAGCATCATCAGGGTCAGTTCTTCTCTGGTGAAATTCATTCAAGACCTCTTTCCTCCCGGTGTTTCGTCTGCTTCGGCGGCCATTCCGGTTCCGGGGCATTTTTCAGCTTCTCCAACACGGAGGGACGTTCGTCCCGGACGGGTTCCTTGGGGCCGTTGTTCAGTACGCCGTCGATCATGCCGTAATCGTCCTCCATCGCCATCTCCGCATTCCGCAGATAGTTCTCCGGGTGAAAATCAGGGAGCTGGCGGAACCCAATGCTGTCCACATAGTAACAGGTTACAACACCGGCCTGCTTTATCGCCAGGATGTCACTGACAGAGAGGGAATGGCCGGTGAAATCTGCCGGGTGGTCGATGTTGAACTTCACATAGAGGTCTTCCAGGGCGGTGCCGGAAGGCAGGCCCCCCGTGTAGACCACATCGTAGTGATCCACCTCTGGTTCTCTGCCGTGGCTCTCCAGCCAGCTGTAGTTCATGAAGCGATCTTGGGCGGTCTCGTCCGTCCGCTTCAACTGCAAAATGGCGTAGCTGTCCGTCCGGCTGCCCAGAAATGCCTGCAAGGTTTCCTGACTTTTCGCCCCGTGAACGTCATCCCATGCCTGAATATCCATTAGCGTACCTCCTCACGTCGCTTATTGGGAGAAGAAGTCGGCCTTGCCTGCTGGCTGTCCTTTCCCGCCTTTAACTGTTCCAATGCAGACGGGCGTTTCCCGTCCGCAGCTTTTTCCATATCTTTCTCCCGCGCAAACTCCTTACGGGCCAGTTTGATAAAGCCGTCCAGCATAGCGGGGTGACTTTCCACCACATACTCCGTGCTTCTGTCCATGCCCAGCGAATCGGTGTCCTGCACAAACGGGACGGTCTGCGCCCACGCTTTGTTGTCACGGGAGAATCTGCCGTCCCAATCGAAGTAACGGACAGTCGCTGCCAGCACATGGGCGACCCGCTCAGCACCGAACTGCTCCACCACGGGCCTGGCAGCGTCGTGGTTCAGGTGCATCCCGTCGAAGTTCTCCCGAATGGCGCTCTCGATTGCCCGTTTGCAGTCGATGTTGGTTTTCCGGGAACGGTGGTACTGCTCAATCTCGCCGTTGGCGCGGGCATAGGCGGCATCGTGGAGATATACGGTTTTGTTTTCTGCCATCAATCACCCCTCCTTTACATTCCTTTTTCCATTCGGTACTGGACTTTGCCGGTCTCATCGAAGTCCAAGAAGATAGTGGCGTCAAAATACCTGTCCAGCCGCCGGGAATAGCAATCCTTCATGCGGACACAGCCGGTTTTCAGAAGCCGCTTCGCAACGCTCTCGGTCATTTTTTTGCCAATGGCCTCGAAATAGCGATTGCTTTTCCAGAGAACAAAATTGCACTGGCGGTTGGAGCAGGCATAGGACTTGGGGCGCTCCACCACATCGGCACCGCAGACCGGGCATTTGCCCAGGGACTTGCGGGCGTCCGGCATGATAACGGCTGCATCCTTCACCACCTGATAGTCGTCCACCAGGCTTGTGACCATCTCGACGATTTCCGACATGAACGCCGCCGAAGAATACTCTCCACGTTCAATTTTCAACAACTTTTCCTCCCAATCCGCTGTCATGGAGGCGGACTGGAGTTGTTCCGGCAGAACGGTGATAAGGGCAGCGCCCTTTTCGGTGGGGATCAGATTCTTGGCCTTTTTGTCGCCCTTGCGCTCCAGAAAGCCCCGTGTCACCAGCCGTTCGATAATACCGGCACGGGTGGCCGGGGTGCCAATGCCCTTGCGTTCCGCTTCATCCGGCATCTCATCCGCACCGGCCCGCTCCATAGCGGAGAGCAGAGTGTCCTCCGTGTAGTGGGCTTTGGGCTTTGTCTGACCCTCTTTGACCTCGGCAGACACCACGGGGAAGCTGTCGCCCACCTGCATCATGGGCAGGGGTGCATCCGCTTTATCGGCCTTTCCGGGCTTCTCAATGGCTTTCCAGCCTGCGTCCAGCACCGTTTTTCCTTTGGCTGCGAATATCTCCTCACCGCATCGGAACTCCGCAACGGTCTCCGCATACCGATAGGGCGGAGCGACGGAGGCCAGTAGCCGGGTGGCGATCATGCGCAGAATTTCCCTTTCCCCAGAGGGGAGTGCGGATAGGTCTGCCCGTTCTGCGCTCATGGTGGGGATAATGGCGTGGTGGTCGCTGACCTTTTTGCTGTTGATAACAGTCCCCACTGCCAGTTTAGCAGGTGTTGCCTTACCAGTCAGCGTTGCCGCCACAGAAACCAGAGCAGGCACCTTTTCCGCCATATCATCGGTCAGATAACGGCTATCCGTCCTCGGATATGTGGTTAATTTTCGCTCATAAAGTGACTGTAAATAGTCCAGGGTCTGCTGTGCCGTGAACCCCAGCAGACGGTTTGCGTCCCGCTGGAGAGAGGTCAGGTCATACAGCACCGGTGCCTTTTCGCTCTTTTCTTTGCGCTCACACTTGGTCACGACGGCGGTGCCGTTGGCGCAGGACTGGGCAAGGGCGTTTGCGTCAGCCTTTTCCTTCATCCGCCCGCTGGTAGCTTTTCCGTCCGGGAGAGCCAAATTGACCGTGTAGAACGTCTCCGGCTGGAACGCCGAAATCTCTGCCTCCCGCAGCACCGCCATCGCCAGCGTGGGGGATACCACCCGCCCCACATGGAGCGTCCGACCATAAAGGACAGAAAAAAGCCGGGTGGCGTTCATCCCGACGATCCAGTCGGCACGCTCCCGACAGAGGGCCGCTTCATACAAAGCGTCATATTCACTTCCCGGTCTCAGGTTCTCAAACCCTTCCCGGATGGCGCTGTCCTCCATACTAGAGACCCAGAGCCGTTCAAAGGGCTTGGTGCAGCCGCACTGATGGTAGACCAGGCGGAAAATCAGCTCGCCCTCGCGCCCTGCATCTGTGGCGCAGACGAGGCTGGTCACATCATCCCGGTGCATGAGCTTCTTGAGTGTGTCAAACTGCTTTTTGGTGGAGGGCGAGACGTTGTATTTCCACTCCACTGGCACGATGGGCAGGTCTTCCTTCGCCCATTTCTTATAATGGGGGTCATAGGCGTCCGGCTCTGCCAGCTCTACCAGATGACCGACGCACCAGCTCACCAGATAACCATTTCCTTCGAGATACCCGTCACAGCGCCGGTTCGCACCCAACACTTTGGAGAGCGCCTGTGCCACCGAAGGTTTCTCTGCAACTACCAATTTAAGATTCAAACAATCTCTCCTTTCCTTGTTGTGTCCGCATTTAGAAACGCAAAAACCGGCCTCCGGGATAAACTTACCCACGAACGCCGGTTATGCCTCAGATTCTTCTTGAAATATCGGGCTTTTTCAGCCCCTAAATGCGGACAGTGTGCCTTGTTTTCTGCTTTCGTTCCCGGTCTTTCTGCCGCCGCCGCTCCGCTGCACAGCTGGGGCAAAATCGGCTCCGGTTTGAGCCTGGGACATACCTTGTGCCGCAACTCACGCACCGTCGCAGGGTAACATCCTTGAAAATGTCCGCCTCCAGTTCCGGGAACGCCGGTAATACCGCATTCCGAAACCAGCGGCAGCAGACGGAATAAGAGACCCGTTGTGGACAGACGCACTCGTCCCCATCGTCCAGCAGGATGCAGTTGCCCTTGTCGCAGTTGCAGCAATGCTTCTTGATGAGTTTTGCCGCCTGCTTCTGCTGGCTGGGGGACATCTGATATAGCGTTCCGTCCGGGTGCCGCTCAATGGGCGGGCCATGCCGTGAACTTAGTTCCACTTTCTTCACCTCCAACATAAAAAATAAGCTCACACGATGCCGTGAGAGCTATGTAGCGAATATTTAATTAATTTAAAATCGCTTGTTTATTATTATCTATACTTCTCCCAAAATGCAGGAAGTAAAAGCTCTTTAGTTAGAGTCGGATTATTGGGGTCTCCTGTCCCAAAGAAGATTCTGTTGCTCTTGATATCCCAGCCTTGTAATAAGTCTTCTAAATATAGTTTTAGATACTTGCGCGTTTGAAACATTTTCGCCTTCTCGCTCCGTACCCCTTTATAGTCCATATAGTGTATTTCGTCCTTATGTCTGTGAATTGAAAGGGTGTAAACTTCCTCGTTATCATAAAAAATCGTTATCGCTAGTGATGGCTGATATGGATTTACATATATTGAAGCAGCGGCTTTGTTTTCCCAGTCATCTTCAATTACCCTTCGTGCCGCTGGCGAATCTAATATTGTTGACATAGCAACTTTGTCATGTGGGCAATATTCGACTTTTAAGGGTTCATTGACAATGACAATCTTAATATTCTTTCCAAACCTAAGGACTTCTTCAAGTATCTTGTCAGTCCAAAAATCCATGTCCCCATCTAACTGCTGATAAGTTCGTTCAAACACAATTTCACCAGTATCCCACTGAAAGATTACTTTTACACCAACTATATTGTCATATGTCCCGAAAGCATTCACCGTAGCAAAAACACGAGGCTTGTCTTTCTTGCACTCCTGAACGAAGCGTTCCCAATCATTTTTATATTCTAATAGGCTGTCCGCAGACAAGTCTAAATGATTAAGAGAGGGATATTTACTTGGCCTATGGTGTGCATCATGCTCATTTACACATAATACGGCTAAATTTTCTTCGGTAGTGTTACTGTTATCACCATCAATATGATGTAAATTTAATCCTATACCTGTTCTTTTGCACACGCAACACGAATACGCATTCTTTTCAAGCAAACTTTTTCTCATTTTAGACGAAATCGGTACTCTCGCCATTTTATTCACCTCACATATTAGAATATGCTTCTATATTATAATCATCTATAATTGCTGACTAACAATTCTTCAATCTTTGATAGCTAATTATAGCACAGGTGAATTACTCATACAATTCGTCAGGAAGTAAAATCTGAACGGCCTATGTAAAGCAGCCCGAAGGCTGCCCCAGGCATACGCCTGTCATGCCGGTTTACACCAGCTCGTCATCCTCAAAGGCGCTGTCATCCTCGTCGGAATAATCGCTATCATCATAGGCTTCCGGGAGTTCATAATCCTCGCCATCGTCCTCATCCGTGTAATCGGCGTCCGGGTCAGGTTTGGTCTCCTCCTTCTTCTTGTCCTTCATTTTGGTGTAGATGAAAAAGCCTCCAACAGCAACGAGAACCACCACGACCACAACGACGGGCAGGGCATTCATGCCACCGCCCTCTGTATCATCCTCAGTGGCCTCAGCGACTTCCGACTCGGAAGTCTCCGCTTCCTCGTCAGTGACTGCGCTGGCGTCAGTTTCATCGGCGCTGTCTTCGGTGCCCGTATCGGTGCCGGAAATGGATGCTTCATACTCTGCCGCATCCTCCTCATCCATCAGGGCCAACAGGTCGGCCTCGTCCACCTGATTCAGAAAGTGAACGGTCTCCTCGCCCTCATCATCCCTGTCGATGATGATATAAAAGTAATTGCCGCTCTTAGTGACCACCGTGATGAACTGTTTACCGGTGTCCTCGTCTGTGGCGGTATCAATATCGTCAATCAGGCTCAGATTGCCGTCCGGGGTCAGTGCCGGGGAAGTGTCATTAGTGTTGGTGTTGCTCTGCGCCAGCAGACTGAACATCATGAGCAAAATATTCTCATCCAGGTCAGAAAGCTGGCTGTCCTCCTCAGATTCTTTTGTGGCCGTCTCTGTAACCTCCAGGTAGTCACTGTAGACATATCCGGTCTGGCCGTCCACCGTCACCTGATACCATCCGTTTTCCTCGCCAATGACCTCCACCTCGGTGCCGTTGGTCAGCTTGCCAATCACGCCATAGTCCATGCCAGCGCCGGAGCGCAGGTTCAGGTAGCTGGTGATGCCCACCACTGTGCCGGTTAGAGTGGTGGGTTCTTCCTCGTCCTCGCCATCGTCCTCGCTGTCCACTGTCCATGACCAGTCGCCGTAGGTGTAGGTGGTGGTGCCGTCCTCGGAGACGGTCACTTCCAGGGTCGGCTCCGATTCAGCCTCGGTTGCCTCCTCATCGGGTTCTGCCGTGTCCGTAGTGACTTCGGCTTCCGTAGTGTCCTCCGCATTGGCGTCGCCCTCCACATAGGCAAAGGCCGTGGTGGAGAACATCCCCACGCAGAGCAGCAGGGCGGTCATAACGGAAATAATTTTAGTTCTCATGTGCTTCATCCTCCTCATAATCGAAAGAGTTCGTAGTTTCCTGTGCCTTGGGTGTCTCCGGCATGGTCTCCTTCACCATGCGGAGCAGCTCAGCAAGCTGGTCAGGGGTCAGGTTGTAGGAGTGGGTGATGTCGCAGATCTCCGTGTTTTCCTGCTCCCGGTAGCGGGCCTCCAGCTCCTTCGTTTTGGCCTCCCACTCCCGCCATTTGGCACGGGCTTTCTCCAAGTCCGAACCGATTTTGTTCAGTTTTGCGCTCATAAACGCCTCCTTCTTGTTAATGGAAGGCTCCCCGGTCACATTCCGGGAAGCCTCCCGAAGCAGTAGAAATGTTGCTGCCAGTACGATGTGTTGATGCTGCTCACCTGACAGGGGTTTCCGCAGTGGATCATCTGACCGTTCCCCAGGTAGATACCCACATGGCTTGCGCCGCTGGTGGAGTACGTCCCCTGGAAGAAGATCAGGTCTCCCGGCTGTGCCTCCGATGCCGATATTCTTGTGCAGATGCCAAGCAATCCGTCGGCTCCGAGCCGCCCCACGTTCCAGCCAGCCCCGCAGTTGTTGATGCAGTAGGACACGAAACCGGAGCAGTCAAACCCGCTGGGACTGTAGCCACCCCACACATAGGGAATGCCCAGATACTGATACGCCTTGGCGATCAACAGCGCCGCCTTACCGGTGGCGTCGCCCACATCCACATCTCCGAACAGACTGCCTTCACCCACATCCAGATAGAAATAGGGGTTGAAGCTGGTGCCGTTGTAGGTGAAGGAGATGGTAAGCACCCCGGAGCTGCCCACCTTGCCGATGGTCTGCCCGTTGGTCACTTCCTCGCCTGCGGATACGCTGATATTTTTCAGCCCGCCCAGCTTGATAATATAGCCGCTGTCGTTTTTCAGGGCGACGGTGCCGCCGGACACCGATTTGACCGTGCCATCCATGACGGAAAGCACCTCCGTTCCGGTGGGGACGGTCACATCCAGACAGTCAGAGGACACCACGCTGGTGCCGCTGCACCGATAGCCATACTCGCCGGTGATATACAGGTGCCAGTTGAAGTCCAGAGGGGTGCCGAAAATGACTCGGTTGCCCTTGGTCTCCTGGTAGATGTCGTACATCTCGGTCTGTTCCTCATCCAAACGGCTGGTCAGGATGCTCTCAAAGTCGGTGACAGTCAGGGTCACATAGCAAACCTTCACGGTCTCCGTGGTGGTCACTTCAATGGATTTCCCGTCGCCGCCAGCGTAATAGGCTTGCCAGGTCTGATGCCCGTGAGCCAGAGCCGCCGAATGGCTGTCATAGTAAACATCGAAGTCCACACCGTACCGGGCGAAGTTGCCGGTGTCCTCCACCGTGTAAAGGACTCCGTTCATGATGATTTGTGTGCCGATTGGCACGATGGGGTTGGTTGCGTCAACGGCTATCGTGTGGTTGGCTGTGGGATACACCCCGGATGCCGTTGGCCCACCTGCCCACTGCCCACAGCAGATAGAACAGGAGCAGTAGCCGCTGGTGACGACCTCGCCGATATACTCACCGGCCTGCACAGTTTTTGTCATCGTCCGGGTCTCGTTGGCGGTCTCCACATCCAGGTCATACTGCAAGGCAAAAATAGTATCCAGCTCGGATTTCACCTCGCTGAACGTGAAGTCGCCATATTTGGCACTCAGATAGCTGATGAGCGCTGTGGAATCGTGGCCGATCTCCCCGATGCTGTAATTGAACTCATCACAGTTTGGGTGGGTGGATTCCATATTGTTGATCTTTTTCTGTAACTGCGCCTCCAGCTTGGTGTAGTAGGCGTCCGCCTTTGTGATGTCGATGTCCTCCGCTGGCCAGGATGTGGCCGTTACGGACGTGAGCATACCGCCCGCCAGCATGGAACAGGACTGGAACTGGGTGATAAGCAGGACAACCACCAGGCACAGGAGCAATGCGACCTTCACTCCGCTGCTGTTCTTGGTAAAGAAGCCCTTGATGGATGATAATATCGCCTCACCCTTCTCCTTTGCAGATTCCACCGTTTTGGCTGTTCCCGCTGCGGAGGTGGTGGTCTTGCCGGTCTGCGCCGCCGCCCGTGCCGCCGCATACTCCTTCTTGATTTTCTGTTTCTGCATCCACCGGGATAACGGGTTGGTAGTAGCCTCCGGATTTTCCTTCAGGTACTTCTGATACAGCGCCTCCACGTTGGCATTGTCCGATTTCCGAACCAGCTTTTCCGCCTTTTCGTACTTTCGCAGCTTGCTGGAGTAGACCGCCTGCTCGGTCACATGGGCGGCACCCTCCACAGCCTCCTCGGACTGGTGCACCGCCTGTACGCCCACGTTGTCATCCTCATACCGGCTAATCTCCCTGTGGGCGGTGCCGGAGACGGTATCCAGCGGCGCTTTCGCAGCAGTGTGTTTCCCTCTGGTCTTTGGCTTGGGAGCTTCCATCTCCTCGATTTTCAGCTTGCCGAACCGTAGCTTTTCTTTGCTCTTAGCGGCAGCGGTGGATTCCCGCCGCAGCTTCGACTTGTTGCTGCCAGCGGTAGCAGGCTCCCGGCGAAGCCTGCGCTTTGTCGGGAGCCTGGAAACTGCTTTATCTGCCTTGTCCGCCGCTTTTTCCGCTTTGGAGGCGACTTTTGCCACCTTGTTGTCTGCCAAGTCGTCCTCAGTGAAGCGGAGGCGCACAGGTTTTTCAGCCATTTATGCCTCCTTCCCGGCAGACACCTCAGACAGCTTCGTGGTCATGATGCGGTACAGTTCCGTATCCTGGGGGAAGTGGTCTACAAAGGGCAGGATCACATTCCCATAGAACAGTAGGCCCTCGCCTTCGCCGGACTGAGTGACATAGGAGAGCTGGTGAGGCGAGATGCCGAGCTGCTTGGCCAGAATCTGCCGGTCTCCGCTGGCCTGGTTCAGCATGATAATGAAGTCGGAGTTTTCAAAAATGTTCTCAACTTCACGGCTGGAGAGGAGGTCTTTCACGTTCTGGGTAATCCCTGTCGGGACGCCGCCCCACTTTCTGAACCGCTTCCAAATCTCCACACTGTACGCCGCCGTCTGCTCCTCTTTCAGCAGCAGGTGGAACTCGTCCATATAATAGCGGGTGGTCTTGCCCTCGCTGCGGTTGGCGGTCACACGGCCCCAGACCTGATCCTGCACCACCAGCATCCCGATTTTCTTGAGCTGTTTCCCCAGCTCCTTAATGTCGTAGCAGATAAACCGGTTCTGAATGTCCACATTGGTGCGATGGTTAAAGAGGTTCAGAGAGCCTTTGACATAGATTTCGAGGGCAGTCGCCACATGACGAGCCTCTTTTTCCTCCTGTTCCAGCAGGGCGTGGTACAAGTCCTCCAGCAGCGGCATATTCTCTGGCACCGGATTCTCGAAATACTTCTGATAAATCTGGTGGACACAGCGGTCAATGACCGTCTTTTCGATGGGCTGCAAGCCCTCCTTGCCGCCCACAATCAGCTCACAGAGCGACAAAACGAAGTCACTCTTGAGGGCGATGGGGTTGTCCTCCTCAGAGTAGTTGCTGTTGATGTCCATTGGGTTGATATACTGCTTACTGGACGGGCTTATTTTAATGACCTGCCCGTTTAGCCTCTGCACCAGCGCCGCATACTCTGCCTCCGGGTCACAGACGATGATGTCATCATCTGTGGTCAGGAACGCATTGGCGATTTCCCGCTTGGCGGCGAAGGATTTGCCTGCGCCGGGGGTGCCGAGGATCAGGCCGTTGGGGTTTTTCAGCCGCAGCCTGTCCACCATGATAAGGTTGTTGGAGAGGGCGTTCAGCCCGTAATACAGGGCGGACGGGCTATCCTGGAACAACTCTTGGGTGGTGAAGGGGATGAAGATGGCGGTGGAGCTGGTGGTCAGCCCCCGCTGAATGTTGATCTGGTTATCCGCCAGCGGCAGGCAGCTCATCAGTCCCTGCTCCTGCTGGAAGTCCAGCCGCCGCAGATTGCAGTTGTGCTTCTGCGCCAGAGAGGATACCCGGAACACATTGGTCTCCAGTTCCTGCTCGATGCGCCCGGTGGACAGGACAAGGAACGTCACCAGGAACATCCGCTCATTCTGGCTCTGCAACTCCTTCAGTAGCGCTTTGGCATCCTTACCATAGGTGGCGAGGTCACTCGGAATGATGTCCATGTCATAACCGGAACGGACGGCCTTTTTCTGCTCCTCGATCTTGCTTCTGTCCAGTTCTGTGATGGTGCGCTTCACTGTCTTGATGGCCTTGTTCTGGTCTACCGACTGAATGTGCATCGTCACCACCTGGCTGCTGTCCACGTCCAGGAAGTCCTTCAACAGCCTGTCGCTGATGTCCGAGGCAGTAATCGCCAGGTAGGACATGGCCCCGTAGAGATTCCCCATCGTGAATGTCCTGCTCTTGAAGGAGAAGGACGTGGGGGCGATGAAGTCCTTCACGGAAAGCCCGGATTCCGGGAGCCACTTCCAGTCAAAATGAAACTTGTCCGTGTCACCCATGTGGAACATATCGTGCATGAGCGAGAGACGTTCCTTACCGTTCAAGGCTTTTGCTCCAACACCCAGGCGGTGAAAGTTGTTCAGCAAATCCGTTTCAACGTGTGTAAGCCGAGGCTTGGCCTGCCGCATGGTCGCCGCCTCGATGCCGAAGGTCAGGTATTTGGTCTTGGTCAGGCCGTTGTTACCCTTCTCCAACTGAGATTTCAGCATCTGGCTGTACTCTGCCCGGACATCATTGAAGCCGTCCCTCTGGTATGGGATGCGGATGCTCTTTTCAAAACTCTCCGCATCGGTGTTCATGTTCATAAAGGACAGCTCAAAGTGGATGGAGCTGTCGAAGAAGTTCAGGAAGGAACACCACTCCTCGAATATGGCGCTCTGGTCTTCCTGCTGGGCAAGCTGATAGTTGATGTCCTGGAACTGGATGGTCTTGGTGTAGTAGTTGCCCCGCACCCGGCAGATACCGTCCGGGAACATCCGCTCAAAAGGGATGGACTGCTGCGCCGTTTTCGGAACCTTGCCATCCGTCCGGTTCCGTTCGATCACTGCCCGGATCTGCTTCTGCTCTTTAGGCGTCAGATTTGCGGGCAGTTTTACGCTTTCCGGCGTTTTCTTCTTTGCTGACAATCGCATCTACCTCCTTATACACTTGATACTGCCGCATCAGGGCGGCATAATAGCAGTCCGTCTGATAGGGACGGACTTTGGGTCGAATGAATGTTACCTGAATAAAATGGTGCGCGATGACCTCCAACGGCTGACCGTCCTTCTCGTACATGGCGAGCAGGAACAGGGGGAGCATGATGACGATCATGCCCATCGTAGCGAGGGTTGCGTTGCCGATGCTTTTCAGGGCAAAAAAAGACGGCACTCCGATCAGTGCCGCCGCCCCAAAGCAGACAAGCTGTCGCTTGGTCAGGTTGAAAAACACCTTGGATTTTACCCGTGTCAGGTCACGGGGTACGGATACATAAGCGGCCAGAAAAAATACCTCCTTCCTAGGTCAGTGTGCGTTCATCACTGACTTTGCGAGGCTACCGGTTTTGAATAAGGTGAACACCAGCAGCACGGTGTAGCCGACGATCCCCCACAGGGATGCGATAATATCATCCGAAATGGCCACAGACTGAATCAGCACCGCATAGATACCCACACACACCAGGATCAGGAACCCCTGGAACCCCAAAGCGATGAGGGAGCGCAGGTAATTCTGTCCGATCTGGCTCTGCTCCCGGTTGCCGAAGGTGGCAAAGGGGATGGGCGCAAGGCTGACCATGAGGTAGATCTCCACCATACGCCCGTAGACGATGACGAAAATGACCACAGACAGGGCGGACATGGTGAACTGGATGATAAAAGACTGTAAAAACAGCCCCAGCAACGGCCCCAAGTCCATCTCCAGCAGCGTGGCCTCCAGCGTCTCAAGCATTTCAGCGTCCACGGCGGTGCTTTCTGAGATTAGGCTCCCGCTGGAATTGATAACACTCTGCGCCACGTCGAACACTGCCATTGTGATGTTGAAACAGTTGGTAATCAACGTCACCGCCACAAAGGTTTTGAATATCCATTTGAAGAATATCCACGTCTCAAAGTTGGCCAGATTGTTGTGTTCTATGAGGAGCTGGATCAGTTCCCAGCAGCAGATAAATGTGAGGATGATGCCGGCTATCGGCATGATAACTGATTCTGATAGGTTCTGAATGAGGGAGAAGACCCCTGGCGAGAAGCTCGCCGGGGTCGTCCCCACCTCTGAGGCAATCGAGCCGACCTGTGTGTTCACCGAATCAAATAGCCCTGTCAGATTATCCATGATAGCACCCACCAGCAGCTCCTTCAGCCATTGAGTGATTTGCTCAAGAATTGCGTTCAAATAGGACTACCTCCTTTTGGAGACGGCCACGGGCGCTTGAACCACACCCGTGACCGCCAGTGATACAGTGTGACAGATCAGCCGAACAGACCGGAGAGCAGAGGAACGAGGGTAGTGCCGATGAGGGCGACACCGCCGCCCGCCATAAGCTGCTTCATTCCCTGGGACTTCGCGCCGGGGTTGTCGTTGCCGTAACCTTCCAGCAGGTTGATGGCACCCCAGATGCCCAGGCCAGCGCCGAGGGCAATCACGAGGGTCTGGAGAACAGTAACCGCAGAATTGAAGAAATCCATAAATCATAAATCGGAAACCGGAGTTGTTTCAGTGAATCGTTGTGTACAGGAATCAGGAAAGCAAGCCCCAGTGTTCGAGGCCCAAATCCGGTCTCCACTCCTTTCCATTTTAATTTTTTGATACGCTTTCTGTTTCCTGTGTGTCATGGAGTGGGACTGCGAATCCGCTTCATAAAGCCACCTCCTCCAAAGCAGAGTAGCCTGCTCCTAACAGAACAAGCGCTGTGCCTTTTTACAGACACAGCGCTCGTTCAGTGGGTGTTATTCTTTTGTCAGTCCTGGTTCTTTTTCCTGCGATGGACAGCCAGAACAGCCCAGCAGCCCATACCGGCGAGAGAGGCCAGAAGCAAGCTCAGCCAGAGTGCCACGTTACTGTTATCGCCCGTCTTGGGGACAGAGGGGGTGGATACCGTCGAATCGGTTTCATCCACCATTGTCACACACTGCACCTTGCCGGTATCCAGAACCTCAAATGTCACATCTTCCGCAACAAGGTATCCGTCCGGCGCAGTTTCCTCCCGCAGCGTGTAGGTGCCGATGGGGAGCATCTCGATATAATGAGGCTTATTTGTGGATGTCCAGCTTTCCACCACATTGCCGTCGGCATCGTAAATGGTCAGCTTTGCCCCAGGCAGCTCATTCCCGGCAATATCCTGTTTCGAGATTTTCACCTTTGTCACATCGTCCTCCATCACAACGTGCTGAATCTCAGCCGTGTCCTCAATGGTGAACTGGATGCTCTCTGCGGTGGCGTACCCGTCTGCGGGCTTGGTTTCGATCAGCGTGTAGGTCTTGCCAACCACCAGGTTCTGAATGGTGTGCGCCTTAGTTGTGGAAACCCACTCATCGACAACAGCTCCGGTTTCATCCACCACTCTCAGATGCGCTCCGGGCAGTTCCTCGCCGGTGGTCAAATCGGTCTTGGTGATCTCCACAGTCGTCACATCGTCCTCCATGACAACGTGCTGAACCTCAGCCGTATTCTCAATGGTGAAGTCAATGCTCTCTGCGGTGGCGTACCCGTCTGCGGGCTTGGTTTCGATCAGCGTGTAGGTCTTGCCAACCACCAGCTCCTTGATGATATGCGCCTCAGTTGTGGAGACCCATTCATCGACAACGGCTCCGGTCTCATCCACCACTTTCAGATGCGCCCCAGGCAGTTCCTCGCCAGTGGTCAGGTCGGTCTTGGTGATTTCAACAGTCGTCGGCTCGTTCTCAAAGGCCAGCTCAACGGTCTGCTCGGCCACGTCCTCGCCCTGCCAGGTGACGGTGAAGGACTGGCTTTCGTCAGTGGTGACAAATCCGTCCGGCGCATACAACTCCTTCACATAGTAGGCCCCGTCCAGAGGCAGGTCTGCCGTGAAGTCAATAGCTCCGTTCTCGTCAGTCACTCTCAGTTCAATGATTTCGTCCGCCTCGATCAAGACGGTGCCGGACGCAGACACAATATCCTCCGCAGCATACAGCCCGAAAATCGCGCCTTGCAGCGTTCTCCCAGTGTCCTTTTCGGTCTTTACCACATGGACAGAGGCCTTCTGCCGGTCATTCTGCCAGGCTTCGTCATAGACCACGACAGCCATATCCTGATCCTGATAGCGCAGATCCACATAGCGAATCTCATCGTCCAGAACATAGCCGTTTACTGTGCTGATTTCCTTCACATAGTACTGACCGAGGGGAAGCCCTTCCAGCTTGGCGATGCCGTACTCATTCGTGGTGATGGTTGCCACCAGCTCATCGGCCTTGTAGTAATCCTCACTGACGCCGTCCGCCGCCTTGATGTCCTCAGCAGCGTAGACCTCGAAGGTCACATCCGTCAGGTTGCCGGTGACATAGTTGAAAATATGCTCCACAATGCCTTTCACCACATTGACCAGGGTCACACTGTCCAGGAACTCCCCCTTCTTGTTGATAATCAGCGAAGCAGTCGGCACGTCGTCCTGCATCTCCACCGGCTGAACCTCAGCGGTATCCTCTACGGTGAAGGTGATTTCCGTCGCTTTCAAATACCCATAGGGTGCGATCTCCTCGTGGAGCGTGTAAGTCTCGCCCACCACAAGGTACTGGATCACATGGGCTTCGCCCGCCACGGACACCCAACTGTCCACCACAGTGCCGTTGCTGTCCGTCACATAGAGAGAAGCGCCAGACAGCTCCACGCCGGTGATCAGGTCGGACTTGGTGATTTCAACAGTCGTCGGCTCGTTCTTCTTCACAGCGGTCAGCTTGACTACTTCCACGTCCTGCCCCCGATAAGAGGCGTCAAAGGTCAGCACTTCATCCGAGGAGACAAAACCGGCAGGAGCCGAAATCTCTTTCACATAATACTGACCCAGCGGCAGGTCGAGGGTGCAAACCGCAAGGCCGTCCTCGCTGCTGGTCATCTCCTGGAGCAGCGTGTCCGCAGGGACGATGACTTCGCCGTTCGCGGTAATATTTTCAGCACTGTAAATGCCAAATACCGCACCAGAAACAACAGCTCCCGTCTGTGCGTCCTGCTTCTCTACCGCAAGGGAGACCTTCTGCCGTTCGTTGGAGAAGGTCAGCGTCTCAGCTACCACCGCCGTATCCTGTCCGGCATAGGTGAACTCCACTTCCTGAGAAACGGAGTTCAGCGTGTAGCCATAGGGTGCGGTCACTTCCTGCACCTCATAGGTGCCCAGGGGAAGGTCAGACGCAACGGCCTTGCCGTCCGCGTCGGTTGTCACCGTCGCCACCAGTGCGCCTTTGGCGTACACTAGGTTTCGGTTGCCGTTGGCGTCCGTCTGGAAGTCGGAAGTGTAAATGTCCTCTGCCGCATACACTTCAAAGGTCGCGCCCTCCAGGGTGGTCTCCTCATAGAGAAAGTCCCCATTGTAGTCCACCAGCGTTTCGCCGCTCTTAACGATGGTCAGCTCACCCTTTACCGGGTGATTCTCGCACACTACCTCGATAATCACGTCCCCGCTGACGGAATCCGTGAGATAGGCCGTGTTGGTGTCAACGCAGACCTCCACATAGCCGGTGTTACGGGTGTAGCCGTAGGGCGCAGTCACTTCCTCAATGCGGTAGGTGCCTGGCGTGAGTGCGTTAGGCAGGATGAGATAGCCCTGCTCATCGGTAAAGTAGGAGGTGTGGACGGTGGTGGTCGGGTAAGTCGTCACCTGTTCCACATAGCAATTATTCTCCAGGTCATACACCTTGAACTCGGTGTTGGCCTGCAAAACGGCCTGCTTCGTCTCATCGTCCTTCTTGATGATTTTCAGCTTGGCCTCAAACTCCTTGTCCAGCAGGATGCGCCAGACCTGCGGCTCATTCGGCTTGTGCTCGGTGATGGTCACGATGAAATCATCCACCGGCTCATAATTGTGGGGCGTGGTGGTCTCACGGACGAGATAAGTGCCATAGGGTAGAGCGATGGAGCAGGCGTAGCCTTTCTCATCGGTGAACATCTCGGTGCCGCCATCCGCCGTCACCACGACAGGCTCTGCGGAGGCAAAGTCATAGCTGCCGTCCGCGTTGACGCTCAGACTGCTCACCAGATAGACGGTGAAGCCCACGCTGGAGAGCAGGTCCGCGTCCGTCTTTCCGTTGTTCGCCGCCTTGATGACCTGGAAGGGCTGCTTAATCACGTCCTCCTGGGAAGTGCAGCTGCGCTCCACCGTTGCCACAAGGTCGCCCTCGTAATCACAGGTCAGGTCGTACTCGGCTTCATCCAGGTTGTACCCCTCCGAAGGTGTCAGTTCTTTGACGTAATACGCTCCAAGGTACAGGCCGCCGATCTCCGCTTCGCCGTTGGCGTCGGTGGTCAGTGTGGCGACCAGCTCTCCGGCCTGATAAATGGTGCCAGTGGTGCCGTCCGGGTGGACAATATCCTCACGGGCATACAGGCCGTAGACTGCACCTTCCAGAGTAGCGTCGCCCTGGGCCACATTTCCAGTCTCAGAGTCACGCTTATACAGCGTGATGTGGGCGTTCACTCGCTCATTCGTGAACGTGTGCGTAAAGGACACCGTCTTATCGCTGTCGGTGGTGTAGGAGAAGGTAAACGCATACACGTCATCGGTGTTTCGCTGGTAGCCAATGGGAGCCTGGACTTCTCTGACTTCATAGCTGTAACCAATCGGCAGGTCGGCAGTAAACGTGGCTGTGCCATCCGTACCGGTTGTGACTGTCTCAATCAGGGTTCCTTCCTCCACAATGACCTGACCCGCAGCATTTTTAATATCGCTGGCCGCATACAGACCAAACACAGCGTCAGAGAGAGAATTGCCCGTTTCCGAGTCCACCTTCTCTACAGAAACCACCGCCTTCTGCCGGTCATTGGTGAAGGTGGCAGAGGCGAACACGGTCTCCACGCTTTGCCCGCCATAGGTCAGCTTCACGGTCTTTTCGGTTCCACTGTTGTAGTAGTTCGCAGGAGCCTGGGTTTCCTTGATCACATACGTCCCCAGCACCAGCTTTGTCAGGGTGACAGAGCCATCTGAGCCGGTGGTCAGACCCGCTTTTACCAGGTCTCCCTTGCTATAAACCTTTGTGCCATAGGCATTGAAGATGTCCGCCCCGGCATAAACACTGAAAACAGCGTCTGACAGGCGGCTGGTCTCGTATTGGAACGTTACTCCTCCATCTGTGATAGAAGCGCCGGTCAGGGTCTGACCTTCCTTATAGATGGTAAGCTCCCCAAACTGTTCCTCGTCCGGGATGGTCACGGTGGTCGTCGTATTGTCCACCAGCGTCACGTTATACGCCGTCGTGTTGATGCGGTAGCCCGCAGGGGCAGTGATTTCCTTCAAGTACACGGTGTCCTGTGTCTTGATGATCTCCAGTTCGGAAACGCCTTTGCTGTCCGTTTCCGGCATGGTGTCAATGAGTTGAGTGCAGTCCGCGTCAGAATAGACCCCGAAGACCGCACCAGCCAGTCCATTTTTTGCATTGGCAGAATCCACCTTTACGACCTTAATGGAGGCCATTTGAATCCAGGTCACTTTGAAGGAGACATACTTCTCGCTGTCCACGCCCTCGCCAAACACAAAGGCCAGGTCCTGCGTAGAGCTGCCGGTGGTGATTTTATAGGCGGAATACTCCTTGGTGATGCTGCCCTTCATGGTGGTTGACCAGGAGGCGCTCACATCCGCCGCCTGGGTCAGTGGTGCGGACAGATAGAAGGTCGTCCCGCCGCTGATGGTGACGCTTGCCCCGGCAGCGCTGGTCTTGCCGGTGGTGGTGTTGTGCAGCTTCACGCCGTCAGGCAGGTCGAAAGTGACGGTCTGCAATTCGTCCGCCTCAAAGGTGACTTCCTCGGTGCGCTGCTCGGACCCGCTGAGATAGGCGGTCACCGTGTCATTGGAGAAGGACATATCCACATCCGGGATCTCTGGCTGGGAGAGGCAGTAATTGTACAGCTCCATTGCCAGCGCCTTGCCGGTGGAGTTTGCCCCGGAGAAGGCGTCGCTGCTGCCGTTGGCATAGGCCGCCGCCAGATGGGTGATGATGAACCGCTTGCCAGTGGAGAAGCTGGGGTAATTCTCTGCAAAGAAGCCCTCATCCCCGGAGGCTTTGGTCCCGTAGTAACAGACCTTCGCCAGCGTCTTGCTGTCTTTCAGCTTTGTGATGGTATAGGTCCCGTCGTCCGGCGCATCCCTGGAGGGCTGCACACAGTAGGCCGTCGCCGTGATGCTCCCGTAGGAGATATAATAGGGGGCGGTCATATAGGAACCCAGACCATAGTCCGCGTAGTAGTACCAAGAACCTCTGGTGATTTTCACTTCCTCCTTGGAGGACGTGAGACTGCTGGCGGAGACGGTGACGGTCTCGCCAACCTCCAGAGCGGCCAGGTCGATCCCCGCCTCCTCCGCTTCTTCCAGTGCGGTGGCCAGGGTCATGCCGGTCTCCTCGTCTACTGTCTCCTGTTCCTCGCTCTGTTCGATTTCAGCCTCGAATTCCTCTGTCGTCAGCACCGTTCCGCCTTCCGTGGAGAGCGCATCCGAACCGGTTTCTGCTATCTCCGCAGAGCTGTCCGAATCTTCGGCATGGACGGCATCCGCAGGATCACTCGAATCCTCGGCATGGACGGCATCCGCAGAATCACACGAATCCTCGGCATTGTCGGCATCCGCAGAATCAACCGAATCGTCGGCCTAGTCGGCATACGCCGAAGACTCCGAATACTCGGCATAGAAGGCATAGGCGCG
>JAJBVE010000006.1 GCA_020859995.1 Clostridiales bacterium
TTCTTGAGACAGGCGTAGAAATACTGGAATATGACGGAGGCATTTCCTATCATGGGAAGTGCTTTGTAATCGATGACCGGCTATCCGGGATCGGCTCCTTTAACTGGGATATGCGGAGCACCTATGTGGATACGGAACTGATGCTGGTGGTGGACAGTGAAGCACTGAACGCACAGCTCCGGACAAAAATGCAGGAGCACGAGAAGGATGCGCTGACGGTGATTGATGTTGATACATCGATTGCACCGGAAGGAAAAACGGCACAGGAAGTCGGTGATGGGAAAAACCGGCTTCTGCAGATTCTGAAATACTTCAACTGGGGACGTTTTATTATGTGACCGGGTGCCATATCATCTAATGCACTGTCTGGAAAACAGCAGTGTGTGAGAAGAAAAGAGAATGATGTAATGAAGAGAAGAATATACTTCAAGAGAATGCGCTCCATGCAATCAGAATTCTTAAGGAAGATGGCAGATTTGCTTATACCCCAGAAATTCCCGCAGATTTTCCCGCATTCTTTCACAAAGATCTTCCGGCTCCATATTCTTTGCCTTTGCAGCTGTTGTCAGACTTTTCAGAAGGGTATCCGGGATATCAGTCAGATTCGCTTTCTCTTTCTTCCCATGTACTTCTCTTAACCAGGCAATCGATACCAGGCCGTCAGTCTCAATGAAAAGGCGCTCCGCCGGGATTTCGCGCAGCATCCAGTCATAGCGTTCCGCCGCTGCCTGATCCCCGTAATTCCGGCAGGAAGCGAGATCCGGGCCAAGTGTAAAATAACAGCCTGCATCGCGGAATCTGGTAAGAGTCTGCATATTTCCGGAATACCAGTGAATACAGACTCTGCCGGGATACTTCTGAATTTGATCAGCGATCCACGGTTCCTGTCCTTTTGTATGCAGAATCACCGGTTTATCATAGAGGACAGCAAGTTCCATCTGGCGCTGAAAAATACGGTACTGCCTTTCCAGCGGTACCCCGCACCAGACAGAGTCTGCTCCAATCTCCCCGATCGCGTCACATTCCTGATAATATTTTAAAAATTCATCCGGCTCATACTGGTCAGAATACCAGGGATGAATACCGAAGCTGCGATATAGATCCCGCCCGTATTTTTTCCCGCAGTCTGGAGCTGTAAGCAGTCCCGAAACAAATTCCCATTCCTTTGGTGTTCCTGAGCTGAAAAAAGTCAGAATCCCATGCTTTTGCCGAATCTGCAGTTCTTCTTCGGCCAGCTGCCGCATCGCCTTTTTGCATGCCTCCTGCGCCTGCCCTTCGAAAGCAGAGAAGCAGAAAAGATGCGCATGCATATCAATCACACGCATTTTGATCCCCCCTCTTTTCTTTGATAATCCGGTGAATTTCTGCCCGAAGACTTCCCTGCTCGTAGAGCCATTCCCTGGTCCGGTTCTGCTCCGGAATGGACAGCTCCCGGCGAATCCCTTCTCCCGGCGCTCCAAGGATCAGGATCCGATCCGAAAGATAAATCGCCTCATCCGTATCATGTGTTACAAGAAGGATGGTCTTTTTCAGAGAGCTGCAAAGCTTGCGCAGCCAGTCCTGCATATCCCCGCGGGTAATCACATCCAGCGCCCCGAATGGCTCATCCAGCAGATAAATATCCGCCTCACACAGTGTCGTTCGCAGGAAGGCCGCTCGCTGACGCATACCGCCGGAAAGCTCTCCCGGATATTTATTTTCACAGCCAGAAAGGCCAAAGATGGCCATCTGTTCTCTTGCCCGTTCCTTCATCTGAGCCTTACAGTGATGAATCTCCCCATACAGACAGACATTGTCCAGGATGGTTTTCCAGGGGAGCAGCAGATCGTTCTGCGGCATGTAGGCAAAATGACTGCTCATTCCCTGCACAGTCTCAGCTTTCTCCACCCTTTCGCCGGATGAAGTGATTCCTGAATTCAGGATCCGGATGCTCCCGCTCTGCGGCGGCAGAATACCTGCCATCACATTCAGCAGCGTGGATTTCCCGCATCCGGACGGTCCCAGAATACTGAGAAATTCTCCCTCTTTTACTGTAAAAGACAGATCCCTGAGTATATTTCGATCACCATAGGAAAAATTCAGTCTGTCTATCTGAAGTTCCATAGAATCCCCCTGTCCTCCGCCGTGCCAGGCGCGTGCGGCAAAGCAGCTATCCTCCGCCGTGCCAGGCGCGTGCGGCAAAGCAGCTATCCTCCGCCGTGCCAGGTGCGTGCGGCAAAGCTGCTATTCTCCGCCATGCCGGGCGCGGGCAGCGAAACAGCTATCCTTCGCCTGCGCCCGGGTAAATGAAAAACTCCCACTCCCGGATCTTACTGCTCCAGGAATTCGTTGGTATAGCAATCGGAGGCCGCAATCGTTTCTTCGATTACGCCATACTCCTGAAGGAAGGAGGTATAATTGTCCCATACTTCATCCTTCATCAGTCCCCAGGTATCCGTGTCTTCCATATACTTATCCGCCAGGTATTCCTGCGAAAGCTTCAGCATCTCGATATCATAATCCGGTGCGTATGCAGAAAGAATCTCTGCCGCTGCATCCGGGTCTTCTATCGTATCTGCGTATCCTTTCGCAGTTGCGCGAAGAAACGCTTTCACCATCTCCGGATCAGACTCCAGCACTTCATCGCTGGCAATGATAACCGGCGTATAATAATCCAGGCGTTCATCCAGCGTGCGCAGCTCCATGTAGTTCAGCTCGCAGCCGTTCATAGATGCCATAATGCAGTCCCATCCCTCAAAAAACCACATCAGATCGCAGCTGTTGCCAAGCGCCTCAAAACCGCTGCCGTCAGAAATCACAATGCCAAGCTTTGAGAAATCCGCGCCCGCCTGTGTCATGCATGCTTCCAGCACAGCGGATTCTCCCGGACCGCCCCAGCCGGCATAAGTCGCTCCCTCAAAATCAGCCGGAGAATCAATTCCGCTGTCCGCCAGGCTCACAAACCCGGAAGTATTGTGCTGAATGATCGTCGCGATCGCCTTGATCGGCAGCGGATCCTCAGAAGTCAGGGCAATCGTCACATCCTCCTGATAGCTGATACCGAAGGTGCCCTTCTGCTGTGCAACAAGTGTTGCGGTCGCGCCGTCCGTCGGCTCAATAATCTCCACATCCAGCCCTTCTTCTTCATAATAACCTTTTTCAAGGGCTACATACATACCGGTATGGTTTGTGTTCGGTACATAGTCCAGAATCACCGTTACCTTCTGAAGCTCCTCTGACTCCTCCGCCAGAGCAGGCAGGGTCATGCTTCCCATCGTCATCACAGCCGCGAGCAAAACGCCTGTTCCCATTTTCCAGTTCTTTTTCATCCTGAAGTTCCTCCTGTATAATTATAGTTATCCGGCAACCGTTCAGCATCGCCTTTTGACCTGAACCGTTCCCATTTTTACAGCAAACGGCTTTCGCCGGTTACTTTCCCCGTTTGCAGCGGAAAATCTGTATGAAAAGCACATTCTTATTCCGTCAGCTTTCCCGAAAAGAAATTTCGTTTTCCTGGCATCACAAGAATGCCGAACAGCTTTACCGCTCCATTCATTAAAAGACTGAGCAGGATAATCATCAGCACACAGGCGAATACATTATCCAGCATATACGCATTTTTTGCCCGAATCAGATAGTAACCCAGTCCGCTCTGCGACGCAATCCATTCGCCGACCACCGCTCCGCTGATGCTGTAGGTCGCAGAAACCTTCAGACCAGAGAGCAGAGACAGCGTCGCGGAGGGAATTTTTACAATCCGGTAAAGCTGCAGCTTCGAACCGCCATAGGTCTTTACCAGATTTAAATATCCCTCATCCATCTCGCTAAGCCCGTCACTAAAGCTGACCACGATCGGGAAAAAACACATCAGGACGACCGTCAGAATCTTCGGTGCATAGCCAAACCCCATATAGATGATAAAAATCGGCGCAAGCACAATCACTGGAACTGTCTGCGTAACCACAAGAATCGGATAGATACAGTGCTTAAAGGCCGGAAGCGCGTCCATCAGGATAGCAAGAAATATTCCCAGCACCAGCGAAATCAGCATTCCGACAGCAGCTTCCGAAACCGTCGTCGCCGCGTGTCCCAGCAGCGTATCAAATTCCGAAATAAAAGCATTTATCATATCACTCGGCGCAGGCAGGACATACAATGGGATATCCGCCACGTACACTACCAGTTCCCATATGGCCAGCAATACAAGAATTAGTATCACTGGTGCCAGTTTTGTAAGTTTTTTCACAATTCTGCCTTTCTCTATAACAAAAAAAGTGCCGGCAAATACCGGCACAGCAAAAACAACACTCTCGTCACGTATGTCAGAGTCACTATTTTCCTACGCCAGCATTACCTGAACAGGTTCTAAGGGTCAAAACCTTGCGGTTTACTCTCAGGCCAGAGCCTCCCCGTTTTTTATAATTTCTCACTTGCGTTATTATACTATCATACACGATATCATGCAAGGACTTTTCTCTGCACATTTTCAGAACTGAAGGGTGAACAGATGAATCTTCGAGGATTCTACTGCTTACGAAGAATTCAAAAAGCTTTCGGATTATGGGGAGGAAGATTTGCATAAACAGAAAAGAACAGGCCGCTATAATAACGTGCGGATGGCCTTTAAGTCAACAGACAGTTTATCTCTGGGTGACTGTAAAACAAACAGTTTCAGAGAAAGTGTTGTTAAATAAACAAAATTTTGTGGCATAAAATTCATGACCGCCGGCTCAGTCGGTGATCATGAATTTTTCTGTATATCAGCCAGCAGGCTTTTCAACTCATTCAAAAGTGTTTCCAATGTTACCTGTTCCATACTTTCTTTCATCGCATCTACGGCGGAAAGCATGTGAGGATACAGGAGCTGATAGATATTTTTGCCGACAGGACAGTCGCTGTCTGTCTCATGAATTTTGAAAATTTCTTCGACATCATTGGTTTCCACTGACTGATAGATGTCCCATAAGGTGATGTCTTTTGGCTCTCTGGCGAGCTGTACGCCGCCGTTTTTTCCGGCGGATGCGGTAAGCAGGCCGCTCTTTGACAGATTTAGAAAAATGTTTCGGATGATGACAGCGTTAGAACCGGTACTTTCTGCGATAAGGGTGCTGGTGACGCGGCGCTTTGGGGACAGTACCGCAACATAGAGCAGCGAGTGGACTGCCGTTGGAAATCGTTTACTGACACGCATGGAATTACCTTCTTCCTCAAACATAAAAAGAAGTATAGCAGATTTTTTCTAAAAAATCAATTGTAAGTATTTACCTTCAGCGCCAAAGAATAAAAAGCTGTGGTTTAACCGAATCCCAGATTTTTTGCC
>JAJBVE010000187.1 GCA_020859995.1 Clostridiales bacterium
TTTGCCGTGGTCTACGTGCGCAATAATCGCGATATTTCTGACATCTTCTCTTACAATTTTTTTTCTTCTCTCATGATAGATTATAGGAAACGGCTTTCGCCGTTTTCTGTTCCTGCGACAGGATTTTTATTTTTCTCCATTTCGCACCTTTGCAAGTTTATCACAAATTTGCCAGAATACAAGGGCGATCAAAAAATTTCATTTAAAAAATCATTCAAAAGCAGAATTAAAGTTCTATTTCCCGCCTTCTGCGAATAAATATGAAGTATGGTAAACGAAATCCCACGTTTACTCTATACGAAGGAAGGGAGAAGCTTTGACATGACAGATAAGATTATTGAAAACAATCAGGTATCCATCATGGGAAAAATCATTTCAGGTTTTTCTTTCAGCCACGAGGTATTTGGGGAAGGCTTTTACATGGTGGATATCTCCGTGCGGAGGCTGAGTGAATCAACCGATATCATTCCTGTGATGATTTCCGAACGGCTGATGGATGTTACGAAAGATTACGAGGGATCCTACATACAGGTATTTGGACAGTTCCGCTCGTATAACCGGCATGAAGAGAAACGAAACAGGCTGGTGCTCTCCGTATTTGCCCGGGAGGTCAGTTTTGTGGAGGATGACAGTGATAAAGTAAAAAGTAATCAGATTTTCCTGGACGGATATATCTGCAAGACGCCGGTTTACCGGAGAACCCCGCTGGGCAGGGAAATTGCGGATATGCTGCTGGCGGTAAACCGCCCCTACGGAAAGTCTGATTACATTCCCTGCATCTGCTGGGGGAGAAATGCCCGATTCGCTTCAGGGTTTGAGGTCGGGCATCATGTGCAGGTGTGGGGGCGCATACAGAGCAGGGAGTATGTGAAGAAGATTGATGAGGATACCGCCATGCGCCGCGTCGCGTACGAAGTATCCGTAAGCAAAATGGAATACCTGGAGTAGCGTTGGCTGGCGGCGGAGAATATCTCGAAGTCAAAGACAGAGCCTTATCAGGTGGGAAAACCATCCGCAGGCATACGTCTGGCTTGCAAATCAGAGGAAGATGTAGTAGAATGTTGCCAGTTTTCAGATGACGCGAGGACGGCGGGGATAAGATGTCTGTGACAGGTGACGGTCAGTCTTTGATGGCGAAAATCGCGCAGACTTACTGGAGGAGATCGTATGAATGGACATAAGGTACATATTTATTGTGGAAACGGGACTGGAAAGACGTCGGCTGCCCTTGGCAAAGGCATTCGCGAAGCGAGCATGGGGAAAAACGTGATTGTGATTCAGTTTCTGAAGGAAAAGTACACAGACAAAACTGCTGAATATTTTAAACGGCTGGAGCCGGAGCTGAGAATGTTCCGGTTTTAGAAGTTCCCGGAAAATTATGAGAGCCTCTCGGCGCGTGAACGTGAGGACGAATGCAGGAATATAAAAAACGGCCTGAACTTCGCCCGAAAGGTTCTGATAACAGGAGAGTGCGATGTTCTGATACTCGATGAGATACTGGGTCTGACGGACTGCGGCATTGTAACAATGGATGAGCTGCGGGAGTTGATTGATTCTGTCGGTGAAGGTATGGAGCTGTATCTGACCGGTACCAGCCTTTGCCGGGAACTGTGGCCCTGTGTTGATGAAGTAACGGAAATGACTGCGCCGCATTTGCCGACATAAAGCAGCCAGACACGCAAAAAAACAGAGAAGATGACGAAAAGGAAGCAGAAAATGATCAGCCTGTTTCCTTTTTTTATGCGCAGGGGCGCGAGAGGAATTTGGGCAGCTTTGCCTGCGTCATAAGGGTCTACGCTTCGCTCCGGTCGTTGAATATCCCATGCGAAGCGTGGGATGCCCGCGCCCCACAATCAAAGATTGGGGAAACACAGTAAATCTGATCAAAGCGTGACTTGTAACAAAATCTCAGGAAAAAACTCATAAAAAAAGATTGCACATTTATCAAAGACTGTGTACAATGTTTAATCAGGGGAAAGTGAGGGAAAATAGATATTCGAAAAAGGAAAGCATTCAGTTAGAAAGGAGCCGCAGAGCGGCTTTAGGTGAAAGATTATTTTGTACAGATACAGGAATGTTTTAAATTTTTTGAATCGATATCCACACAGGATGCGTCTTTGCCTGTTCTGCCTGCTTATGTGGACGGTGTGCGCCGTTGGCGTATATGCGGAAGATCTGGACGCGGATCAGTGGATTAAGACTGTGTATAATGAGAATAATGGCCTGGATACCGGTGAGGCAAATGCAGTTCTCCAGACTTCTGACGGATACATATGGATTGGCAGCTATGGCGGTCTGCTTCGCTATGACGGCACGGATTTCGAAAATTTCAGCATTGGGGACAACTCTGTGGCGTCCTCCAGCATCCGTGCCCTCTATGAGGATGAGAGCGGCCGTCTTTTTATTGGAACAAATGATGTGGGCGTCTATGTTTATCAGGACGGAACTTTTCAGAATGTACCTCTGGGAGACGGAGGAGCGGATTATTATTCCGTCCGCTCCTTCACAGAGGACGGGAATGGGACTGTTTATGTGGGGACAACGTCTGGTCTCGCGAGTATTGTGACGGGGACCGAAAACGTTTCTTCCAATACCGCAGATCCTGAGGGTGCTGCCTCCGACACTGCGGACGACAGCGCAAATGACAGTTCCCTGGTTCTGCTGCCTGTGGAAGGGACGCAGGGAATGGTGGTTTATGATCTTACCTGTGACGGTAACGGTGTGATCTGGGGCTGCGCGAGTGACAGCCAGCTCCTTCTTGTCCGGGAAGGAACGCTTTTGGCTACGCTGGGGGCAGATACCTGGTTTCAAAATGACTGCTACAGTGTCTTTGCCGCGTCGGACGGCAGCGTTTATCTGGGCAGCGGGGGAAGTGAAGCGCTTCGTCTGATGCAGACAGGCTCCGGCTATGAGGCGGCCGATTTTGAAGCGGACGTGCTTGAGGTAGGAGATTTGTACGCGATTAACCGCTTTTATGAGACTACAGACGGTACCCTGTGGATTCTGTGTGATGATGGGATTGCCTGTCTGGGCGAATCGGACGCGTTCGAGACTCCGGAGGGAATGTCCGGCATGATTTCCTGCTGCGGAATGATTGAAGACTATGAAGGAAATTATTGGGTCGTTTCCAGCCGGACAGGAATGACTTATTTTTCAAAAGGAAAGTTTTACAACTACAATGACAGGGCCGGTCTGGAAGGACAGGCAGTAAACGCGATTGTCCGGCAGGATGGGATTACTTACCTGGGCACGGACAGCGGCCTGATCATTCTGGATGAGAGCTTTGAACAGGTGGAGAATGAGCTGACGCAGATGATGACCTCTAAACGGGTAAGGCATATTACCTGTGACAGTGAAGGTGTATTCTGGTTTTGTGTTTATGGCACAGGACTTGTAAGATATAATCCGGAGGATGGCCAAATCCTGCTTCTGACAGAGGAGGACGGTCTGCTCGGAAATCAGGTTCGGATGACACTGGAGCTTAGCGACGGTTCGCTGGCGGTGGCCGGGTCATCTGGCATTGATATCATCAAAGATGGGGAAATTTCGCGCAGCTACGGCTCGGATGAGCTTCCATATTCATTTGTTCTCTGCATGTATGAAGCGGAGGACGGCACCCTCATCGCGGGTAGCGATGGACAGGGGATCTATGCGATTACCTCCGATGGAGAGGTGACGCAGTATTATAGCGACGAAGGGCTGGAAGCGGGATCTGTCATGCGCATGAAGGCAGATGAAGATGGAGTCTGGATCAGCGCGGGGAGTTCTTTTTACTATCGGGACCAGGATGGGATCCGCGAGATTTTGCTTCCTGAAAGCGCGGGCAGTATTCTGGATATCCAGCTGATTGATGATGAAATCTGGCTGATGAAAAGCAGCGGGATCCTGATTTTTGATAAAGAGGAGCTGCTTTCCGGAACAGCTACACCCAGAGAACTAAGTACAGAATATGGTTTGACAGGCACATTAGTAGCAAATTCCTGGAACTGGCTGGACGAGGACGGGACCCTCTGGATATGCACGAACAATGGGGTTTCAGCGATTGACACAGAAAGTATTCCGACCAATGAAAATGCGCCTCTCGGCGCAGTATCAGCCGTGGTGATAGACAATGTCGAGTATGCGATCTCGGATGAGATTACGATCCCCGCGTCTGCCACCCGGATCACGTTTGAATTTGCCATTCTCTCCTTTACACCCGGCAGTAAGACTGTGAAATATACCCTGGAAGGGTTTGAAGAAGAAAGCAGAACGGCTGCCGCGTCAACAGCCCGCTCCGCCAGCTACACCAATCTGAGCGGAGGTGACTATGTATTCCGCATGACGGTGTACAACGAAGACGGTGTCGAAGGAGAAGAAATCAGTATTGTTCTCCATAAAGAATATCATTTCTGGGAGACCAGATGGTTTTTCATTCTGATGATTCTTTTGATTGCTTTTATGACTTTTATTATATTTCAGGGGGTGTATCTGTACCGGGTGCGGAGCCTGAAAAAACGGCAGAAGGAGCTGAAACTGATCATTGAACAGTCCCTTCATACTTTTGCAAACGCGATCGACGCAAAAGATGAAGATACCAACGGACATTCTGTACGTGTGGCTGCTTATTCGAAAGAAATCGCGAGGCGGATGAACTTTTCAGAAGAAGATCAGGAATGGATTTCTTATATGGCTTTGCTGCATGACATCGGCAAGATCGGCATACCGGATGAGATTCTCAAAAAGACCGGGAAATTATCTCCGGAAGAGTGGGAAATTGTTAAGAGCCATCCACGTATCGGCGGAGAAATATTAAGCGAGTTTACTGTGATTCCGGATATTGCGGACGGGGCAAAATATCACCACGAACATTTTGACGGAAAAGGCTACTGTGAGGGCCTGAAAGGGGAAGAGATTCCGCTCAAAGCCAGGATTATAGCGATTGCGGATTCCTTTGACGCAATGTGTTCGGCCCGCCATTACCAGACCGGCCGGCCGCTGGAGTATGCGCGCGAGGAACTGCTTCGTTGCAGCGGGACACAGTTTGATCCGGATATTGTCGGCTATATGATTGCCATGATTGATGATGGCTTTGTAGAGCAGATCAGACTGAAATAGTTCCCAGCAATCCGTAGTATCATATCCCTTTTGTTGCTCGAATCATAATATCGAAGAAATTGCGGATGATGCTTGCATAATTATCGAAGAAATTACGGATGACGTTTGCATAATTATCGAAGAAATTGTGAATAACGCTTGCATCAGCGCTAAAGAATAAAAACTTTTCGCGATAAAAATGCTTGTATTTTCCCACAA
>JAJBVE010000142.1 GCA_020859995.1 Clostridiales bacterium
AACCGATTTTTAATAACACTTTTTGAAAATTGAGAGAATAGAGAGATTTGAGAGTTTTACAGAACATCAAATCTCTCAAATCTCTCAAATCTCTCATTTTTTAATAGTTATATAGGAAAACTCGGTTGTTTCGGTTGTAAAACTCCAAAAAGCCTTTGTTTATAAGGCTTTGAGCTTACAACCGAGTCCTTTTTGACTCGGTTGACTCGGTTGTAACCTTGATGGTAAAAGCTTGAAAAAGCCTTTGTTTTCAAGGCTTTTGGCTTACAACCGAGTTTTACAACCGAGTTTTTGAGCCTTTTTGAGGTCCCTTTTAGAGGGTTTGTGCATAAAGGAGGAATTGTGCAAAATGTACGAATCAGGCTTCGAGAATTACATTACGACGAAAATCCGCAAAGCGGGCGGCCGGGCTTTTAAGTGGGTATGCCCCGGAATGACGGGCGCGCCGGACCGGATATGCGTATTCCCCGGCGGACGGATTATATTTATAGAGCTGAAACGCCCCGGGCTGAAAGATGGAAGAAGCGAGCGGCAAAAGAAGGTATGCCGGCTTCTCCGTAGTTTGGGCTGCGACGTTCGGCGAATCGGTGAGAAGGAAGAATTTGTTGAGATGATGAAGGAGGCGGGCTATGAAGTATAGCGAGCAAATATCGGGCTTCCTGAATTTTCTCAGGGACGTTCAGTTGGAATACGCCGCGGCGGTCGACGACGAGAAAACGGCCGGTGACCAGACGCAGGATATTCTACATACCTTAGAGCTTGGCGAGAATTCGTATCACGCAAACGCCAAGCTGGCAATCGCTCTTAAGTCAGTCAGACAAGAACGCAGGCGGGCGAAGGACAGGACTCAGGTCCTCTACCCTATCGCAGATTGGGCGAGGCAGAATCAGAGGACGGTCAAAGAGCTGGAGCGCCTTTTAGGCGATGTCAGAAAAGCCGAGAAGAATACGGAGTTCCGGCATTATAACCCTAAGACGGATATTGTGTCGCGGACTTTGGGAGGAGGTGGTGCCTTATGATGTTTAAGCCTTACAGCTATCAGCAGTACGGAATTGACTTTGTTCTGGAACACCCTGAAGCTGGATTGTTCTTAGACATGGGTTAGGTATGGGAAAAACGGCGATAACCCTGACGGCGGTCGAGCGTTTACTTAGAGATAGCTTTGACGTCACACGAGTTTTGGTTATCGCGCCCTTAAAACCGGCTGCGGAAACGTGGCCGGCGGAAATCCAGAAGTGGGAGCACCTGCAAGGCCTTACATATTCTCTTGTTCTCGGCAGTGAGAAGGACCGCACGGCAGCTTTGGAAAAAGAGGCTGATATTTATATCATCAATCGGGAAAATGTCGTATGGCTGGTAAACTTCTATAAAAAGAAGTGGCCGTTCGATATGGTGGTTATCGATGAGTTGTCGTCCTTTAAGTCTCCTAAGGCGCAGAGGTTCAGGGCTCTAAAGAGGGTCCGGCCTATGATAAAGAGAATCGTCGGCCTTACCGGTACGCCGGCGCCGAACGGGCTCTTAGACCTTTGGGCTCAGCTGTATCTTATCGATGGCGGTGAGGCTTTGGGAAAGACGGTCACGGGGTATCGGGAAAAGTGGTTTGTACCGGATAAGCGGAACGCCACGACGATATTCTCATGGAAACCGAAGCAAGGCGCGGAGAAGGAAATTTACGATAGGCTGAAATCCTGTTGTATCAGTATGGACAGTGCTGAGTACCTGAAACTTCCCGAGCGGTTGTTTATCCGGCATGAGGTTGAATTACCGGCAGAAGTCAAGGAACAGTACAAGCAGCTTGAGCGGGATATGCTGCTGCCGTTCGCTGACGGGGATATAGACGCGGGCTCGGCCGGAATTTTGGTAAATAAGCTCCTGCAGTTATGCGGCGGCTGTGTTTACGACGAAAACGGCGGGGTCAAGGAATTTCACTCGGTGAAGCTTGACAAGCTGGAACAGTTGATTGAAGAGGCAAACGGCCGACCGGTTTTAATCTTTTACGCGTATCGGCACGAGCGGGAAAGAATTATGGCGAAATTCCCTGAGGCCGTCGACATTAAAGAGGACGGCGCCGTAACGAGGTGGAACGCCGGAGAGATACCTATCCTACTCGCTCATCCGGCAAGCGCCGGCCACGGTCTTAACCTGCAGCATGGCGGGCATATCGCGATATGGTATAACTGGACGCACAACCTTGAGTTATATCAGCAGGCAAATAAGCGTCTGCACCGCCCCGGTCAGAAAGAGACCGTCCTCATTCATCATATCGGAATTAAGGGAGGACTTGACATGCAGGTGCTGGATAATGTACTCGCTGAGAAGGCGAATGCGCAGGAATATTTAATACAAGCCCTTAGGGCGAAAATCAAGGAGGCGACAACATGACGCAGGAACAAATTGAAGCGATAAGCGAGGACCCTAAGACGTTCTTGCTGCAAGGAAGAAACGCGCAGGCAAGAATCGCCGCTAAGCGCGAGCGAATAGACTCTTGGCGTCAACTCGCCGAATCTATTACGGTAACGCTGAAGGCCGACGGCGGCTCAAGCCCCGGAGGATATAAGCAGAGTCTCGTGGAGAACGCAGCTTGTAATATTATCGACTTGGAAAACGAAATTATAGCCGATATTAACGAGCTTGCGGGGATTGAGATGGTAATACACGAGGCGATAAACCTTTTCGTCAAGGACGACCGTTACAGGGCGGTGCTTGAGATGAAATACCTGAACGGCTATGGCTGGAGGCGTATCGCTTCTAAGCTGTATTACGGGGAGGACTGGGTATGCAGGCTTCACGGCGCCGCGCTGCAGGAGATGAAAAGGAATGCGGAAATTTCTCTTCTGGACGGAAACAAGTCGTGTTAAGTCGGACTTTCCGGTGATATAATATAAAATGTGGTTTTAAGATAGAGACCAGAATCGCGCCGAGAATAGAAGCTACGGCGCGATTTTACTTTTAAGCGAGAGGAGGTACGCTTATGGGCGTCAGATACGGCGGAAAGCCGAGAATCTTTAAGACTCCGGAAGATATGGAGAAGAAATGGGAAGAATTCAAGGCTTACTGCGATAATAAGTACGTTACAAAACACGAATTCAGTCAGAGGCAAGGCACGTTCGTAAGCGCCGAGCTCAAGCATAGAGTATCATACACGATTGAGGGCTTTTGTGTTTACTGTAAAATAGCAAGGCAGACGCTCTACGATACTTATGACCATGACCCGTCCTATTCAGTCGTTGTTTCACGCATACGAGAAGAATGCGAGGCGGACGTGAGGGGAAAATTTGAGACCGGCGAGATACCGCCGCAGCTCTCCGCTCTTTGGATGAGCAAGTTCGGCTACGGCACAAATAATAATGTAACTGTTGACGCAAAAGAGCTTGTTGACGATTGGATTGACGGAGTGATGTCGCATGGCGACAAGAGATGAGCGGGCCGCGTTTTTTAAGGAAAGAGTCCCTCAGTACAGAGACGACGCGGTTTTATTCGCTGAAGAGGTTTTGAAATTCTCGCCGGACGCTTGGCAGGCCGACGTCCTGCGAGACCTCTCCTCTTCTGACCGCGTAACGGTACGGTCAGGTCAAGGCGTCGGCAAGACCGGCGTCGAAGCGATTGCAGCGTTGTGGTTTTTAGCCTGCTTCCCGTTTGCACGAGTCGTTGCTACGGCTCCGACGAAGCAGCAGCTTCACGACGTACTGTGGAGCGAGATTGCGAAGTGGCAAGGCAAGAGCCCCTTGCTGTCGGAAATTCTTAAATGGACAAAGACCTATATCTATTTGAAGGGCTATGAAAAGCGTTGGTTTGCTGTAGCGAGGACCGCTACCAAGCCTGAGAATATGCAGGGCTTCCATGAGGACAATATGCTGTTTATCGTTGACGAGGCTTCCGGCGTGGCTGACCCGATTATGGAGGCTATACTCGGTACCTTGTCCGGCGATAACAACAAGCTCCTGATGTGCGGAAACCCCACTAAAACAGTCGGGACGTTTTACGACAGCCATACCAAAGACCAAGGCGTTTATAAGAGTCACAGGGTTAATGCTGAGGAAAGCCCTCGGACGAATAAAGAAAACATCGCCTCGCTGCGAAGGAAATATGGGGCGGACAGCAACTTTTATCGCGTCCGCGTACTCGGTGAATTTCCTAAACAGGAAGACGATGTATTTATTCCGATTGACCTCGTTGAGGACTCAATCAGGCTGAGGAAAGATTATAAACCGAATTCCCAGCCTACTTTAATTCATATCGGGTGCGACGTCGCGCGTTTTGGCGACGACCAGACCGTTATCGGCTATAAGGTCGACGAGCTCGCTTCCTTTGAGATTAAAATACGCGGGCAGGACACTATGAAAACGGCCGACAAGATTATCGCGCTTGGCGAGCGGCTAGTCCGTAAATATAAATGGACCGGTAAGATACCGGTCAAGGTAGACGACGGCGGCATAGGCGGCGGCGTGGTTGACAGACTGCGGCAGATGAAGCAGAACAACCCGACTCGGTTTGCATGGCTTGAGGTATTCCCGGTTAAGTTTGGCCTGAGAATACGAAATAAGTATTACCACGACAGCACCTCGTATATGCTGAGTATCGTTAAAAAGCTGTTAGCTTCGTTTGATGAAGAAGGAAACCCGAAACCCGTTGGGCTGATTCTTCCTGAGGACGATAACTTAGAAGCACAGCTCACATGCCGCAAGTACCGAATGACCGAGCAGAGCAAAATACAAGTAGAAAGTAAGGACGCCATGAAAAAGCGGGGACTTCCCTCGCCGGATGAGGCTGACTGCGTGCTCCTGTTATGTTTGCCGGTACGCATAAAAGGTCAATAGGTTCGACTGAAAAACGTAGCTCCGGTTACATCACTCAGTCGAGACGATTATATAACCGAGTTTTTCGGCGAGGGCGATAAAGCGTTCAATGCTGTCGGCCCTCCACTGATTGCATACGGCGGCAGGCTTGTCTGATAACTGGATGGGCTCGTCGGTGTAATATCTCTTATGCCCTTTGAAGTTTGAAGCGTCGGCCTTGTCTAAGGCCTCGACTGTTTCAAAGCTGGGTATAAGACCCTTAGGAAAAACCTGCTGCAGCTCTTCGAGCGTGATGGGCATGTGTGTTTGGGCGTAATGCGTTACGACCTCAAGCACAAGACGGGATTTGGGCAGACTTTGAGTACCCCCCCCCGTGGAGTGGTGCCATGAGGAGGGGGTTAGATTGCGCTGCGCGGCGGCTTCAAGGGCTTTTGCGGGGTCCGCGACAACCTCGCTCTC
>JAJBVE010000062.1 GCA_020859995.1 Clostridiales bacterium
GGTGGGGACAAAATCATAAAGCTGGGGACAAATCGGCGATAGCCGGTTATTTTTTTGCACAGAAAAACAGCCCGCTGCACTTTATCGGTGCCAGTAGGCTGTCAGTGTTTCAGGCTTTGATTTCTGTTCCGTCTTTGAATGTGAATCGGATGTCGTCCTTGCTGTAGACGGTAGCGTAGTCAACCAATGTGTACCATGCTTCTTCGTCGAATTTTGTCAGAAGCTGTTGTCTGGAGCGGAGTGCCTTTTGGAAGTCGGTGAGTGCCGCTCGTGTGAGTTCCTTTTTCTCAATCTCCGCCGTGACCGCATCCAGTTTTTCTTTTGTGTTATTGTAACGCTCGGACAGGGCATCGTAGCGTTTTTGGTATTCTGTCTGGTTGAGGGCAGTCAGGGCATTTTCCTTTATGGCTTGCTGTACCAGCTCTGCGACAAGCCCCAGCTCCTCGGTGAGCTGTTCCTGCTCGGCGGCAAGTTCAGTGGTGTCGTACAGCCTGCTTTTGACAAGCTCGATGTCCGCAGTAATGGAATCTTTCTTCTCCAGCAGCTGGTTGGCGGCGGATATGAATTTCTCCATAATCTCCTCATCGGTCAGGTGGGGAGTTTTACATTTGGCATCGCCCTCGAACTTGTGATTGCACTGCCAGATGATTTTGCGGTATTTATCATTGGAATGCCAGACCTTTGAGCCGTACCAGCTTCCACACTCACCGCATTTGATTTTGCCGGAGAAAATGTGGATGCCACTGTGTCGGTTCCTGCCAGGAGTGCGTCTGGCAAGCTCCCTCTGTACCATTTCAAAGGTGTCTGGGTCAATGATGGCTTCGTGGTTGTTCTCCACATAGTATTGTGGAACCTCGCCCTCGTTGACTTTGGTTTTCTTCGTCAGGAAATCTGTCGTAAAGGTTTTCTGGAGCAGCGCATCGCCTTTGTATTTTTCATTTGAAAGAATGCTCTTTACCGTCGATGCGCTCCATTTGTCTTTTCCGGCGGGTGATTTTATCCCTTCGTGCGTGAGCTGAGTAGCAATGCCGCAGGGTGTTTTTCCTGCGAGAAAGAGCTGGTAGATTTCTCTGACGACAGCGGCTTGTTCTTTATTGACTACAAGGTTTCCGTCGGGTCCCCTGTCGTATCCGAGGAATCGTTTGAACGGAACTGTGACCTTTCCGTCGGAGAAGCGTTTCCGCTGTCCCCATGTGCAGTTCTCTGAAATGGAGCGGGATTCCTCCTGCGCCAGCGAGGACATGATGGTAATCAGCAATTCGCCCTTGCCGTCAAAAGTCCAGATGTTTTCTTTCTCGAAGTAGCACTCTGTGCCGTTTTCCTTCAGCTGCCGGATGGTCGAGAGGCTGTCCACGGTGTTCCTTGCAAATCGACTGACCGACTTCGTGACAATCAGGTCGATTTTCCCGTCCAGTGCATCGGCAATCATCTGCTTGAAGCCCTCTCTGTGACGGGTGGATGTACCCGTAATGCCTTCATCCGTGTAGACTTTTACGAACTCCCAGTCATCCCGCGCCTTGATGTAATTCGTGTAATAATCAATCTGCGCTTCGTAGCTGGTAAACTGGTCATCGTGGTCAGTCGATACACGGGCATAGCCTGCGACCTTCCGTTTTTTCTGCTCTGCAATGGGAGCAGAAGTAAAAGGTGTCCGCGTGGCTGGTATGGTTTTTACTTTTTTGTTGACGCCCAATATTTCTCACTCCTTATCTGTTTCATTCTTTCGCTCATTGCCTGCCTACGTTCGGGTGTGAAGCTGTCCCTGATTGCCTGAGTTTGCTTTTCTCTGCGTTCCTCCGTCCAGGGTGGCATGACCTTCTTCGGCTTTGTCCAATCTCTGTGAATTGTACTGCCGTCCGTGAAGTGGAAAACAAGTTCTGTAGCGGAGAGGACTGAGATGTGGTCGATGCGCTCCAGAAAAATGGAATCATCGAATTCAGGAATTTCAAGAACCTCGGCAATCATCTGCATCAGCAGGTCTTCACGCAATCCGACCGTGCCGCAGGTTTTCGCCGGAGCGGAACAGCGCCAGTGTGCCACGGTTGAGCCATCCGCATGATGCTGAGTCTGTTTTCGGAAGTTGCAGCCGCACTGTTCGCATTTGATTTTGGCAGTCAAACATGACGCGCCTTTTGGATTCGTGCCGGATTTCCTTCTCTGCTTGGATATTCTTGCACGATATTCAGGTGTCCAGCAATCTTGATGACCCGTATTCGGACAATCCTTTGTAATCACACGTCCATCTGTCATGTGAAATTCCAGCGTATACCGTTTTGGCACATCAATGTGGTCTACCTTTTCCAGAAAAACATCTTCATCAAATGCATCAATGCCGAGAACCTCTGCACACTTCAGTACGAGTTTTTTGTGGTTGATTGTGCCGCCGACTGGACAGCCGTCTCCCTGTTTCTTTTTCTTCTTGCTTCCACAGTTCCAGAATTCCTGATAGTGACCGTTTTTCGTGCGGCGGCTGTGCATATAGCTAAGACCGCAGTATGGGCATTTGATTTTGCCTGTAAAACAGCAGGTGTTCAGGCTCTTGTTTGCTAATGCACCAAGCTCCTTACGCCTTGACATTTCATCCTGCACATACTGGAACGTCTCCATATCGATAATCGGCTCGTGCGTGTTTTCGACAAAATATTGTGGCAGCTCGCCGCGATTCTTTTTCCGCTTCTTTTCAATGGGGTCGGAGATGTATTCTTTCTGCAGGAGCAGGTTGCCTGTGTAAGTCACATTGTTCAGAATGGTCTTCAGGTTGGAATCCCGCATCACGCAGCCGTTGATACTCCGAATGCCCTCGGCTTCAAATTCCCGTTCTGTCTCCAGTCGGGATTTTCCGTCCAGAAAATTTTGAAAAACGCGCTTCACGATTTCCGCTTCTTCAGGAACAATGACAAGCTGGTCACCCTCCCAGCGATAGCCAAACACTCTGGGGTGCCCATTGGGGATGCCTTCCTGCATCCGCTTGCGAACTCCCCATTTTACATTGTTGCTGATGCTGATGGATTCCTCCTGTGCAAAGGACGCGAGGAGCGTCAGCATTAGCTCGCCGTCGCCGCTGAGCGAGTTGATTTTTTCTTTTTCAAACCGAACCTCAATGCCAAGTTCCTTTAGGTGGCGTACAGCATTCAGCAGGTCAACCGTGTTTCTGGCAAATCGCGAGATGGACTTGGTGAGGATGATGTCAATTTTCCCGGCTTCGCAGTCGGCAAGCATACGCTGGAATTCTGGTCTGTTCACAGATGTGCCGGATATGGCTTCGTCCGCATAGACGCCTGCGTATTCCCATTTTGGATTGCTCTGGATCAGCTCACTGTAATAACTGACCTGTGCGGAAAGCGAGTGGTGGAGCCGCTCTGTTTCCATTGAAACACGTGCGTAGGCTGCGACCTTTTTTCACTCCGGCATTACAGGAACGGACGGCTCTAATTTCGTTACCTTCTTCAATAAAATCACTTCCTTCCGCTATATACATCACTCTAAACGCCACTTAAGTCAAGCGATTGTCGCAGAATAATGTACCCAATAATGGCCGGTATTTTTCGAGCAGAATTGTATCAATTTGCTCGTATTCCTCCTGCGTAATTTTGCCGTTTTCGAGCATCTGCCTGAAGCACAATAAGGATGCCTGGTAGCCTTTTTCGGCTTCAAATTGCTCTTCATTCATCTGCAACACCACCTTTGAAGCGGCTGCGGATATAGCAGTCGTGAGAGCAGTATTTCCGTCGGGCATTGCCGTAGGATTGAAATTCCTGACCGCATCCGGCACAGACGATAGTGTAATAGGCTTTTCGTGTTCCGCTGTCAGGATGTGCTTTCCACCAGGCTCTGCGGCACTTCGTGGAGCAGAACTGTGGCTGCTTTCTCCCTTGGACAATAGGAATATCTGCACCACAGAATTTGCAATGCAGAGTATCGGAGGCAGCAGCAGGAGCGGCAGGTATCGGGTGCCGCTGACAGTGTTTTTTAATAGTGTCTCTTGATATTCCAAGCGTCTCTGCAATCTCCGCATAGCTGTGACCGTTGATGCGCATATTATTAATTTTGCTTTTTTGCTCGTCAGTCATGGGTTGTCTCCTCGTAAATCGTGGTAGGCAGTATTCCGCCTTCACTCTCCACTGGAGAAAAACAGCCGTTTTGAGCGGACAAAAAAATAACGCCTGCCAGGGAAATCAATCCCCAGCAGGCATCACTCTTGTCCGGCTTATTGCTTTTTGAGATACGTCCCGCAGCAGAAGCCGGTGTATTTGATGTTATTGTAGGTGACCTGAACGTAGAGCCACTTCACACCGCTCACCGCTGTGTAGTAGCCGTAGTTCTTCACGCTCGTTCCCTTCGGCAGCACCACCATTGCAGCCTTGCCCTGGCCAGCACCGTTTCTCATGTAGAGGTTCGCCGTGGTCTTGTAGGTACCGGCGAGACTCTTGGTGAAAGACTTTGCAGGGTCGGTCGCCGTCTGCTCCGTCAACGTAGAAGTGCTGGTAGAGCCGGATGATGCAGAGGAGCTTGTCCCTGCGTACTTGTCGTAGTAGGTCTGTCCGTAACCGGCGCGCTTCGTCTGCACCGAAGTCCCCGTATCGGCGGGTATTTCGTACTTGGTCAGCACGATATTGGATGCCTGGAGAACAGAGGTCGCACTCTTCAGCGCGTCCAGCACAGCCCCATAGCTCTCGGACATCTCTTTATAGAGAAACGCCAGCTGCATAGGCAGGTTGCCCACAGACGCTTTCTGCGAAACAGCATATTCCAGAAGGGCTTTCTTCCTCGTGGAATACGTCCACTGTGCCAAGCCATAGCCGGCGGAATCCGAGGAGAAAGCGGTATAGGCACCGCTGTCCACGGCGTCCGTGTACTCCTTATCCGTCATCCCCAGCTTGGTATTGTAGGTGTTCTGGAGGTTGTTGGCAATGAGTGCCGACTCCGCATAGAGGTTGCCCATCAAGCCGGCGACACCGTAAGCGTTGCCGATTTTGCCGTAGAGGTAGTCCCACACGATTTTTTCGTCCGCTGCTGTGGTCTGCGCCGCCAGAGAAGTCGTTGCTGTGCCGGTGCTGGAGGCAGTCACCGTATCATCGGTGATGTAGGAACACTGCGCCCAGTAGTTCCAGTCAGACTGTTTGTAAGCGGTCTTGCAGACACCGCTGGCGTGGTTCTTCGCTTCATAGACATAGCCGTCCCCGCCGTAGACACCCACATGGGTAAT
>JAJBVE010000088.1 GCA_020859995.1 Clostridiales bacterium
ATATAAAAATAACTTGCTATAAAGGGAGGAAAAGGTGGAAAAAATGATTTTAGCCGTATAATTCCGGGCTCTACGGCTCCTCCCTTTGTAAAAAAACGGGGGAAAAAGGGAGGAAAAGGGAGGAAAAAAGTTAGGCATAACTAACCTAAAAAGATTTTATTCGACCGCGCCCGGCTCCTTTTTCTGTATATAGAAACGGGGAGAGCCAGGAAAAAGCTCTCCCCTTTGTATTAAACGGCTACGAAAAAACTGCCGTATTTATGGCACTTGAGGTTATCCACGTCAAATTCCCCGGTAACTTTAGGGCGTCCGTAACTGCTCGGCGATTTTTTTGCAAATCCTGTTTCTACCGTTGCATAATCAAGCAGCGCCTGACAGTGCTGTACCGCTCCAAATTCCGCAAGTTCTGCAGCCCGCAGTGGCCGCTTGTTGCCCTTCTCGATTTGCCACTTCCCCGGATGCTCTGTGCAATAGATCTCGGCGTCTTGTAAAAACTGCTTCGGCGATATCTCGGAAAATTTAGCGTTATCTCTTGCCCACTTGTTATACAGCGTGTGTACAACGGTCACCGGTATCACGCTTACATTAATCTGCTCCAGCAGGTCCTCAATCATAGCCTGAGTCGGCATATTATCGTCCACCATCTGCTTGTGATTCACTTCCATGATATCCAGATCGTTGATGTCATAATCCTCAACAAACGGCAGCTGCGTCAGGCGCAGCAGGAAATATTCCAGCCAGTCTTTGCGCTTAGTATACTCATTAATATGGGGGTTGTATTTTTCAGAATTTTCTGAAAAATCCATCTCCATTTTGAAGACCACAAAGCGGTTCATATCTGCAAGACTCATATTTTTCTTTGCAAACTTAGGCATTGAGTTTTGAGCCTGCATTTTTAACACTTCGGATTTGAGTTTGATGTCCCCCATGTTTTTCCGCCTGATATCCACCGGATCGTATCTGATGTAACTCTTCATAATTTCTGATCCATCGATTGTCCCGTTGTCCTCTGCAGATATATGCAATACCTCATCAAGGAGACAAGCAGAATCGAAACCCGTGAAGCACTGCGAGAACGGTTTGGTACAGATATGAGGGTTTTCCTTGAGGAATTCAAATAAATTACGCAACACATTAATTAAAGAACTTTTCCCGTTTCGGCCTCTCGATCCATTATCTGCGTTGGCGAGCACTACCATTCTGCCGTCCTTGGTTGCCCATCCTCTGACGCCCATCTGCATTACGTACCACATCACTCTGACTTCCGCCTGTCCCAGCTCATCATCCGGGAAGAGTGACGCCAGATAATCATCCGGCGGGAGATAATCGGGGCATTGCGCATCCGGATTATAATCAATACCGAGTGTGTACAATGGACACCAATCCTTGTACCTCTCGTTTAATGTATCGATATCGTCCCACGGGGTAAACGTTACGGGGCTGCCGTCTGCATAGCCCTCTACAACCCCGTTGTGGCACGGAATCAGTCTAAATCCCCAGTTGCGGGCATTGCTATACCCGACCGCGACCCGCGCCTTAAATGTCGTCTGCATTGTGTCGATTGCGTCCCACTTGTCGGAGCGTGACATTCCGGGCATCATCGTCTCCATAATGTCTGCGATCGCCGTTCTGTTGCCCCCAAACTCAAACGGGACCCAGACCCCCGTGTAATGTCCAGGTCTGCCGTTTTCGCCTGGTATCCATTCCCGGATCGCAAACCGGCATTTGTCCGCGTCATTGTCCTCATAAATCATCCTGACTTCGCCTGTCGACAAGATGGCGTGCATCATAATCATGCTGGCGTAAGATTTAGGACTCATACTCAGCTTGTTTTTCCCCGTCCGTCCCGGACCTGCGTTTTCTGTCGCGATCACCGTCATGATTTGGTCAGTCAATGCGCCGTAATACGCCTGCGCCGTCAGTTTGGTCTTGAGTTCAGGGACCGTTGCCGGGTACTGTCTAAAATAATCGCCTGCAATCGCGTCTGCGATCATCGTCTCCGTTGCATTGTGGGCGATCGGCGTGTTATACACTGCCAGCTGCTTGTCGATCTCCTTTACCCGTGCTGCTGCCCAGTCGGCGGATCCGACTGCATAAAGCGATGACGGGGCGGCGGTCGCCGCTCCCGTGTTATTGGTGTTATTATAATCACTCATGATTCACAAACCTGCCTTTCTTAATAATTAGTTACATTGATACGGCTCGCCGAAGTTGCGCCAGTTGTCGTTACGCTCTAAAACTTTGAGCATATGTTCCATTTCGTCAATGTCATCCTCTACTTTACCTGCAAAATAGCCCTTTGCCTTATATCTGATACACTTAACAGGATAGCGGCTCCACCTCAGCCATTCCGCCGGTGTAAAGTCCATCCGTGACCAGTTACGCCGCAGATAATCCAGATCGTTGTTGTACTGGTTGCGGATTACCGCCAGTGCGCCGTGCAAAAACGCCGGATCGCGGTTGTACGCGGCGGTGAGGGTCGGCTGTACGTGTACAGAGATCGGGTCACAAAATCCTGGATCTATCACATACACAGTCAGATCATCAGTCGTCCATCCATACATCCGCAAAACCTCACCGAGCACGCCATACTTGCCATGCGTGCCGTAGTCCTTGTCACGCAAAAGCTGCGCCGGGTCCCGCTTCATCCAGGTTGTGCTGCAGTTATACGTCCGGTCGCCATACAGTACAACTGGTTTGCCGTCGTCCTTCTCGGGCGTCGCCGCCGTAATCATTGCACAGTTGCGGGCGTACAGTGCCCGGTCTGTCAGCTCCGGATCCGGGTTGTCCATATTACCGATAAGGCGGTGAAGGTGTCCGGCGTAAAAGTCGAGGCAGCGGGTCGTTCCGGGGGTCATAGTATAGTCACTCATTGTTCAATACCTTCCTTTCCGATCACGCTGCGCGGGCTATAATATAGTCCGGATACCGGTCTGCCATATCTTTAACCGCGTCCCAGTATGTATCAATCACATCAGCGGCTTCTCCGGTCAGTCCTGCGATATTAACAACAAGCATGATTCCGGCTGCCCAGTGCCATTCTGCGTGTGCTTTCAGTCTCACATTCAAATCATTAATAAAATTACATGTAAGCTGCAGCCACTCATCGCGGACAGTCTCATCTGACGGAGTGCTGACTGCTTTAATCTCTGCCGTGTTACGTGATATAACCATCGGTAATGTCGTCTTTACTGCCATGATTTGTGCTCCTTTCTGTTGTTGCCCCGCCGTAACATTACACGGCGGGGCAGTGTTTATGTGTTACTGTTCCGGGCGTCTGATGTCGTATCCGCCTTTGTCATCGGGGATATAGACCGCCATGCTGCCGGTACCTGCATAGTTACGCTTTACCGACTCTGCCACTTCGTGCATTGCGTCAGCGAGCGCATAAGCGGTTTCTTTCAACTCTTTCTGCCTGGCTTCTCCCCGCGGAACATCAGAGACTTTATAGCCGCATGCGCTGTAAATAATAGCCTCCGTCAGTGCTGCGTAATCAGCATCACTGTCCGGATTGAGCGCCTTTGCAACATACAACGGCTCATGAGTACGAGGGTCGTACTTACAGAGTGAGCAGTAGTGCTGCCACATCGCTCTGCCAAATGCTGCGTACGGTCTGATGTGCTCTGCTTTATCGGGATCCAGTGTGTATGTAAAATGCATATGACGGTACCAGTCGGACAATGTACGCAGGTCGATCGCCTGCGGCAGCAGCCCGCAATAAATGATTACCTCGCCTACCGCCGTCCAGTTACGGCTCGGGGCTCGGGATCGCGTCGTCAAACTTAATGCAGTCCGGCGGGCATCCATCCTCTTCGGGCGTATGCGCCACTTTGCATTTGGCCAGCTCCGTCAAAAACCCGTCGTGCAGTCGCGTGTCGTCTGTGCCGCATAGATACGTCCGTCCCAGCTTGTCCAGCACAGCAGCGACTCCGGGCGTGTCCTCGGCGTTGGAGTCAAAATAACTGTCGAGGTAACAGCAGACTAAATCTGCCGGATCGATATCGTTACGGGTGGACTCGCCGCGGGGCTCGTTATCACCTACCAAATCAGCGACAAAAACATTAAGCAACATCTCAACTTCTCGATTTCTCATAATTAAGACCTTCCTTCATAAATAATTATTCATTTTTCATGGTACGATAAACTTTTTTTTTCGTTTTGGGGAACATTTCGGATATGAAAATCTACATGTGGGTTCGTTCTGATGGTTCTACATTCATTCCCTGATATTTAATTGATATGATATGATATATATTAAGGATTGTGACGCCGGGGACCGGCTGTCCCCGATTGCGTGCTCCCTTCGCCGGTACCGCTGTATCCGATTGCCCAGGAGGCTTTATTTATCCTTACTGACTGTGTTATAACATATGATGCTAAGTATGTCAATACTTTTTTAAAATAATTTTTTAATTATTTTGTATGTATATTGCATTATATCAATTGATATAATGCAATATCAATATATTAGATCAATGCAAGCGGCTCTACCTTTGCGCCAGGTTGCCAGTCCTTGGTGCGGCGTACTATGCTTATGCTGATGGCACGCAGCAGCAGCTCGCGGTTACTGTGCGCCTTACTATACCCCTGCGCCAGATAACGTGCCTGATCCTCAGTCTTACCCATGGTCGCCGCGATCTGCCGGTATGTCTGCCCCAGGCAGTACCGCAGGGCGGCGGCGCGGCGTTGGTCGCTGGCGAGTCCCGCTGCGGTGGCTACGTCGTCAAATGCGTGGTACAGGGCGATAAAATTATTATACGCTGTCCGGGCGCTGCTGTCCGCCGTTGCGATATCGTCCATTATGTCTGCCATGCGGTCGGCGGTTGGTGTAGTCTGTACGCGGTCGCGGTCGTATCTGATAGCGGTCAGACCGGTCGCACGGTTGCGTAACTCGTCAGCCCGCTGCGTCCATGCCGTGTAATCATCGTAGTACGTCGCGGCGGTGTCGGTAATGCCTGCCAGGGTGGCCTCCGCTGCTGATAACAGGTCGCGGTCCCATACGCAGTCCCGGTTACAATACGGGATAGTCTCTAACTCAGCTCGTACCTGATTATAGCCGTCAATCTTGTCTGTATCGCATCCCTGGATCCCCGGGAAGTGGTCGGAGACCGTCTCCCGATGTAGTATGCCCATATCGCACAGGATAGCGTCATCCAGCACAAGCCGACGGATCGGAGTCTTGCGGGTCTGATTGATGACATCATGCGGTGTCTGCGGATCGTCGTATGCCTTGGCAATGTTATCAATCACCGGTATAAGCTGCCAGATCATATCCTCACGGGCGATCTTACGCAGTACCGGGGCGCTCCATCCGTGAGCCAGGCACCACGTATCGGGATCTGTATCAGAGCCGTAATACATGATAATGGCTGCTCTGATGTCCGCTGTGTAATCCGTTGCATTGAGGTATCCGGTGAGGACGATCGGGCGGATGTCCTGCGGCGTATCGTGCAGCAGTGCGTCGATGTTGTCCCGGTACTCCCCGGCGACCGCGCCGTAGTCGCGGCGGATATCTGCGATACGTTTGTCAATCGCCGCAATGCTGGCGGCTTCTGCTGTGGTCAGTTTCTGACCACCGTAATATCTGGTGTCTACGTTATACTTAATCATGATTGATTACTCCCTCCTTTAATTTTTATTTTACTTTTGTTTTATACATTATAGATCGTATTTTTCGAAATGCAACAGAAGAAAAACGATCGTATTACTTAACATATTCTTAATTTGTATATCAAAATATATAAGAAACAGGAGCACGAGTAGCCGAGGAAATGTTTGTTATCAATATGATCTTGTTTCGATCTCTGAAGTGTGATAAATTAGAACGGCGGACAGGAAAGGAATGATATGGGAGAAGAAAAAAGAAAAGAAAAAAGAAAAGACCCGAAAGGGCGCAACCTGCGGAACGGTGAGACGTATGATGAGGCGAGCGGGCGTTATCGGTATAGCTACATGGACGCAGCCGGTAAGCGGCGGCAGCTTTACTCCTGGACTCTGACATCAAAAGACCCCATCCCATCGGGCAAAAAACAAAAAATGGGTGAATCGCTCCGTGAAAAAGAACTACAGGCACAGACGGAAAAGGCTAACCAGATTGACTCTACCGGCGGCAATATGACCGTGTATCAGCTGATGCAGCGGTATGTCAATCTTAAAATGCCTGACGTGAGGGAAACTACACGCAACGGCTATAGGACACAACTCAAATTTATGGAGAACGAACAGTTTGGTCGGAAGAAAATAAATAAAGTAAATGCGACAGAGGCCGAAGAATGGTTTGATTCGCTGTATAAGGACAAAGGAAAAAGCTACAGTACGCTGCATACACTCAGGGGAATACTCAGACCGGCGTTTGCAATGGCCAAGAAAAACCGCTGGGTGGTAGATAATCCGTTTGACTTTCAGATGCTCAAAAAACGTTATGGTGGGACTAAAACACGGGATGCACTTAGTAAGGCAGATATGAGACGGTTTCTCGATTTTGTCCGGACAGATAAGCATTTCAGTGCGTATTTTGATGGTGTTTTTATTCTGTTCAATACCGGTTTGAGAATTTCTGAATTTTGCGGCTTAACCCCCGGAGATATAGATTTTGAGAATCACGTGATACACGTAAGACGGCAGCTGCTTCGGATACATGACGGGGACAGGATGCTTTATTATATAGAGATTCCCAAAACCGATAACGGAATACGGGATGTGCCGATGCTTGCAGATGTGGAGACGGCTTTTCAGAATGTCATGGCGGCGAGACCACAGCGAGATGTTGAGCCGGTAGTCTGGAACGAGGAACACACGGACAGCGCATCCGGCTTTTTATGGCTGGACAAAGACGGCAGCTACGAAGTCGCGCAACACTGGCAGAACCATTTGCGATGGGCGCGGGCGAAGTTTAACCGGATATACAAAGATGAAATCCCGCCCGTAACTCCGCACGTATGCCGTCACACTTTTTGTTCAAATTGCGCAAGCATCGGAATGAACCCGAAAACGTTGCAGATGATAATGGGACACGCCTCTATTGAGTTTACACTCAATGTATACACGCATCTGGAAGCTGGAGACATAAAAGGCGAGTTTTTCAGTCTGATGAATAACAAGGCGTATAACTTTTACCCGCTTGACCGGCGACCGGAAACAGTCGCGCCGGATACAGGCGGGGATGATGACGAGGGCGATCCGGATATCGACGCGGCACCAGATGACGATGACTGACTGAGAATGGCGTGTGTTATGGATTTTGAAAATAACACATTTTATAACACAAAAGTCCCGGTTAAATCTGAATAAGCATCTGCCGAAGTGAAAACGTAACAGGCGTTGCAAAGCCCTGAAAATCCAGTAAAATCAATACTTTTCAGCATTTAAAAATGCTCATAAATGAGGAAAAAGGAAATGATAAAAATACTGTTCGTCTGTTGGGGGAATATATGTCGCTCGCCCATGAGCGAGTTCATTATGAAAGATCTGGTGGAAAAACGCCATCTCTCCGATCGGTTTCTGATTGAGTCAGCGGCGCATACCAGCGAAGAAATAGGTAATCCGGTCTATCCGCCGGCGGCGCGGGAGCTGGCCAGGCATGGCATCAGCTGTGCCGGAAAGCGGGCGCGGAAGATTACGAAAGCGGATTACGATAAATTTGACTGGATTTTGGGGATGGAGCAGCTGAATCTTGGATACATGCTCCGCTGTTTTGGAGGAGATCCGACGCATAAGGTTCGCAGGCTGCTGGATTTTTCCGAACATCCGCGCGATATTGCGGATCCCTGGTATACGGGTGAGTTTGGATTGACTTATCAGGAGATAGCAGAGGGATGTGAAAGTCTTCTTTCTTTTCTGATACAGGAAAATCCGGAGCTTTTGGATCATTCTGAAAGCCTTTGAGTGGGGAGAAGATAATGTACCTGTCGGGCTGTCAGGATGTCTTGCTCCCTGCAGGTATCGGATGACAGACCTAGACTAAAATGACAGGAAGAGGACTGGAGGAACAGATGATTTTAGTGATAGGCGGCGCGTATCAGGGGAAGCTTGATTTCGCGATAAAGACATATGGAATTACGGACGGATGGATTGACGGACGGGATTGTGAGTTTTCGCAGATCACTTCCTGCAGGGGGATTCATCATTTCCATGACTATATAAAAAGGATGACGGTGACTCCGGATTCCGCTGTTGCTGTAAGGAATGCAGGGAATTCAGAGAGCGCAGGATGGAATTTTGGCAGGGCAGATCTGACTACACTGGAGGGTATGGCTGATCAGTTTGCCTGCTGGCTGTTCGGAGCGAATCCGGAGCTTGTCATTGTATCGAATGAGCTGGGATACGGGATTGTGCCGATGGAAAAGCAGGACCGGCTCTGGCGGGAAGCAGTCGGCCGCGTCTGTACCAGCCTTGCAGCGCGCTCAGATGAGGTTGTGCGGGTGGTATGCGGGATCGGCTCCTGGCTGAAACGCCCGTGTGAGCAATAAGCTGTGCTGGAATTTTTTTGAAGCGTTTGAGCAAATTGTATGCGAGGCTGACGCCTGGCTAAATGTCTGTGCTCAGCAAATATGGATACATATGAAATAAGAGAAATGAGTGGATGTGCCCACGAATGATGTCGGGAAAATCTGGAATATTTCTACAGAGGAGGCAGATGGGAAAATGTATGGATATCTGGAGGGTTCTCTTATCGCGGTTCTGATTGGGTTTGTTCTGGATCTGATTTTTGGGGATCCTTCTACACCGCTGCATCCGATCTGTCTGATCGGGAACCTGATTGCGAAACTGGAAAAAGGAATCCGACGCCTGGCAGGAGCAGAAGAGTCCGGCCGCATAGAGAATAATCAGAGGAAAAACCGCAGGGAATTTGTGTGCGGGATTGTGATGGCTGTCCTTGTGATTGTGATTTCGACAGGGATTCCGGCGATACTTCTGGCGGTCTGTTATCACGTTTGGTTCTGGCTTGGCGTGGCGGCTGAGGCAGTTTTGTGCTTTTTCCTTTTTGCAGTGAAGTCTCTGAAAAAAGAGAGCATGAATGTGAAAAGCGCACTGGAGAAGGATGGCCTTGAGGCCGGCAGAAAAATGGTGGCGCGGATTGTCGGACGGGATACGCAGGCGCTCTCTGCGACCGGGGTTGTGAAGGCAGCGGTAGAAACTGTAGCGGAAAATTTTTCGGACGGTGTATTTGCCCCGATGCTGTATATGATGATTGGCGGGGGCGTGCTGGGCATTTTTTATAAAAGCATTAATACGATGGATTCCATGGTCGGCTATAAAAACGACAGATACCTGTATTTCGGGCGCTTTGCTGCGAAGCTTGATGACCTGGTCAATTATCTTCCGTCGAGAATAGCGGCGCTGATTCTGATCGTGTCCGCGCCGCGGGCAGGACTGGACGGTAAAAACGCGTGGAGGATCTGGCGGCGTGACCGCAGAAATCACGCAAGCCCCAACTCGGCGCAGACCGAATCCGCGGCAGCGGGTGCTTTGCATGTGAGGCTCGCCGGGGATGCGTATTATTTTGGAAAGCTCTATAAAAAGCCTTTTATCGGGGACGATGACCGCCCGATTGAGAGTGAGGATATCGCGCGTGTAAATCGCCTGATGGTGACTGCGTCGGTTTTATCTCTGATTATTCTGGCTGCCATAAAAGGGGCGCTCTTGATCATTGTTTTTATGCACAGAGCCGGGTAAGGAGTGTCGCGGCGAAAGCCGCTACTTCCGGCGCAGGCGGACTGAGTTTGAAACGCATCTGGACGATTGCCTGGGCATTACGCTTCTTCCCGCGCGGGCGGCTTGGATCTGGCTCACTTAAATTTTTAAATTGACACAGAGAAAGGCAGTACATGATGTATTTCCCATTATTTCTGGATCTATCTCATAAAGAAATACTGGTAGTTGGCTCCGGGATGATCGCCCGGCGCAGGATCCGGACTCTTCTGGATTTTGCTGGACATATCACGATTGTCGCGCCGCATGCTGCCAAAAATATTCATATAGATGCAGCGAAAGGAGCGGCTGCTGATGATCCCCGCGCAGCGAGAGGAAGCACTGACAGTGAGCTATCAGGTGTGACGTTTCTGGAGCGCTGCTTTGAGGAGAGAGATCTGGATGGGAAGGATCTGGTGATTGCCGCGACGGACGATGCGCGGCTGAATAACCGGATCAGTGAAAAATGCCGGGAAAGGGGAATCCTGGTGAATGTATGTACAGGCGTGGAAGACTGTGATTTCCTTTTTCCTTCGGTCATAGAAGAAAAACAGGTGGTGATCGGCGTCAATGCGTCCGGGCGTGATCATTCGCTTGTAAAAAATACCAGAAAACAGATCGAGGAGCTCCTTGAAATCAGGGAGGGGCTCTATCCAGACTAAATTTTAGTGAATTTCTATTTTGCGGATAGCTTTCTTTGTGTTATACTAACAGGAAATGTCATGTACGTGGATGGTGCAGCGGCCTGGGAGCCTGTTTTGCCGGAATGATCGGACAAGGGATGAAGAGCGTACAGAACAATGAGAATACAGCAGCCTCAGGGAGGAATTAAATAGTGACAGTAGATCAGAGTAAAATCAGAAATTTTTGTATCATTGCGCACATTGACCATGGCAAATCCACGCTGGCCGACCGGATCATCGAGATGACCGGGCTTCTGACCAGCCGGGAGATGCAGGATCAGGTGCTTGACAATATGGATCTGGAGCGGGAACGCGGTATTACGATCAAGTCGCAGGCGGTGCGGATCATTTATCAGGCGGACGACGGAGAAGAGTACATCTTCAATTTGATCGACACGCCCGGTCATGTGGACTTTAATTATGAAGTGTCGCGGTCTCTGGCGGCCTGCGACGGGGCGATTTTGGTGGTGGACGCGGCCCAGGGCATTGAGGCGCAGACGCTGGCCAATGTGTATCTGGCGCTGGATCATGACCTGGACGTGATGCCGGTGATCAATAAGATTGATTTGCCAAGCGCCGAGCCGGAACGCGTGATTCACGAGATTGAAGATGTGATTGGTATCGAGGCGGAAGACGCACCGCAGATTTCCGCAAAGACCGGACAGAACGTACACGAGGTGCTGGAGCAGATCGTAAAAAAGATTCCGGCTCCGACGGGGGACGCGAATGCGCCGCTGCAGGCCCTGATCTTTGATTCTGTCTATGATTCTTACAAGGGCGTGATCATTTTTATCCGTCTGATGAACGGCACGGTGAAAAAGGGTACGCGGATCCGCATGATGGCGACGGGCGCGGAGGCGGAAGTCGTGGAAGCCGGCTATTTCGGACCGGGGCAGTTTATTCCCTGTGACGAGCTTTCCGCGGGCATGGTCGGGTATCTGACAGCCAGTCTGAAAAATGTAAAGGAGACCCGGGTCGGCGATACGGTGACGGATGCTGAGTGTCCCTGCGAAGAGCCGCTTCCGGGCTATAAAAAAGTGAATCCGATGGTATACTGCGGCATGTATCCGGTGGATGGGGCGAAATACCCGGACCTGCGGGACGCGCTGGAAAAGCTGCAGCTCAATGACGCGTCGCTGCAGTTCGAGCCGGAGACCTCTGTCGCGCTGGGATTTGGCTTTCGCTGCGGATTTTTGGGCCTTTTGCATCTGGAGATCATTCAGGAGCGGCTGGAGCGGGAGTACAATCTCGACCTGATTACCACAGCCCCTAGTGTCATTTATAAGGTATATAAGACAGACGGCACCATGATTGAGCTGACCAATCCGACCAACCTTCCGGACCCGTCGGAGATTGATTACATGGAAGAGCCGGTTGTGCAGGCGGAAATCATGGTGACGACCGAATACCTGGGCGCGATTATGGAGCTGTGCCAGCAGCGCCGCGGCATCTATGAAGGTATGGAATATATGGAAGAGACGCGCGCGCAGCTCAAATATACACTGCCTTTGAACGAGATCATTTATGATTTCTTTGATGCCTTAAAGTCCAGATCCCGCGGCTATGCGTCCTTTGATTACGAGATGAAAGGCTATATGCGTTCCGAACTGGTGAAGCTGGACATCCTGGTGAACAAAGAAGAGGTGGACGCGCTTTCCTTTATCGTGCATGCGGACACGGCCTATGAGCGCGGCCGCAAAATGTGCGAAAAGCTGAAGCAGGAGATTCCGCGCCAGCTCTTTGAGATCCCGATCCAGGCGGCGATCGGCAGCAAGATCATTGCCCGTGAGACCGTAAAAGCCATGCGCAAGGATGTACTCGCAAAGTGCTATGGCGGCGACATTACGCGTAAGAAAAAGCTGTTGGAAAAACAGAAGGAAGGCAAAAAGCGGATGCGCCAGTTCGGCAGCGTAGAGATTCCGCAGAAGGCTTTTATGAGCGTGCTGAAGCTGGATGATGACTGATTTGCAGCTGTTCAGTACCTTCACACGCCAAACGTTTTCATGCGGTTTTCGCGGCAAAAGCGAAGATCTGTCCAGAGTAATACGGTTGGATTTCATATGGGGGAGATTCCTGTCGCCAGCACCTTAGAACAGCGATGGCGGGCTAGGGCTGGATACAATCGATGTGAGACAAAAACTGCTGGACTTTTTTATCAGAGTAGGATATAGTGGATAAAAAAGCAGGATCATTTGTTCACACAAAAGGAAAGGAGCCATGAGTTATGAGCAGAAGCGAAAAAAGTTGGAAAGCGGGGCAGATGGCGCTGTTGCTGCTGGCAGTGCTGACACTGATGTGGGCAGGTACTATGCGTGCGTCCGCGGCGTCGACGGTGGCGACGATCGGCAGTACGAAGTATACTTCCCTGCAGAAAGCGTTCGACGCGGTAAAGGATGGGCAGACGATTGTTCTTCAGAAGGATGTCTCGAGCTCGTCGACCATCACAGTCAGCCGTTCCGGGAAATCGTTTACCCTGAACCTGAACAAGCACACACTTACCTTCAAAAAAGCGGCTTATCTGTACGTGAAAAAGGGAACCTTGACCATCCGCAACGGGAAGATTGTTCAGGCGGGGCCTGCCTGTGGGAGCAACTATACGGTGACGAGTACGGTTGTCAAGATCGCCTCAAACGCTAAGGTCACGATTCTGAGCGGAACCTATCGGGGGGAGATCATCAACAAAGGAACGATGACCATCAGCGGGGGTACGTTCACCAATGCCGGCACGACAACGTCGGAAGGCTATACACTTTACGGAGATATTCTCAACAACAGCGGTACGATGACCATTAAAGGCGGAACGGTAAAGCAGAGCAGTGACTGCGCCACTTATGGAATAAACGTTACCAATCTGGCTGTCAATACAGGGACGATGAAGATCAGCGGGGGCACTTTTTCCGCGATCGGAACAGGCGGATCCGTCCTGAATAAGGGTACGCTCACCATTACAGGAGGAGATTTTTCCAAGACAGGCGAGGTTTCCTCTTATGCTTATGGAGCGCTCGATAATGAAGGGACGCTGACGATCAAAAAAGGAACCTTTACTGCTGATACGGAGCTTTCGCATGCCCTGTACAGTTCGGGAGGAAAAGTAGTGATCTCCGGGGGAACTTTCACGGGCAATTCCGCATACGGAGTAGTTTATTTTGCGGATACGACAGCGACCATAAAGGAAGGTACGATTAAAGGCAACTACGAATTTGCGCGCCATCTGTTTATAGCATATAACTCTACCATTAAAATTACGGGCGGCACTTTTAAAGTTACTGGCACTCCGACCAGGAGCACCCCTACGGCGATTCTTGCCGCATGGGAAGGCGCAAAAATCACGGTGACGGATGGAACATTTTCCGGAAAGTCTGTTGTGATGCTTTATGCAGAGGGCACCGGTAAAATCACCGTCTCCGGCGGTACCTTTACAGGCAGCAAGGCTTATAAATACCGGAAGCTCGACGGAGGAAAAGTCACTATAAAGGGCGGCACATTTAATGTGAAGTATACGGCGTATACATCGTAATTGATATATATATGATTTTTACAAATGAAAATAGTCGCTTTATTCACAACACTGCTGAGAATCATCACAGACTCATAGCATGGCTGTGAATGCGGCTGTCTGCCTGCGAAGCAGGACAGGAGGGTTCTATGAAATGTCCATTTTGCAATCAGGATAATACACGTGTGGTAGATTCGAGACCGGCGGATGACGGGGCTTCGATCCGCCGGCGCAGGCTCTGCGATGCTTGCGGCAAGCGGTTTACCACCTATGAAAAGGTTGAGACGATCCCCCTGATTGTCATCAAGAAGGATCAGAGCCGCGAGCAGTACAACCGCGAAAAGCTGGAGGCCGGCGTGATGCGTGCCTGCTACAAACGCCCGATTCCGATCCGCGAGATCCGGGAGACCGTCGACGCGGTTGAAAAAGACCTCTTCAATATGGAGGAAAAGGAGATCGCGAGCAAGGTGGTCGGTGAGATCGTCATGGACAAGCTCAAAGCACTGGACGCGGTAGCGTATGTCCGCTTCGCGTCCGTATACAGGGAATTTCGGGATGTCAATACTTTCATGGATGAACTGAAAAAATTTCTGGAGTGATCTGTCAGTTCACACCCTCAGCGATTCGTGTCACCGCGACATAGATATCGGAAATCTTATACCAGGTGCGGCTGCCGACAATCCCGTCCTGCGTCAGTCCGAAGACGGACTGAAAGACTTTGACGGCGGCCTGCGTTGCCTCGCCAAAGACGCCGTCCGGTACGAGCTTTGGGATCAGCGGGTAATTGTTGGAAATGGTGTTCAGCTGTTCCTGAATTTTCAGCACGTCCGCGCCGACACTTCCAATAGAGAGCGGATAGCCCGGATAGGAAGCGGGGATGCCTGTCACCTGTTCGGCAGCATTGATATACATGTCGCTGCCGTAGTAATAGCGGATAATTTCCGCGGCCGTATAGCCCTGCTCTCCGAGGGAGGCGCTGCCCCACTGGGAGAGCCATTGCGGGCAGGTGACCCGCGACCCGTCGCAATACTGTGTCAGGATGGGCTGCTTTACATTCGGGCGGGAGAGATAGTGCAGAAATACATCGTCTACCGCCGCGTCAATGCTTTCGAAAATAGTTCTTCCATACACCCACTTCTGATCGTACGCGGTCGAAGAGGAGATCGTAAAATCATATCGCTTATTGCGGTACCATTCGGTGTAGACCCTGTTCAGTGTAAAGGACTGGATGGCCAGAATGTTTGCCACGAGCGTTTCATAAGGCCAGGTGGAATAGATTTCACTGCAGGCAACATTTTTAATATAGTCTTTATATTGTACATAATAATCGCGTGCAGTGGAATCCTGCGGCGTACCGTCGTGGACGACGATGGTTTCAGGCACTACGACCTGATCGAGGACGATTTCGCCGCTGACATTGACCGGTTTGATTTCGGCTTCCGCAATCTTGGGCGGATAATAGGCATAGAGGGTATGCTCCGGAATAGATATGATATCGGGCTGCTCACCAGGACTTGCCGGATGCATTTTTATGGACTGTAAAGACCGCTGGCCGCTGAACACCTCGGAGCCGCTGACGGTGACCGGTTCAAACCCAGGCGCGGTAATACGGATGCTGTATTCCGCGTAAGGCTGCTGTTCAGATGGCTGTAAAGAGTATTCCACCGGCGGAGCCGCAAGCAGCAGCGCTTCAGTCTGTCCGTTCTGATCGGTACGTACTTCTTCCAGAATGCGGTCCGGATCTCCGGTAAAGGAAAGCTCCACTGTGGCGCCGTCAATCGGCACATTATTTTCTGAGAGAGCCATTACCTGCAGCGTTCCCCGATCCGGAAGGTCGTCAAGACCGGCATTCGGAGTCTGCGCGGCAGGAAAACTCTGATTTTTTGGTATGTTCCATTCATCATTCATTGTTTCCATACACGTCCAAACCAGATTTGTTATTCTATTATATTCTGCTGTTCGAAAATGTTGATCTTGAATTTCATCCATCCGGGCTGAAGAAAGAAAAGAGCGGACGGTTTTTCAGAAAATCCACAGACGAGTATTCAGACAATTCAGCTCTGTTGGAAGGTTTGGACTGGGGAGCAGCCTGAGCGAGTACACAGAAAATATTTTGGAAATATCTTTATAACACAGAAAATATTTCTGCGAATGTTTTTCAAAATAACTGTTGACAAAAAAGTAAAATCAGTGTAACATACTTTCAACGCAAAGGTGCATGGATTTTTCCGTGCACCTTTTTTTCGTTCAATTGGAGGTTTTTGACAGATTTCCAGTTGAATCAAAGCCTTCCGGAAGAGACGCGCATGACTCTGATGCCGCATCGGACCGGATCGGCGGGCAGGCGGTTGGAGGAGATCATTTCATCTGCCCACATCATGCGGCTGCATGGGAAAGCGTTCCTTCCCGTCGGGCACAGTGATTGGGGATGATTCCCAACCAGGAAAACGCAATAGGTAAAGGAGGAAACATTATGAAGAAAAAAATCATCAGCCTGATCCTGACACTGGGTATGGTAATGGGGATGACGGCGTATGCCGGCGCTGAGGAGGCTGACACAGAGTTTGTCGGCACGATTACACTGGGTATGATCGGCCCGATGACCGGCAGCCTTGCGGTATATGGCACGCATGTTTCAAACGGTGTCCTGCAGGCAGTCGATGAGATCAACGCTGCTGGCGGCGTAATGCTTGCGGATGGCGCTTATGAGCTGGCTGTTTCATCCAAGGATGACCAGGGAGACGCGACAGAATGTCTGAACTCCATGAACGCGCTGATCGCCGATGGAATTGAGCTTGTGATTGGCTCGGCAACATCGGGCTGCACCTCTTCCATTACATCGACAGCAAATTCCGAGGGCGTTGTACTGATCACTCCGTCCGGTACGGCGGATGCGCTGACGACAGAGATGGATTATGTATTCCGTGCATGCTTTAAGGATTCCTTCCAGGGCGAGCTGGCCGCTCAGTATGCAGCGGATGAGGGCTATACCAAGGTTGGTATCGTGTACTGCTCGGCGGATACTTATTCTGCAGGTTTGAGAGATTCCTTCTCAGCGGCCTGTGAGGAGCTTGGCATTGAAGTAGTTGCTGAGGAATCTGTAGCGACAATGACAGAAGTAGATTACACGAACCAGTTCAATAAGATGGTTTCCGCAGAAGCGGAGCTGGTATTTGTGCCGTTCTACTATGATGTAACCGGTCCGTATCTGGTGCCGCAGGCGAGAAGCGTAGGATTTACCGGCGTGCTGCTTGGCGCGGATGGCGTAGACAATACGGAGACGACGATCTCTGAGGGCACAGATCTTTCTGTTTACAATGATTTCCTGTTTGTAAACCACTATTCGACAGAGCTTGCTACCAGCGATGTGTCTGTAAGCTTTGTAGAGAATTATGAGTCTCTTTACGGAGAAACCCCGAACAACTTTGACGCTCTTGGCTATGACTGCGTGCTGATCCTGAAGCAGGCGATGGAGAGCTGCGGAGCCTGCGACGCTGACAGCGTACAGGCGGCGCTGGCAGATACTTCTGTTACTTATGAAGTGGCGACCGGTACCTTCTCCTTTGATGAAACCGGTACTCCTGTCAAGACTGGTGTGCTGATGGGCTATGAGTACAACGACGGTGATGAGGAAGTGACGAAGATCGCTGTCCGGACACTGAATGTCGAGTAATGTAGAAAGACGGAAACCGGCAGACATGCGTACATGGCTGCCGGTTCCACAAAGGAATATCCTGCCGCCCGGCGAGGAATATCCCATGCGGAGCGTGGGATGCCCCCCCGGCGAGGGTATTCCTTTGTGAAAGCAGATGCATTAGATGCCCTGCATTCTGAGCGGCCTGCGTCGTGAATTTCCGCTTATTATGGGAAGAAAACTGCATTTTGCGGAAACTGGCGATACAGGCTGCTGATAAAAACGCAGCTGTCCGATACCAGCGCCAGGAGCGCGGGGGACTGTTCTGGTCAGCTGCAAAGATTCATCTGCGGATGAAGCAAGGGAGAGGATGTTTATGGTTACTTTTATTCAGTTTTTAATCACGGGGCTGCGGCTGGGAAGTGTCTATGCGCTGATTGCCCTGGGCTATACAATGGTTTACGGCATTATTAAGCTGATCAATTTCGCGCATGGCGATTTTATCATGGTGGGTGCTTATTCCTTGTTTTTCCTGATTCCGGTAATGATTAATGCCGGATTGCCAGGCTGGGTGGCGGTAGTTCCCGCATGCATTATCTGTGCCTGTGTCGGCATGCTGGTGGAGCTGATCGCCTACCGCCCGGTGCGGAAAAAAGGAAATAAGCTGACCTCCCTGATTACGGCGATCGCGATGAGCTTTGTGCTGGAAAATCTGGCGCAGGCGATTCCGATGATCGGGCCTGACCCGAAAATTCCGCGGACTTTGTTCGGAAATACGAGGATGATCGGCGGCGTTTCGATCAGTGACGCGACTATTCTGACGATCGTGGTTTCCGCCATCATCATGGTTGCTCTGTACTTTTTTACACAGAAATCCAAAATCGGCCGCGCCATGCGCTGTGTCTCTGAAGATAAGGAAGCGGCGATTCTGATGGGCGTGAATGTCAATCATACCATCATTATTACCTTTGGAATCGGCGCCGGTCTGGCAGCAGTGGCGGCTTTGATGTACATTGCGCAATACCCGAAGGTTTTCACGACTATGGGCGCGACGCTGGGCATCTATGCTTTTGTGGCCGCTGTACTTGGAGGAATCGGCTCCCTCCCCGGAGCCATGCTCGGAGGCCTGCTGATCGGCATTGTTCAGTCCGGTACGAATGCGTATATCAGCTCGTCTATGTCTGACACCTTTGTCTACCTGCTCCTGATCGCGGTTCTTCTGATCCGCCCGGCAGGCATCCTTGGAAAGAATGTAGGTGAGAAGGTATGAATAAAAACAGTATTGGAAAACGATATTTGGCTAATTTTATTGCGACGGCCGCGTTTTTTATCATCACTCTGGTCATCTGCTCCAGCGGCGGAAGCCGGATGAAATTAAGCATTGTTCCGTCCATCTGGCAGTGCTGCTATCTGATTATCATGGCAGCGTCGCTGAATCTGGTGCTGGGATTTCTGGGACAGCTTTCTTTAGGACACTGCGGATTTATGGCGGTGGGCGCCTACAGTGCCGCGCTGATTTCTCTGGCTTTCCAGCGGGCAGGATTCTATGAGGAAAAATCCGGCATCGCATTTATGCTGGTATTGCTGCTTTCGATTCTGGCAGCGGGCGTGTTTGCAGCCGCGCTTGGTTTGCTGGTCGGCATTCCGGCGCTTCGCCTGAAGGGAGATTACCTGGCGATCATCACACTGGGATTCGGTATGATTATCGTCAATGTGATTAATAACATTCCTTTCTGCGGACAGCAGGGACTGGGAATGGGAGCCGCTTCGTCTTCCCTGTACGCGACCGGTCTCGGGTTTTCCAATGATGAAAAGGTCAAATACCTCTGGGTGGCGCTTCTGACGGTCATTATCTGTCTGACGCTGATGTTTATGTTTGTCCGCTCCAAATATGGCCGGGCGATTCGTTCGATCAGAGACAATGAAATTGCCTCCTCCTCATCGGGCGTCAATGTCAGCTATTACAAAGTCCTTACCTTTTCAGTCTCCGCGTTTTTCGCCGGCGTGACAGGTGCTCTGTATGCCTGCTGCAACGCGGCATTAGCTACAACTTCCTTTGCATTTACCAACGGTTCGATTCTGAATTCCGTTTTTATTGTCGTCATGGTGGTCGTGGGCGGCATGGGCTCTTTGACCGGCTCCTGTATCGCTGCGGTGGTTATGTTCTTCCTGAATTACACCATCAAGAATGGCGCCTGGGTATCCGCGCTGCCGGCGTTTTTGCAGAATGTGTTTACTTATCCGATGCTGGTGTATTCCATCGCGCTGATTATTGTTATTATGTTCCGTCCGAAAGGAATCATGGGCAGCCGCGAATTTGCCCTGTGTGATATTCCGAAGTGGAAAGGATGGATTTCCGGATATTTTGCTGCGCGCAAAGCGGGGAAAGAGAAGCAGGAGGGCTGACGGGAAGTCGATCTGAACCCCGGAAAGTGAAGGAGGAAATGGCGTATGAGTGAAGCAAACGTACCTGTACTGGAGACCAGAGGACTGGGGATTTCTTTTGGCGGTCTCCATGCGGTGCAGGATTTTAATATTTCGATTCATTCTGGTGAGCTGGTCGGTCTGATCGGGCCGAACGGAGCCGGAAAAACCACGGTTTTCAATCTGCTGACCGGAGTTTACGTTCCGACAGAAGGCACTGTGCTCCTTGACGGTGTGCCCCTGAACGGGAAAAAAGTGCATCAGTTTGTGGCGGCCGGTGTGGCGCGGACTTTTCAGAATATCCGTCTGTTTAATGACATGACGGTGATTGACAATGTAAAAGTGGCTTTTACAAAGGACATCAAGTACGGCATGCTGGATGCTCTGTTTCGCACTCCCAAATACTGGCAGGCAGAAGAAGCGGTCACGAATAGAGCGATGGAGCTTCTGTCGATCTGTAATCTGGAGGACAAGGCGGATGTCCTGGCGTCGAGCCTTCCTTATGGGCAGCAGCGCAAGCTGGAAATTGTCCGCGCGCTGGCGACCAATATGAAGGTACTGCTTTTAGATGAGCCGGCAGCCGGCATGAACCCGACGGAAACTGCGGAGCTTCTGGAATGCATCAATACCATCCGGGATTCCTTTGGTATTGCGATTCTGCTGATCGAGCACGATATGTCGCTGGTAATGAATGCCTGTGAGCGGATCCAGGTAATTGATTACGGTGTGACGATCGCCTCCGGACTTCCGGAAGAGATCGCGAACAATCCCAGAGTTATTTCCGCGTATCTGGGTGAGTGAGTTGCTTTTAAGTAGCTGTGAAGGTACTGAGACAGTTACGCTTTTACAAGGAGGGGCCGCATGCTTGAAATAAAGGATTTACATGTACACTATGGAGCGATTCACGCACTGAGAGGAATTTCTCTGACTGTCAATGACGGGGAGCTGGTCTCCCTGATCGGAGCGAATGGCGCGGGAAAGACGACGACACTTCACACGATTTCCGGCCTTCTGACAGCCACCAGCGGAGAAGTGCTTCTGGATGGAGAAAATCTGCAGAAAATTCCGGCCAATCAGATCATTCAGAAGGGAATGGCGCATGTGCCGGAAGGCAGGCATGTTTTTGCGAGCATGACCGTGGAAGAAAACATGCGGATGGGCGCCTATATTCTGAAGGATCAGAAGAAGATTTCCGAAAATCTGGAAAAGGTATACACCCATTTTCCACGCTTAAAGGAGCGCAGAAAGCAGCTTGCCGGGACATTATCCGGCGGCGAGCAGCAGATGCTGGCCACAGGGCGTGCTCTGATGACGGATCCGAAAATCGTGCTGATGGATGAGCCGTCGATGGGTCTGTCGCCGATTCTGGTAAAGGAAATTTTTTCTATCATTGAGATGCTGCATCGGGACGGCATTACGATTCTGCTGGTTGAGCAGAACGCCAAGATGGCGCTGGGCGTTTCTGATCGAGCGTATGTGCTGGAGACCGGGCGTATTTCCATGGAAGGGCCGGCGCAGGAGCTTGCGGAAGACGACCGGGTGCGCAAGGCTTATTTGGGCGCGTAATGAGCAGCTGTAGATGTAGGGCGTATCTGGAACGCATAAGACTGCGGCGGGCCGTGTAGGGTGTTATCGGGTTTGTAAAAGGCGCAACGGGTTCGTGTAAGGTGCATCCGATTTGTGTAAAGTACATTGGGTTCATCGGGCCGTGTAAGGGGTATCAGGGAGCGTAAGGCGTATCGCAGAGAATAAGGCGCATTTGGACATGTAAGGTTTACCTAAGCGTGTAAGGTCTGCCTGGGTATGTCCGGAGGGAGGTTATTTATGGAGAATTATATAATTACAGTAGCTCGTGAGTCCGGCAGCGGCGGACACAATATTACGAGAAAATTGTCGGAGGCACTCCAGATTCCTTATTATGACCGTGATCTTCTGCGGATGGCTTCCGATATCAGCGGCATCCATGAGCGGCTGTTCGGTCAGGCGGATGAGCGGATCGGCGTCCGGGAGATGCTTTCTTCAGCGGAAAAAGTTTATACAGGCGAAGTGCTTCCTCCCGACAGTGATGATTATACATCGACCAAAAATCTTTTCAACTTTCAGGCAAAGCTGATCAAAGACCTGGCGGAGAAGGAAAGCTGCATCATCCTTGGCAGGTGTGCCAATTATCTTCTGATGGATCGGCCGCATGTGCTGAAAGTATTTATCCATGCGCCGCTGGAAGCGCGGGTAGCCAGGGTGGCGGATCTGAACATGACCTGGAAGCCGAAGGAGATTTTAAGACGCATTCGGGAAGAAGATAAAAGACGAGCCGCTTATTACCGGTATTATACGGGTGAGGAATGGAGGGATGCGGGAGCGTACGACATTTCTCTTGATTCAGCAGTACTCGGTGAGGAAGGCTGTGTGGAAGCAATTCGTGCATTTTTGCCGGTGTTTATGGAAAGATTTTAAATGAAGAGAGAACAGAGATTTTTACGGGAAAACAGGTGGATCGGCCGCCTGTTTTTCTATGAGTATGAACGAAAGAGAATTGGAAGTGAGGCACAGGAGGATTTGGATGTGGCAGAATCTTTTTTCTCCTGCCACAAAAACCGTTGAAATATAAAATCGGATATGGTAAAATTCATTGGCTCGTTTTGAAAGCCTGTTACAGTAAAACGACCATCGCCGTTTACTTATATTCATTGTGTACAGCAGAAGGGAGTGCCATTATTAATATGAAAGCGTTTTTGATACTTGAAGACGGCACGGTATTTACCGGCACCAGCATCGGCTCCTGCCGGGAGGTTGTGAGTGAGATCGTGTTTAACACTTCGATGACCGGTTATCTGGAGGTGCTCACGGATCCGTCTTACGCCGGACAGGCCGTGGTGATGACTTATCCGCTGATTGGAAATTATGGGATCTGTTATGAGGATATGGAGTCGGAGAGGCCGTGGCTGGACGCGTTTATCGTCCGGGAGCTTTCCCGTATCCCATCCAATTTCCGATCGGAAGATACGATTCAGAATTTTCTGTTAAAATATGACATTCCCGGCATCGCGGGCATCGATACCCGCACACTTACCAAAATTCTCCGTGAGAAAGGCACCATGAACGGCTGCATTACCACGGATGAGCATTTTCAATTAGAGGAAATTCTTCCGAAACTCGCCGCATATAAAACCGGAAAAGTAGTTGAAAAAGTTACCTGCCGCCAAAAGTACGTGCTGCCAGGCGACGGTCCGAAGGTTGCGCTGCTGGATCTTGGCACTAAGAAAAATATTGCCCGCTGCCTGAACAAACGCGGCTGTGAGGTGACGGTATATCCGGCGTTGACATCGGCGGAAGAGATTCTTTCGGCTTCGCCGGATGGAATCATGCTGTCCAATGGTCCCGGGGATCCCAAGGAATGTACATCTATCATAGAAGAAATCCGCAAGCTCTGCGCGTCGGAGGTGCCGATTTTCGCGATCTGTCTGGGACACCAGCTGACGGCGCTGGCGAACGGTGCGGATACGTATAAAATGAAATACGGGCACCGCGGCGGGAACCACCCGGTACGGGATCTGACTACGGGACGTGTCTATATTTCTTCGCAGAATCACGGCTATGTGGTGGATACAGAGCATATGGATCCGGCCGTGGCAGTTCCTGCGTTTGAAAATGTCAACGATGGGACGAATGAGGGACTTGCCTATACAGGAAAAAATATTTTTACCATCCAGTTTCACCCGGAAGCCAGTCCGGGACCGCTGGATTCGGGCTATTTGTTTGACCGTTTCCTGAAAATGATGGAGAAATCCGATGGTTTGAAAAATTCCTCAGAGGAAGGAACCGCAGATATAACGGGTCAGGAAACAAAGAAAAAAGACGGGGAGGTGCGCGCGTAATGCCAAAGAATCCGGATATCAAAAAGGTACTTGTGATTGGCTCCGGCCCGATCGTGATTGGTCAGGCGGCGGAGTTTGACTACGCGGGGACCCAGGCCTGCCGTGCCCTGCATGAAGAAGGGATCGAGGTTGTCCTGCTTAATTCCAACCCGGCGACGATCATGACCGATAAGGACATCGCTGACCATGTTTATATTGAGCCTCTTACTGTGGAGGTGATAGAACAGCTGATTTTAAAAGAACGCCCGGACAGCGTACTTCCGACCCTGGGAGGCCAGGCCGGCCTGAATCTGGCCATGGAGCTGGTAGAGCGTGGATTTCTGGAGAAAAATAATGTCCGCCTGATCGGTACGACGGCTGATGCGATCCGCAAGGCGGAAGACCGTCAGGAATTTAAAGATACCATGGAAAAGATCGGCGAGCCGGTAGCTCCGTCGAAGGTGGTGGAAACGGTCGAGGAGGGCGTCGCTTTCACACAGACCATCGGCTACCCGGTGGTGCTGCGTCCGGCCTATACCCTGGGCGGCAGCGGCGGCGGCATCGCACATAATTATGAAGAACTGGTAGAGATTCTGGAGAACGGCCTGCGCTTAAGCCGCGTCGGACAGGTGCTGGTGGAGCGCTGCATCGCCGGATGGAAGGAAATCGAGTATGAGGTGATGCGCGACAGTGCGGGTAATGTGATCACGGTCTGCAATATGGAAAACATTGACCCGGTGGGCGTACACACAGGCGACAGCATCGTGGTGGCGCCGTCGCAGACGCTGGGGGATAAAGAGTACCAGATGCTGCGTACCTCCGCGCTGAATATCATCAGTGAGCTGAAGATCACCGGAGGCTGCAATGTCCAGTTTGCCCTGCATCCGGACAGCTTTGAATACTGTGTTATCGAAGTGAATCCCCGTGTGAGCCGTTCCTCCGCACTCGCTTCCAAGGCGACCGGCTATCCGATCGCGAAGGTGGCGGCGAAAATTGCCCTGGGCTATACGCTTGACGAAATTAAAAACGCGATTACTGGAAAGACCTACGCGAGCTTTGAACCGATGCTGGATTACTGCGTGGTAAAAATGCCGCGTCTTCCATTTGATAAGTTTATCAGCGCCAGCAGGAGACTGACGACGCAGATGAAGGCCACCGGAGAGGTCATGAGCATCTGTGATAACTTTGAAGGCGCGCTGATGAAGGCCATCCGTTCCCTGGAGCAGCACGTTGATTGCCTGCTGTCCTATGATTTTTCCGATCTGGACGACGAAGCGCTGCTGCGCCAGCTGGGGCAGGTAGACGACCGCCGTATCTGGGTCATCGCGGAGGCTCTTCGCCGGAAGGTGCCCTATGAAACCATCCATGAAATTACGAAAATTGACATTTGGTTTATTGATAAGCTGGCGATTCTGATCGAGATGGAAGAACGGCTCCGCACAGAAGAGCTGGACGCGGAGCTTTTGAAGGAAGCTAAGCGGATTGAGTTCCCGGACTGCGTGATCGCGCGCCTTTCCGGAAAAACAGAAGAAGAGATCAAGCATCTTCGCTGGGAAAACGGGATTACGGCCGCCTATAAAATGGTAGACACCTGCGCGGCGGAGTTCGCGGCCACGACACCATATTATTATTCTGTATTTGGAAGCGAGAATGAGGTGGAGGCGGATCTGTTCGCAGAATCGCCGCAGGCATCCGAGAGCCAGGCAGCAGAATCTGGCACGTCAAAGCCTTTATCGGAGTACACTGGACGGAAGAAAAAAGTCCTCGTCCTTGGCTCCGGTCCGATTCGTATCGGGCAGGGCATTGAGTTTGACTTCTGCTCTGTACACTGTACCTGGGCTTTTGAAAAGGAAGGCTATGAGACCATTATTATCAACAACAACCCGGAGACCGTCAGCACGGACTTTGATATTGCGGACAAGCTGTATTTTGAGCCACTGACGCCGGAGGACGTGGAAAACGTCGTACGCCTGGAAAAGCCGGACGGCGCGGTCGTGCAGTTTGGCGGCCAGACCGCGATCAAGCTGACAGAATCGCTGATGAAGATGGGCGTGCCGATCCTTGGCACCTCCGCGGAAAACGTAGACGCGGCGGAGGACCGGGAGCTTTTCGATGAGATTCTGGAGAAATGCAATATCCCGAGGCCTGCCGGTCACACCGTCTTTACAGCTGAGGAGGCGAAAAAGGCCGCCAATGAACTGGGGTATCCAGTGCTGGTGCGTCCGTCCTACGTGCTGGGCGGACAGGGTATGCAGATCGCGATCAATGACGAGGATGTGGAGCAGTACATCGGTGTGATTAACCAGATCGCGCAGGAGCATCCGATCCTGGTGGACAAATATATGATGGGCAAGGAGATCGAGGTCGACGCGGTATGCGACGGCGAGGAGGTCCTGATCCCGGGTATCATGGAGCACATTGAGCGCGCTGGGATCCATTCAGGTGACAGCATTTCGGTCTATCCGGCGCAGTCCCTTTCCCCCAAGATCAAGCGCGTGATCGAGGATTATACCCGCAAGCTGGCCCGATCCCTTCATGTCATCGGCCTGATCAATATTCAGTTCATTGTCAGCAATGACGAGGTCTACGTGATCGAGGTTAATCCGCGGTCAAGCCGTACCGTGCCGTATATCAGCAAGGTGACCGGTATCCCGATCGTACCGCTGGCGACAAAGGTGATACTGGGGGCGACGATCCGCTCTCTCGGGTTTACGCCGGGACTGCAGCCGGAGGCAGATTATTTTGCGATAAAAATGCCTGTCTTCTCCTTTGAAAAAATCCAGGGCGCGGACATCAGCCTGGGACCGGAGATGAAGTCTACAGGAGAATGCCTCGGTATCGCGGGAACTTTTGATGAGGCACTTTATAAGGCATTCCTTGGCGCAGGGATCAACCTTCCGAAATACAAAAATATGATCATCACGGTCCGCGACTCGGACAAGCTGGACGTGATTGATATCGCGAAACGGTTTGAAGCGCTTGGCTACAATATTTTTGCTACCAAGGGTACGGCTCGTGCTCTGATGGAGGCGGATATTCAGGTACGTCTGACAAGAAAAGTGGAGCAGGAATCCCCGAATATCCTGGATCTGATTCTCGGACATGAGATCGATCTGGTAATAGACACTCCGTCCCAGGGCGTCGGCCATTCCAAAGATGGCTTCCTCATCCGGCGCAATGCCATTGAGACAGGCGTGAATGTCCTTACCTCGCTGGATACCGCCAACGCGCTGATCACCAGTCTGGAAAACAACAACATTCACGGACTGACTCTGATTGATATAGCGGATATTGATAAAAAAATGTAACAGTTTTTTCCAGCGACTTTTCGTATATTTTACTTGCAAGATACCTTTCGGGGGCGTAAAATAGCGGTGGGTTAAAATGTGATCGTTTTGTCTGCATACCTGAGATTCCGCAGAGTGAGACTTTGTATTCGAAAACCGAAAGGAATCCGCACGGCGCAGACAGACGATGGAAAAAAGGAGATGTTATGCGTAAAAAATCCCATCTGGCACTCTCGGTCTATCTGGCGGAAGAGCTGCAGATAAAGGAACTGGATTTACATAGAAAGTCATTTTACTTTGGATCAATACAGCCGGATCTGAATCCGAAAATGCTTGCCGAGCCGCATGAATACGATGTGACTTGGGATAAATTGAAGCTGCTGATCTTGCGCCTGGAGTCGGAGGCGCAAGAAGAAGGCTGCGACAACAGTACCGTATGGATGCATATGGGAATTGTGATGCATTACCTTGCGGACTATTTTACATTCCCGCATAATACTTGTTTTGAGGACGGACTGAAGGAGCATTGCCGCCACGAAAGCGAGCTGAAATATCTGCTGCGCGCGTTTCTGTGTACGTCAGAAGCCCATGAAATGTTTGAAAAGCAGAAGTTTGCGGCAGCACAGATTCAGTCGTCCCAGCAGTTGTTTTACTATATAGAGCAGATGCATCGGACGTATATGCTTGAAAAAAATCATACCGCGTTAAGTGACTGCCGCTGGATCATAAAAGTATGCGGCTGTGCCGCCATTGTACTGGCACACCTTGCCTGCAAAGAAGTTCAGATGGAAATGTGGGCCGGCAGCTGCGTGGCGTAGGAACTTCTTAACGAAAAATTAATATATATCGTTTCCTTTTTTCATTTTTTTCTGCTATACTCTCCTCTGGCTGTTTGTATTTTCATGAATGCATCAGGAGTATCGGAAATGGATCAGGATCGGAATTCACATTACAGAAGAGAATACCAAAAGGAACGGGAATATCTGAGAAGAAAATCAGAGATAGAGGCAAAACGGAGAAAGACTCTTACCAGACAGGCTGCCGCACTTGTGGTAGTCTTGCTTGTAATCTGTCTGATTCTCGGAGATTATTTTCTGGATCAGACCAGAATGGCGCATCGGCTTTCTGTATATGGGGTGAAGGTTTCCGGAATGACCGTGGAGAATGCCGCACAAAAGCTGGAGCGGGTATTTGGAGAGACTGAGCTGGTCTTTGTGGAGAATGGTGAGGAGCTTTACCGGACAACGTTTCAGGAGGCCGGATTTTCACTGGATGAAGACGCTCTGCGCGAGGAGCTTGCGTCTGTGCAGTCTGCGATGCTTTCTGAGCGGGGACTGATCGAAAAAAAGAAGGACATAGAGATCGACTATTCCGTAGTGACAGATGAGACCTTGCTTTCAGAGGCTCTTTCCGCGGAGCATTTTACAGTTGAACTGGAGCGTACGGAGTCTTCTGACGCCTACATGGGATATGACAGTGAGGCAGGAGAGTTTGTGATCGTTTCCAGCTGGCAGGGAAACGTGATCGATGAAGAGAACCTCCGGGAGGTCGTAGAGGAGACCCTGAGCGAGAGTCTGGAAGAGGATCTTTTCCAGGATTCGGTCACGGTCAGGATTGACGTAAATTCCTACCAGACGGTGACCGTCACAGAGAATTCCGAGGAGTTGAATGACAAGCTTGAACAGCTGAATCAGAGCCTTACGAATTACAAGAATACTTCCATCATCTATGATTTCGGATCGGAGACAGAGGTGCTGGATTCGGACACGATCTGCTCCTGGCTGGAGATTACCGACGATGGAGTGGAGATGGACACGTCCATGATATGGACTTACATTGACGAGCTGTCCGATAAATATAATACAAAATATAATACACGTTATTTCACCACGACGGCTGGTGATACAGTGAAAGTATCCAACAATGAATATGGATACTGGATTGACAAGGATGCGGAGTATGTGCAGCTCTGTGAAGACCTCGAAAGCGGTACCCTGGTGGAGCGGGAGCCGGTTTACAGTGATTCAGGGCTGGGCAGGGAAGGCACGGACGATCTGGCCGGCAGTTATATTGAAGTGAGCCTTGACAAGCAGCATCTTTGGCTGTATAAGGATTATGTGCTGGTCACAGAGACGGATATTGTCAGCGGGAAACCGGAAGAGGATCGTGAGACTCTGCAGGGAGCTTTTTCTATTGCTTATAAGGCCAGTCCTTATACCCTGAGCAGCGAGTACTACGGGTATGAGACGGATGTTACATACTGGATGCCTTTCGCCAACGGACAGGGACTGCATGACGCGACCTGGCGGAGTTCCTTCGGCGGGACCAGATATATTACAAACGGCAGCCATGGGTGTATCAACCTGCCCCTGACAGCCGCCGAGACGATCTATAATACAATTACAGCAGGATACCCGATTATTATCTATTCGAGAGAATAATTCGTGTGATGACAGATACCCCCCTGAGCTGATGGCTGTATTATAAGGAACCTGCCGACAGGCGACCCTTTTAATGACATGGCAGGGATTTCTGATTAAAAAGGAAAAGGATGGAGAATGAAAATGGCATTGCTGGAAACCTGGCGGGAAACCGCTTATTCAAAAGAAACTGATAAAAAAACACTGACAAAATTCTGGTCGGCGTACTTCCTTGTAGAGAAAGGGATCTACGAAAAGCTTCTGGCGGCTCCGGATACAGTGGTGACAGGCACGGTAAAGGAGCTTGCAGAGCGTTTTCAGGTTTCCATTATGGAAATGACCGGTTTCCTGGACGGTATCAATGACAGCCTGGTTACACCGAATCCGATTGAGGAAATGGAAGAGGATACGCAGGTTTCTCTTGGCTTTGACAAAGAAAAGCTTTACAAGAATATGGTAGATGCCAAGGCAGACTGGCTGTACAATCTGCCCGCCTGGAAAGAAATTTATGATGAGGACAAATTACACACGCTGTACCTGGAAGCAAAAAGGATGAATACCATTGTGAAAGGGAAAAAGGTCGGCCGTAATGATCCCTGTCCCTGCGGCAGCGGCAAGAAATATAAATACTGCTGCGGAAGATAAATCTGGAATTTGCGCAGATGGCTTTTGCCCGGAAGAGAACTTTTGCGGGTAAAGGCCTGACAGTCATCGAATGACCGGCGGTAAATCTGATCGGGGGATTTATGAGACATTGTCTGGAGATGGGATGCTTAGGTTTAGACATCCTTTGTCTTTGTTATTACATCGGAATTGTCATGTACGCAGGTATCACGACCAGTTTTGCCTGGATTTGGCTGTTTGGCGGGACTGCGCTGATTCTGCTGCGGATCGCCCTCTGGTATCAAAGGCTGCATCCTTATCTCTGGCTGCGCGTAATCACCTGGATAGCAGTGGCTCTGCTTTTGACCGCGTTTCTGGTTGTCCTGCTGATCGGCAGCAGGGTCGTTGGCGCGATGCACACGGTTCCACAGCAGGATCTGGACTACGTGATTGTGCTTGGGGCACAGGTACGTGGAACAAAGCCATCCCTCTCTCTTTTGAAACGTCTGGAAAGAGCAGCCGAGTATGCCGAAGAGAATCCGGATACGGTACTGATCCTTTCGGGCGGACAGGGACCTGATGAGGGCATCTCAGAAGCGGAGTGCATGTACCGCTATCTGACGGAGGCGGGTATATCGGAGGACCGCCTGATCAGGGAGGATGCCTCCACCAGTACGAGAGAGAATCTGGTTTTTTCTTCAGAGATTATCCGTGGCTTACAGATCAGTGATTACTCCGGTACTGCTTCGGTATTATGGGCTGAAACAGAAGCAGGAACTACTATCCACGGTGATGATTCACAGATGGTGACGGCGTCGGTTGGCGTCCTCTCCAATGATTTTCATATATACCGGGCGCTTCTGCTGGCAAAGAGCGTTGGATATACGAACATTTCAGGCATTCCGGCGGATTCTGTTCTGGGAATGCAGCCGCACAATATTCTGCGGGAAATCTGTGCGGTACTGGTGATGAGGGTGTTTTCCCGTGGATATTGATAGTTCGGTTCCTCCGGATAAGACGAGTCTGGCTTTTGGGTTTGGGAAAATCTTCTGATAGACATGGCTATTTCGCGGGAAATTTTGTGCAGAGAAATTTTGATAAATTATTGACGAATAAAAAATGATTTGCTATAATGGTCAGCGGTCAGAGATGCACAGCATATGCCTGCTGACCGCAATTTCATTATGATCTGTAGAGTAGATGCTGTACGTTAAGTGTCACATGATGGGAAGGTCTTTGTTGTGAACGAAGGAAGAATTCCGCGTTACAGTATCGCTTCCGCTACTGCGTTAAAACGGATGCCCGTTTCTGTATCAGAGAGTCTGGATATAGCGGCATTTGTTTCCTGTGCAGTTTTTTTGTGCCTGTAAGGCAAATGACATGAAGATTTTTCACAGCTGCATGACAAAGACCTGTATTGTATTCCGGTATGCGGCTCTCTGTTGATAAGATCGGATGTGTCTGATGTGCCGAGCGGGAACCATTCTGAATTCTGCCCTGGAAATCAATCCGTATAATCCAACCAAATAGCTGATAAGACCGCCGCACCCTGTTTTACAAGACCGCTTCAGCCGACTGATTATTGTGCCTGAAAAGTGCATGAAACAGGTTCTTACCATGACTTGCGCCATATATAGAACACGTAAAGGAATGCTGCAAACGGTTCATACATTTATTAAACTATGCCATATGGCATAAAAAGGAGAGGAGATTTTTACCATGGGATTCAAATCAGACATTGAGATCGCTCAGGAAACTACCATGTCCCCAATCACAGAAATCGCCGCGAAAGCAGGGATTGATGAGAAGTATCTGGAGCAGTACGGTAAGTATAAGGCAAAGATTGATTATAACCTTCTTCGTGAAACCGATAAGAAAGACGGCAAGCTGGTTCTCGTGACCGCGATTAACCCGACTCCGGCAGGAGAGGGCAAGACCACGACGACAGTAGGTCTGGCTGACGGTATGCAGAAGCTTGGCAAGAACGTGATGGTAGCGCTCCGTGAGCCGTCCCTTGGCCCGGTATTTGGTGTAAAGGGCGGCGCGGCAGGCGGCGGCTATGCGCAGGTAGTCCCGATGGAGGATATCAACCTTCATTTCACAGGCGACTTCCACGCAATCGGCGCGGCGAACAACCTGCTGGCAGCAATGCTGGACAACCATATTTTCCAGGGCAACGAGCTGAATATTGACCCGCGCAAGATCACATGGAGACGCTGCGTAGATATGAACGATCGTCAGCTTCGTTTTGTGACCGATGGTCTGGGCGGCCGGACAAATGGTGTGCCGAGGGAAGATGGATATGACATCACAGTAGCATCTGAGATCATGGCAGTGCTCTGCCTGGCAAGCGACATCACAGATCTGAAGAATCGTCTTTCCAGAATTATTGTTGGCTATACCTATGGCAAGCCTTCAGAGCAGAAGCCGGTGACAGCTGGCGATCTTCACGCACAGGGCGCTATGGCAGCACTTCTGAAGGATGCCCTGAAGCCGAACCTTGTACAGACTCTGGAGCATGTACCGGCTATCGTTCACGGCGGCCCGTTCGCGAACATCGCACACGGCTGCAACTCTGTGACTGCTACCAAGATTGCCATGAAGCTCGCGGATTACACGATCACAGAGGCAGGCTTCGGCGCTGACCTTGGCGCTGAGAAGTTCCTCGATATCAAGTGCCGTATGGCCGGCCTGCATCCGAACGCAGTAGTGATCGTAGCGACTGTTCGTGCTCTGAAGTACAACGGCGGCGTTCCGAAGGCGGATCTGAACAATGAGAATCTGGAAGCTCTTGAGAAGGGTCTTCCGAACCTGCTGAAGCATGTAAGCAACATCAAGAACGTATACAAGCTTCCGTGCGTGGTTGCGATCAACGCGTTCCCGACCGATACCAAGGCTGAGCTGGATCTCGTTGAGAACAAGTGCCGTGAGCTGGGCGTTAACGTTGCTCTGTCCGAGGTATGGGCAAAGGGCGGCGAAGGCGGCATCAAGCTTGCTGAGGAAGTTATCCGTCTGTGCGAAGAGCCGAACGACTTCTCCTTCAGCTATGAGCTGGAAGGCAGCATTGAAGACAAGCTGAACACCATCGTTCAGAGAATCTACGGCGGCAAGGGTGTTGTCCTGACCGCGCAGGCGCAGAAGCAGGCGAAGCAGCTCGAGGATATGGGCTATGGCAACTGCCCGATCTGTGTAGCGAAGACACAGTACTCTCTGACTGATGATCCGAACAAGCTCGGCGCACCGACCGACTTTGAAGTAACGGTACGGAACCTCAAGATTTCCGCAGGCGCAGGCTTTATCGTAGCCCTGACCGGCGAGATCATGACCATGCCTGGTCTTCCTAAGAGACCGGCTGCGGAGCGTATCGATGTAGACGAGACCGGAAAGATTTCAGGACTGTTCTGATTCTCAGGATTGAGACGGCCTCGAAACAAATTTTGAGGCTGCAATCGAAACTTTATGATGATTTATTGGATTGGGGGATGTTGATTCCCTGATCCTCCTGGGCGGGCCGCGCCGTGCGAACGTGCATGGCGCGGTCCGTTTGTATGCACAGAGTCGGGCAATGCATTTTTGTGGCTAAAGCCGCACCCGGCTCGCGCAGGCGGATAGGGAAGAAAAGTGTTCCCCTGTCTTTTGTAGTCATTATGTTAGGAGTGGTTGAAAATGAAAATAAAAGAGCAGGATAACAGCAGTCTGATTTTTAAGACGCTGCTGGGTTTTTCTATCGCGTTTATTATCGGCTCCCTGTTTGCCGGGGATCTGAAAAACCTGATCCCGGGGTTTCTTACGATTAACAGCAGTCCTTCCCAGTTTACGATGGACTACTTTGTCCTGGGCGGACTCGGCAGCGCGTTCCTCAATACGGGAATGGTCGGACTGGCCTGCTGCGGCCTTTTGTATTTTACGAAGGCGAAATGTACCGGACTTACGGTTGCTGCGTTCTGGCTGAATGTGGGATTTGCCACCTTCGGTATGACATTCGTCAGCATCTGGCCTTTTTTCTTTGGCGTTTGGGTGTATTCCAGAATCAAGAAGGTATCGTTTGGGAGTGTTGCGAATACGGCGATGTTTTCTACCGCCCTGGCCCCCTTCGCGATGGAGCTGATGGTCCGTTACCCGAATCTGGAGACGAGAGGATTCACTGTGATCGGAGTATTCCTGGCGATTTTACTGGGCGTTGTAGTGGGATGTGTGATGCCGTCTTTATGTGCGCACGCGCCGGCGTTTCATAAGGGTTACGACCTGTATAGTGCCGGACCGGCGGCCGGCTTTCTGGCGTTCCTTGTATACTGTGTGCTGTACCTCTCACCGGGCGTGGAGGCCCCGTCGAACACGAATCTCGGAGACGGGCACAGATGGTTTGTCACCGTGTTTTTCCTGATCGTATTCGCCCTTTGCTTCGTGGCAGCCTGGCTCATGGATAAGGATTGTCTGAAGTCCTATAAAAAGCTATGGGCGAGCGACGGCTATAAGACGGATTACACTGCCGCGTTCGGCATGCCGGCGACTCTGGTAAATATGGCTTTCTATGGCATCTTTATTCTGCTTTACTATAATATCGTACAGGGCATGACCATGGTTGACGGACAGCTGGTATTTACCGGAGCCAAATTTACCGGTGCGACCATGGGTGCGATTATGTGTATGTACGCCTTTTGCGCACAGGGGGCACAGCCGCGGACGGTATTCCCGATTATGGTCGGATATGCGATTGCCTCCCTGTTGCCGTTCTTTATGTATGTGGGCGGTGTGACAGACACACAGAACTGGACGCTCACCACACAGGCGATCCTCGTGGGAATGTGCTTCGCGAGCGGGCTGGCGCCCGTTTCCGGAAAATATGGGTTCTGGGGCGGTGTCATAGCTGGTGCGCTGCATGCGACGCTGGTCATGAGCGTGCCTCTGCTGCACGGCGGCTTCTGCCTGTATAACGGCGGATTCACCTGCGGTATTGTCGCCTTCCTTCTGATCCCGGTGTTTGAATGCTTTGGAAAGACGAAGGAAGCGTGAGAGCGGCTTCAGCGTCGGTCTGCATCGGACGCTTTGGCGAGCGCCGCGGATATTGCATTGTACAAAAGCTGAGAGGTATAGCGGTTTGTTGCCGAACAGGTGATGCCTTCCAGCTTTTGTTTTTCCAGAATCTGAGAGGAGAGGGCTTCCAGTGAGGTAGACAGCAGAGGGTAGGAAGCCGCGGTTTCCTCGCTTAAGTTTACGAGATCAATGGACTGAATGATGCTGTTACTTACTGTAACCTGTACTTCAGCGGAGAAATCTCCAAGTGAAACAGACGAGGAATAGACACCGGCAGTATAAGGGGTATTGGTGGAAGAAACCTTCTGATCTTTGACAGAATCTGTTTGCGGCTCATCGCTTGCATTCTCCACGTTTTCTTTTCCGGAAGACGTGTTTGCCAGGCTGTCCGTATGAGTATGATCAGCGGAACCTTTTCCAAACATCAGCACCAGACAGAAAATCAGAAAAAAGACAAGAAAAACCAGAATCAGTGTGTAGACGATTTCGCGAAAACGTATTACCATAATTTTAGGATTCGAACCCATGAGAATCCTCCGCAGAGCGTATTTGTTTCAGTATATTCAGGATATAAGGCTGATTATGAGAAAAATCCGCTTCTCAATGGATGATTTTGCTGCGATTTGGCCGAATCAGAAGATAGAACCTACGCGATCCGCCTGTTACGATCTGCCTGCACCTGTTACGATATGTCTGTGCCTGTCACGATTCGCCTGTGCCTGGCGCGATCTGTCTGCGCCTGGCGCGAGCAGCGATGTGCAAGGATTTACGTTTTTTTCAAAAATGTTTGCAGCGATTATTGAATAAAAATTCCCTAGATGTGCATGCTATGATACAAGGGACAATGGTTAGGAAGCGAATGCGCGCATTCGTATTTTTGACCCGGAGACCTGCAGGTATTTATTGAATGTATGAAAGGGGAATACGAATATGAAACACTGGAGAAAATACGTACTTTGTATCGCCTGCGCATGCTGCGTCATCTGGCTGGCCGGCTGCGGAAGAGATGGGAACGACTCTGTTGACGAGACGAATCAGGAAAGTACAGATTTGAATGAGGACGGCTCCGATGAAGATCAGGATACGGGGGAAACATCTGAAAACGATAGTCTTGTCAATGACGCTACAGACAATGATACGGACAGCGGCGCAGAAAACTCTGGCGCAGATGATAACCAGGATGCAGGCAATGCCCTCACAGATGATGCGGCAGGCGGCAGCGATTCCGGCGATAACCTCGCGGGAGACACCGACGATACCGGTGATAACCTCGCAGGAGATACCGGCGATAACCTTGCGGAAGATCTCGGCGATGCGGGCAATGACATCGTGGATGGCGTGGGTGATGCCGGCAAAGATGTGATTGACGGCGTAGAAGGCGCCGCTGACGATCTCACCGGAAATGAAACGGACAATTAGAAATTAGAGGCAACGTTCAAATATTTTTGCCGTTTGCTCTAAATAAACCGGCTGAATAGTCAGTCCTTTACGGGACTGGCTGTTCAAAGCGTATGCAGATCGTTATTGACTAAGGCCTGGAAAGCTTTGGCTGTAATTTATAATCATTCAGGAACCCTGGCTTTGACTTGCCGGGCAGGACAAATTCGGGAAGATGAGGAGGAAAAATGCGATTCAGACCATGCATTGATATACATAATGGAAAGGTAAAACAAATCATCGGAGGCAGCCTGAGAGACGAGCAGGACTATGCACGTGAAAACTTTGTATCTGTAAAGGACGCTGACTATTTTGCGGAAAAATATAGGCGGGATGGCCTGACGGGCGGACATGTGATTATGCTGAATCCTTCGTCTTCCCCTTTTTACGCGGAAACGCGCAGACAGGCTCTCTTGGCTCTTGCGGCCTATCCGAACGGCCTGCAGGTCGGCGGGGGGATTACGGCGGAAAACGCGGCTTCCTTCCTGGATGCGGGCGCTTCCCATGTGATAGTAACCTCCTACGTGTTTCGCGGCGGAACCATTCGCTACGACAATCTGGAATCTCTGGTCCGCGCAATCGGAAAAGAACACCTGGTTCTGGACCTCAGCTGCCGGAAAAAGGACGGAGCATACTATATCGTGACAGACCGCTGGCAGAACTTTACGCAGGTATGTTTGTCGGAACAGATTCTGGATGAACTCTCTTCGTATTGCGACGAGTTTCTGATTCATGCGGCAGACGTGGAGGGAAAAGCCTCCGGAATCGAGCAGGACGTAGTAAGGCTGCTCGGCAGCTGGGGAAAAATCCCGGTCACATATGCCGGAGGAGTGGGAAGACTGGAGGATCTGCTGACCTTGAAAAAAGAAGGGAAGGATGCGGTGGACGTGACCGTCGGCAGTGCTCTCGACCTGTTTGGCGGAACGCTGCGCTACCAGGATGTCCTGCGCATATGTTCCTGAAAAGAATTGCGTACGCTCCATTACATACCTGATATTTGTGAAAAATAGCAAAAAAGAAATTGAAAAATTTTGAAAATTTGGAAATATTTCAAATTTTTGTTGAAAAAAACAGACAGTGTGTTATAATGTGACATATCAGAAGAGCGTTGGATGTCCAATGGGTGTCCGTTGCATGTCCCGATTGCCGAGAAAAATCGAGGACGCGTGAGTCGACCAAAGCGGAGCTTAAACATGTGCTTGCAGGTTTCTTCTGATAAGTCAGTTTCATTCCAAAGGATTGGAACTTGTCACACGAAGTTTCCTGCTGCAACCAGGGAACAAACTATCAGGTAAAGGAGATGGGCGTATGAAATTCAGAATAAGTGGAAAAAACATCGAAGTATCCGATGGACTGAGGATGGCCATCCAGGACAAGCTTGGTAAGCTGGAGCGCTATTTTACTTCTGATACAGAAATCATCGTTACATTAAGCGTAGAAAAAGAAAGACAGAAAATAGAAGTAACCATTCCGGTGCGCGGCAACATTATTCGCTCGGAGCAGGTAAGCAATGATATGTATGTGTCAATCGACCTGGTAGAAGAGGTCATCGAGCGGCAGCTTCGTAAATACAAAGAGAAAATTATTGACCGCCAGCAGGAAGGCGGCAATTTCCGCCAGGAGTTTATCGAAAAAGAATCAGAGCCGCTTGAAGAGGTACAGATCATCCGCACCAAGCATTTTGGCATGAAGCCGATGTATCCGGAGGATGCCTGCGTACAGATGGAGCTCCTCGGACACAACTTTTTCGTATTCCGCAATGCCCAGACTGAGGAAGTGAATGTGGTTTACAAGAGAAAGGGCGGCACATATGGGCTGATTGAGCCGGAATATTGATGGCGTTCACCGTTTACCGCAAATGATTGGATCTGAACAAAAAGGGCAGGAACAGAAAGTGTTCCTGCCTTTCTCGTTGTTAGGGCATGTCCCCTGTTCTCCAAAACTCCGTTTTTCGTTGATTACAGAATTATGTGAGAGACCACTTAGCCAGTCTGCTTAAAATGATTCACGTTCTAATACAACCTTGCACTGTTTTTTGTAGCAGGCAATCCCATATTTGAGGATTTTATGCATATCATCTTCTTTCAATTCTGCAGTGTAATTGTTCTTATTGATCTGATCCAGAGCTTCTGCGCATGCTGCATCAAGATCCCCGCCTTCTGCATATTTCACTTCGATGACAATGCCGATTTCTTCCTCTTCAATCTCAATCTGGAGATCATAGTAACCGTCTCCTGATTCCCTGTTTGAGGATACGCCCCAATCGCTTTTAAAAAACATGATCCCAAGGATCAGGCCGTGATAAAAGTTTTCCTTAAACTCTTTTCTTACTGCTGTATCCCTAATGCTGATGGTTTTTCCCATCCCCTTCGCGAAGACACGTTCGACATCGGCAGTATCACCATTTTTCAGTGCATTGCAGAACTCTGTCACCAGAGTGCCATCTTCTGCAACTTTCTCTTCAAACAATTCCAGAATAAATTCACTGAAAATATCGCGAACCTCATTATTCGGGATTTTCAGGCGGGCGAGATTGCCGTCTGGCATCTCACTCGGAGTCAGGTAACCAGTTGCAAACAGCAGGCTCCACATATTTTCAACATTGTCGTACATAGTATTGTAGGTTAGCTGTTCTTCGATTTTTTTCTGCACGGTTTCACCTGATATCAGCCGTTCAATCTGTGCTTTGGTCACGCCATTGCCCATCCGCCGGATGAACTTTTTCACTTCTTCATTTCCGCTGGAATTTTTCCAATAGCTCTTTGGTCTTAAGTCGGTGCCTGTGAGCAGTTGGTCACACCAGTTGATAACATCCCATGGGTTATAAATACAGGTATTGGCAACCCTGTATCCATCATACCATTCTTTCGTTATATCATAATAGGAAGAAAGGCCATAATATTCCAGCATCTGCTGTACTTCTGTGTCTGTAAAGCCGAATCGTTCCTCACATCTCGTATCTAAAAGAGAATATATTTTTGGATTGTTCAAACCAGTAAAAATGCTTTCTTTTGAAACTCTCAGACAACCGGTCATGACTGCAAAATAAAGGTTCTGGTTTGACTTTAATGCAGCATCCAGCATATTCCGGATCAGGACAATCATATCATCATAATAATTGTGCTCATTTGCTTTTGCCAGGGGTACATCGTACTCATCAATCAG
>JAJBVE010000001.1 GCA_020859995.1 Clostridiales bacterium
CACAGGACTTTGACTCCTGGATTCGCCGGTTCGAATCCGGCTAGCCCAGCTTAAGCCGTCACAGTCGAACACACCCGACGTGGTGGCTTTTTCAGTGTTTTCAGTGCTTTGAATGTCGCTCAGTGATATGGTGGTGGTGTCTCCGCCGTAGTTAAATGCGATTTTTATATAGTCATCATACAGGAAAATGGCATTGATAAATGTCTTTACCAGACGCTTCTGACAATCTCGATCTTTCAGATCCATCTTTCTGAATTCTTCAAGGAAAAAAAGAATATGTTCTTTTGTCAGCTTAAGCCCTTTCTTTAATTCTATTTCAGAAAGAGCCTTTTTTATTGCCGCTTTCTGGCTGTCCAGCTCTTCCATGCGGCATGTTATTGACTCATTAAGCACACCCGCTTCTATAGCGCGTGTAAGATTTGATGTGCCTTTTTCAACGTCTGCAAGCTGTTTTTGCAGAGCCCTCACCCGTTCTTGATCTGCATCCTGGCTAAGATAGTATCGCCATGTGCTTTCAGCGATAAATTTTATCAGTTCGTCATTCTGCAATATGTCAGCGATTGTAGTAAGCACCATATTTTCAATATAATCTTGTCGCACCGGTTTTTTCTGGCAGATGGTATTATCTTTTATATGTGTCCCACAGGCATAATAGCCATATTTTATTTTCTTGCGATTGTATCCGCTCTTTCCGGACATGGGAGATCCGCAGTATCCGCAAAATAATTTATCAGTCAGTAGATAATCGGAGTAACTCCATCTGTGTGACGGCATTCTATGATTTGTCTGCAGCATCTGTTGTACTTTATAAAATAATTCCGGTTCGATAATGGCTGGTACCGCATTCTCATCCCGGATAAGGTCTTTGTATACATATATGCCAATGTACTTTTCATTTTTCAGCAGTGTCGGGAGACTGCTTTTTGTAAATGGCTTTCCTTTACTTGTCCGGTATCCGTTCTCATTCAGATAGTGCATAATTTCAAATGTTGTTTCGCCCGCTGCGTATTTTTCAAAAATCATTTTGACAACAGGAGCAGTGTCCGGATCAATCTCAAAGGTCTTGTCGGGAGCTACACGATAACCAAGAGGGATCTGACCGCCTATGGCATGGTGTTTCTTTGCGCTTTCATAAAGACCGCGCTGGACATTTTGCGACAGTTGCAGACTGTAGTATTCTGCCATGCCTTCCAGTACAGATTCCAGAATTACGCCTTCCGGGCCGTCTGCAATATTTTCTGCAACGTACTCCACGCGCACGCCCTGTTTTTTTGCCCGGTATTTATTAAATGTGATTTCTTCACGATTCCGCCCAAACCGGTCTACTTTCCAGACAATGATCACACTAAACTGTTTTTTCGCACAGTCGGAGAGCATCTGCTGGAATTCGTCTCTATTATCATTTCGACCGGTCATAGCTCGGTCAATGTACTCATGGATGATATTGTACCCTTTAGCGTCTGCATATGCCTTTGCGGCTGCAAGCTGCCCCTCAATGGATTGTTCACCCTGGTTATGCGATGAATATCGGGCATAGATTACGGCAGTTTCATTTTTAGCTTTTTTCTTTGCACTCAATTCTTGTGTCGCTCCTTTGCTCTATGTAAAATCGACTTTAATTGTATTTCGTGTCCTTTGCACTATGCGAAATTGACTGTCTTTTTCTTATACTTGTCGTTGGTTAAGATGCCTTCGATATACGACTCTATGCGCACTTTATCGATGTCATCTAACTGGTCATATAGTTTGATAATTTGGGCATGCCTATCATCTTTTCCTTTTCTTGCATTATCTGCGACAGCCCTTTCAAAAAATGCCGTTTTTTGAACATCCCCGTTGAAATATTCCATAACCGGTTTTGCAAGATAAGCTATAAGGTCAGGGTCGGTGTAATCGGTCGGATCATCTGTGCGGCCTAATAGATAATCTGTGGATACACCAAATACTTCCGCAATTAATTTCACAGTTTCACCTCTCGGAGTAGCATTGTTTTTCCCCCATGTCGATATGGTGCCTCTGGTGGTATTAAGCGTATTTGCCATCCTTTGGGAGCATGGTTCAATTTTTCTCTGTTCACACAGGTTCACATAGCGTTCATAAAATGTCATGATTTGTCTCCTTGTAAAAGTATTTAACATGGTAAAAAAAATTTAACTGAACATCTTGACAAGTTAAAAAACATGAACTATACTGTGTGTAGTTCAGTTAAAGATTATTTACTGGCAAGAAAAAATGAACTTTTGGCAGGCCATAATTCTTGCGACACTGGTAAATATTAGTGCAAATTGATTATATCACATCAGTTAAAAATCTTCAACTGTGCAGAGTTAAAGTTTTTCATCTTAAGCAAAGGAGGTATGCGCATGAACCTAAACGAGGACTGGACGGCTGAAATCATTGGTCAGATGCACAAGTACCGGATCACCGGTGTACAGCTGGCAGAAGAGTGCAACAACCCGTATGGGGAGCGGTATGACAAGACCGGGTACTCTTCCGCGTATTTGTCTATGGTGCTGAATGGGCGTAAAAAATTTGAATCCGATGAAGCAAAAGATAATACGAAACGCACGATCCAAGCAGCGCTTGACCGGATGATCGAAAAGATTAAGGGCGAGTCCGATTATGCCACACAGTAACATAGACATTTCTCAGATTCCAGAAGTGGAAGTTCGGAATTTGAGCAGCACATTTCTTGCAGCCGTCATACGCTACTACGACGACCCGGAACACCTTAAGGCATTTGAGAACTGGCAGCGTGAGAGAAAGGGGCAGAAAAACGGGTAACTATAAAAAATGTAAATATAAGGAGGCAAACATCATGGCACAGTTATCAGTAACTATTGAGACCCCGGAACTCGCTAAGGCAATCAACCATCTGGCGGATGCCATAAGCCTTGCAAGCAAACCACAGGATTATGCGGAATCCCTCGCAGATGCAGCCACACATGCAGAGAAGGCTTTCCCCGCAAGTTCGGCTGACGGAGTATTTACAGGAACGCTTGCAACACCAGCTTCCACATCCGCTCCAGCTATTTCCACGGAAGCAGCAGCCGCAGCGCCGATGCCTGCTCCAGTGGAACAGGCTACACTACCTGCACAGATGGACAAGGTATACACGCTGGACGAGCTTTCCACAGCGTCGGCAGACTTGATTGACAAGGGCAAGATGCAACAGATCATGAGCATTATCCAGAAGTATGGAGTTAAGGCGATTAACCAGCTTCGTCCGGATCAGTTTGCAGCATACGCGGCGGACATTAGGGGAATTGGCGCGAAAATCTGAGAGAGGAGGATGCGGGCATGCCAACATTACACGCAAAGTGCTCCGCGTCTGCGTCCCATCGATGGATCAACTGTACAGCGGCTCCTACATATGAGATGCAATTCCCGCAGGGAGAAACAAGCATCTATGCACGGGAGGGTACGCTGGCTCATCAGTTCGCGGAGCTAGCAGCGCAGTATAATTTTAATCTGGTCACAAAACGGACGCGGACCACACGGATCAAAAAGCTCCAGGCGGAAGAGTTGTATAACGAGGAGATGCTTAAGACATCCGAGTTTTATGCGGAGTATCTTTACCAGAAGTCAATGACGTTTCCATCTAAGCCACATGTGGCGACAGAGGTGCGAGTGGACTTCTCCGAGTATGTACCGGAAGGATTTGGTACCTGCGACTGTATCATGATCGGCGGGAACACGCTCCACATTACAGATTACAAGCACGGGAAAGGCGTCCCGGTATCAGCGGAGAACAACTCACAGATGCGGCTTTATGCACTTGGAGCACTGAACCAGTATGCGATGATCTACGGTGAGACGATCGAAAAGGTATCCATGGCGATTGTGCAGCCGCGGATCACAGAGGATGTGAGCGAAGAGGCTTTGACGGTCGAGGAGCTCCTGGCATGGGGTGAATGGCTGAAACCGATCGCAAGGGAAGCGCAGAGTGGCCCCGGTACATTTAAGCCAGGTGAGTGGTGCAGGTTCTGTAACGGCCGCGCCGTATGCGCGGCAAGAGCACAGTATTACATGGAGCTGGAGGCATACGAAAATTCGGTACCGGAAGGGAGCCTGACACCGGAGCAGCTATTTGAGATGGACAAGGTAGCGATCCTCCGCGGCGAGAAGCCTACAACTCTGACTGACGCCGAAGTGGGTGATTTGCTCATTCGCGGAAAGGAACTGGCAAAGTGGCTCGGTGACCTGCAGGACTATGCGCTCAATGCAATTTTGGACGGCAAAGTAATCCCAGGCTGGAAGCTTGTGGAGGGACGCAGCGATCGGAAGTTCACGGATATGGATGCAGTGATCGAGAGGTTCAAAGTGGCCGGATATGAAGAGGCTATGCTATACGAGCGCAAGCCGAAGACCCTTACGGCACTTGAAAAGCTGATGGGGAAGAAGGATTTTGCTGAGAAGATCGGAAGTCCTGGGCAACCGGACAGTCTCGTTATGAAAGCGCCGGGGAAACCTACACTTGTGGAGGTGTCGGATAAGCGCGAGGCGTACAATTCGGCGGCGGCAGATGCTGCAGGCCTCACGTGACGTACTTGGACATACGGGAAGAACCGATAGGGCTTTTCTATCCGACAAATGATTACAGGAGCGGTCGCATGGAACTATATTTTCCCTGCGCGCTCGACCCGAACAGAGGTCTGACCATGCAGCAGCTACGGAAGTTCTTCAAACTCTGCCTGCGATATCAGCACGAGAGGACGGAGAATGAAAAGTCCGTGCATGAGCTGGAGCAGTATCTTGCGGATTACGTACTGGCCTGCAAGAATGCTGCCGAGAGTATGGAAGACTATCTTAAACGTAATTTGCTGGATCCGAAAAATTTCATCGACAAAGAAGAACGCAGACGCGTAAAAGAACAAAACGCAAGACTGTACAAAGAACTGAAAAATGCGGGAAAGCTCTATGAGCGTTCCATGAAGATTCTGACAATCTGGGCAGATATGAAAAAACAATATTCTATGTAAACCACGAAAGGAGATAACGCTATGTACAACAATGACCCGAAGAGAGTAGCAACTGGCGAGGTTCGCTTATCGTACGCGCATCTGAATGAGCCGTATGCAAATCCGCAGAATCCCGGCCAGAAGCCGCGCTATTCTGTTACCATGCTGATCCCGAAAACCGATACAGCGACAAAGCAGGGGATTACAGACGCTATGAATGCATCTTATGAGTACGGTGTGGAGAATAAATGGAAAGGTGCGCGGCCAAGCATGAAAAGCCCGCTGATCTATGATGGGGACGGTGTCCGCCCGAACGGGCAGCCATTTGGTCCCGAGTGTAAGGGCTGCTGGGTGATCACGGCAAGCACAGGCCGCAAGCCGCATGTCTGCGACATTAACAATCCAAACACGGAGCTCCTTCCGCAGGACGTCTATTCTGGCATGTATGCCCGCGTGACGATGAGTTTTTACAATCCTGCGCAGGGTAACCCGGTAGCCTGCTCCTTGGACAATGTCTTTAAGACCCGTGATGGCGAGCCGCTTTCCGGTGGTCCGTCCGCGATGCAGGATTATGCAGGGCTTGGTGTAACCCCGACACCCACTGGACAGACAGCGATGTATGCCAATGCGCAGGGAGCAACGCCGGTATATCCTGTGGGTACGATCAATCCGCTTACCGGTCTTCCGATGTAAGCGTTCTTTGATAGACGACGCGCTCCCGAACCGGGCAACGGAAATTGAAAGTAAGCTAAGTCTATAACAGAGATGAATCCCGCACGTGTGTGCAACACAACGGGAACCGGTAGAGGAGCACACGCTGAGCCGGTTCCCAAACCACAAAGAGGAGGCGATATTGTGGTGCATCATTTATCAATCGACCTGGAGACTTACTCCGAGGCTCCGATCGCAAAGACAGGAGCGCAGCGGTATGTCGCAGATCCGAGTTTCGAAATTCTTCTGTTCGCTTATTCAGTGGACGGTTCCCCGGTACAAATAATCGATATGGCACAGGGCGAGGAAGTACCCCAGGATCTTATTCGGGCACTTCACAATCCGCAATACATTAAACATGCGTATAATGCACCGTTCGAGTTTGCCTGCTTGTCAAAGTATTACAGCCCCATGAATCCGGCGCAGTGGCGGTGCACGATGTTCCACGGTCTATACTGCGGTTACACCGCAGGACTGGACGCGACGGGCAAAGCGCTGGGACTTCCGGAGGACAAGCAGAAACTGAATACGGGCAAGGCACTGATCCGCTACTTCTGCGTACCCTGTAAGCCTACAAAGGCCAACGGGGGCCGGACACGGAACTATCCGCATCATGACCTGGACAAGTGGAAGCTCTTTAAAGAGTATTGCTGTCAGGATGTCGTAACAGAAATGGAGATCGAGCGAAGGCTATCAGCCTTCCCCGTTCCGGATTTTGTGCAAAAGCAGTGGGAAACAGATCTGACCATCAATACCCGCGGCGTGGCGGTCGATATGCCTTTTGTGCAGGGGGCGCTGAAAATTGGTGACGAAGTACGGACGGAGCTGATGAATGAAGCGCGGAGGATAACCGAGCTGGACAACCCAAACAGCGTCAAGCAGATCATGGATTGGATGAACAAGACGTCTGATGATGTTGAGCTGACGGATCTCCGGAAAGACACGGTAAGTAAGATGCTACAGAATGATGACATCCCGGAAGGCAGGGATGATGTGCGGAGGATGCTGGAGATCCGGCAGGAGCTGGGAAAGACCAGTACGAAGAAGTATGACGCAATCTCCACCTGTGTTTGTCCGGACGGACGCGTGAGAGGGCTGCTGCAATTCTACGGAGCAAATCGTACGGGGCGCTGGGCGGGGCGTCTGGTGCAGGTGCAGAATCTTCCACGGACATACACAAAGGCCATTGAGACGGCGCGTACGCTTGTCAGAAGGGGCAAAAAAGACGCATTAAGGGTAATTTACGGAAGTGTACCTGATACACTTTCACAGCTCATCAGGACGGCATTTGTGGCGAGCCCCGGCAATAAGTTGGTCGATGCGGACTTCTCCGCGATAGAGGCGCGTGTGATCTCGTGGCTGGCTGGGGAAGAGTGGAGGCTGGAGGTGTTTCGGACGCACGGCAAGATCTATGAGGCGTCTGCATCACAGATGTTTGGAGTGCCAATCGAAAAGATCAAAAAGGGCAACCCGGAATATGCGCTGCGAGCAAAAGGAAAAGTCGCGGAGCTGGCGCTTGGCTACCAAGGTAGCGCAGGGGCATTAAAAGCAATGGGCGCTTTGGATATGGGACTATCGGAAGAAGAGTTGCCAGAGATTGTAGATAAGTGGAGGACCGCAAATCCGCACATTAAATCGTTGTGGTGGGAGATGGATGCAGCAGTGACACGGGTGATACAGACGGGTACAGCGGAACGAGTTCGGTATGTTGTGTTGGCGCGTGAATACGATCCGGTACAGGGCGTTGATTGCTTGACTATAACGTTGCCGTCCTGCAGGAAGCTTTTTTACATCAGTCCCCAGATTGGCGAAAACCGGTTCGGTGGTACATCTATCACTTATTTAGGGATGGACCAGAGCACAAAAAAATGGAAGCGGATCGAAACATATGGCGGGAAGCTCGTAGAGAACTGTGTCCAGGCAATCGCGCGAGATGCGTTGGCGGAAGCAATAGAGCGATTAGAAGCAGCTGGCTTTCCGATTGTATTTCATGTACATGATGAGGTCGTAATTGATATGAAGCCATTTGCTAATGACGGAGCAATGTTGAAAGCAGTAACAGATATTATGACGCAGCCGCTTACATGGGCCCCCGGACTACCGCTTGGCGCAGATGGCTGGGTGGGGGATTTCTTTACAAAGGATTAATAAGGAGGAGCAATTATGGGAAACGAAGTTTATTCAAAATCATACTGGAACAAATTTTTTACAAAGATGGCAATGTATCTTGCAATAATTGCAATGGCCGCTATCCTGCTTGGCACTCTGGCTATGCCGGTTGTACTGTCTGTAGTCTACAGTGTTAAATGGATGTTTCTGTATCCGGTCTATCTCATTCTTTCCATTACAATTTTATGCTTTATTGGGAAATTGGAGCCTAAGGAGGACAAGAAATCGTGAAGATTATTCCTGCAAAAGTGGAGTTTATTACCCCGATTGATGGGAATGTGGTTATGAAACGTCTGGAGGAGTGCGGACGTGTCTGCTACAAATCAGAAGATAAGATCACAGAAGACAGCGCGGAGAAATTCCTCCGCGGCGTGATCCGACGCGGGCATGAGTCCGTCTTGGAACACTGTTTCTTTACAGTCCGGTTCACAGTAGACCGCGGTATCTCGCATGAGCTTGTGCGGCACAGGATCGCAAGCTTCTCACAAGAGAGCACCCGCTACTGCAACTACTCAAAGGACGGATTCGGCAATGAGATCACAGTGATCAAACCCTGTTTTCTGCAAGAGGATACACTTGGCTATGCAATATGGGAAAGCACTTGTGAGCACACAGAAAAATCCTATTTCGATATGTTGGGCTGTGGATGCACTCCGCAGGAGGCGCGGTCGGTGCTCCCGAACAGCCTGAAAACAGAAGTTGTTATGACCTGCAATATCCGTGAGTGGCGGCACTTTTTGCTGTTGCGCTGTTCGAAGACGGCCCATTCGCAGATGCGCGAGGTGGCTACACAGCTACTGGAGATGGTTATGAAGGAGATGCCGGTGCTGTTTGAGGACATAGCGAAAGAGGTGTCGGATGGATGAGCAGGGCAGAGATCCGAAGGCAAAAGAGAGAGCAGGAAAAGGTAAAAACCGCTACGTATAATTTAACAAAGGCACAACTCGATCAGATGGTAAAAGATGCAATCGGGGAACAGATGGAGGAAATAAAGCAGCAGGCGACGGATGATGCGATTAATACGGCTGTGGTCCTGCTACTTACTCTTCCGCTCGAAGTGCTTATGGATCACTATTGGCCGAAGACTTATGCGAAAAAAATCCCAGAATTCACAAATTATGTTTTGCAGTATTACGAAGACTGGGAAGACGGAAAAATCGACATCGACGATTTAATTAATGATTTGTGGGAGTACGCAGGTGTAAGGCTGGAAGAAGGAGAACGGGAATGAGTAGGACACTTAATGATATGTTTAGTGAGCTTTTTGGTGGCTTGTACAGCGATATGATGAATAATAATGAGCCTCAGTACCCAAAGATCGAGATCCAATTCCGGAAAAAGGAATTTGAAGATACCTTAAATGAGATGTGGTCCAATTATGGCACGGGAAACGTAGCGCAGCTGCCAGAATACCAGAAACAGGTCAAGATCATCAAAGAAGCAGGCTGCAAGGTGCTGCGTAACTCGGCAGGAAAGCACAAGATCATCATATAGGAGGCAGAGCATGAAAAGAGCAGAGGTATTAAAGCAGGCAGAAGTATGTGTTTGTGGTAAGAGGGAGCAGGACTACGGAAATCCGGAGGATAATTTCAACCAGATCGCGCTGCTGTGGAGTGCTTATATGGGGCACAGCTACACGGCGCAGGATGTGGCAATGATGATGGCGCTGTTGAAAGTGGCGCGGATCAAGACAGGCACAGGAACAACAGACAGCTTTGTGGATCTGGCCGGGTACGCGGCCTGTGCAGGTGAGATTACTACAGAAAAGGGGCGGTGAGGAAAATGTGGAAAGCGATAGGATACATTATTTTATTCATCATAATTATGCTGGCCAGCATGTGGTTTGTAAAGCTTATATACGAATCAGGGATGCCGCTCTGGCTGAAAATCTGGCTGCTAAAATAGAGGAGAGGGGGGGTACACGATGACAGGATGTATTGATTCTTTTATGGGAAGCTATTATTTTCTCAGCAACTACTATCCCTGCCCGGTAAGATATAAAGGCCTTCGGTTTTTAAGCTCGGAAGCTGCCTATCAGGCACAGAAAAGTGCGTCTGACAGTGTCCGTCAGATGTTCGTCGGGCTTACACCAGACGAAGCAAAGGCATTGGGGAACCAGGTAAATGCCCGCTCGGACTGGGATACTGCAAAGATCGCAGTGATGCATGACGTCGTGCGCGAGAAGTTCTGGCAGAATTCGGCGCTTGCAATCCTGCTGGATAATACCGGTGATGAAATACTTAAAGAGGGCAATGACTGGGGAGACACATTCTGGGGCGTGGACAGTACAACAGGGGAAGGACAGAACCAGCTTGGTATCATCCTGATGCAGATCCGAAACGAGCTGCGGCAGGCAAAGTAGGAGGAGCAGAGTGTATGTTTGCAAAAAAAAAGGAACTGGACACTGACGCCATAACCCGCCTTGCGAACGGGATCGTAGTGCAGGCTGCAGATGATTACCGGAGGGCTCTTAAGGTGCTTAAGATACAGCCACGCGACTACAGGACGCGGCTTACATGGGAAAGAGCACTCGCAGATAAGCAAGAGGTTGAGAGGTTCTTCCGCTCGCAGTGGTACCAGATGCTAAGCAGTATTGATGGCGAGTATATGATCAGACGGCTGTGCAACGAGCTGAAATTTAAAATGGAGGACGAGGATATGGACAGTATGTATCACGCATGCAGATGGTGCCGGAACTACGAAAAAGGGAAGTGCATGTGCGACAAAATTGATGAACCGGAGAGCACAGCGGTCGATTATGTGTTTGATGTGGCAGAGTCCGGACAGCTTTCGGAAGTGTTGGAAGAAAGCTTACATAGCGCGGATCAGCAGGCTTTTAAGGATACACTGCGTGTAAAGCTCATTGACTGGAAAATATCGGGAAAGCATATAACAGAATTTACGGAGCTGTTCGATGAGTGCATGATGGAATTTCTGGATACAAAGTGTAAACCGCTCTGTGATGAGAATGTCTCCCGACTGTATCAGCATATGCCAGAGCCGGAGAGCAAAGGCGCGATAATAAAGGACCCAGAAGAGTTCTGCTGCAAATATTTTGAGTAGGAGGGAACGCAAATGAAATTACAGGATCTTGTTTTACCTGTGGCTATTCATTGCAAAAATGAGAAAGAAGCAGAAATATTTTGTAATCATCTGTCAGAAATTGGAAGGTCCGCCGGATATGTAATCCAGTTTATGGAGTACGAGGAAAACCTGTGTTATTACATAGAAGATAATGTGTACGGCAATATACTGTATGGCGATGTAGAAACGGCCAAAGAAGAAGGACTTAAAATTGTAGAATTTTCCGATCTGGATTATGAAAAACCTGTGACTTATAAATACGGGCAGATGCTTATTTCAAATCAAGACACGGAGATAGAGAATTTCCCAGGTATTGTTTTTAAGATTCACAAAGGCAACAGAGTTGTTGTTGGCTTCGATGGACTGGCGCACCATATGGAAAGTGGTTACGCACAGCCATTCGAAGATGGCATAAGCATAGAGGGATATTCGCACACAGGTGTTGTGGCGATGGTATGGAAGTATCTTAACCAGTATCTCCCTATGGAAAAGATGCTGGAAGATTACGGCCTAAAGCCAAAAGACATAACGGATGTGATCAAAAAAGCGCTGGCAGAGATTGGCCTGCACGAGTAGGAGGATAAAGGGAATGAGAATAAAGCGAACGATAGGAATTAAAACTGATGAGTATATGATCGGAGCTGTTATAGCATTTAAGCTGAAAACGGGCGAGAAAGTACAGGCAATGGCAATGGAGCGAATCGGAAACAGTACGCTGTTCCTACTTGTGGACTGCCTTAATGATGAGGCTCAAATGAACGCCACAAACACTACTGAGGGCGGATACGAAAAATCTGATTTACGTAAATGGCTGAACAAAGAAGTATTGAGCCAGTTCCCGACTAAAATTAGAAAACGGATGGTTCAACTCGAAAATGGAGACTATCTTTCGATTCCTGCAAAGGCAAATATTTTTGGAACAGCTGATAAAGAATGCTGGGAGCCAATGAAGAAGCGCCGTAACCGAATTGCATATCATGGAAAAGACGAAGAGCTCGAATGGTATTGGCTGCGGGATGTTGTTTCGGCGTCTGGCTTTGCGAATGTCAGCAACAACGGCAATGCGAGCTACGGCAGCGCGTCCGGCGTCAATGGTGTGCGCCCGTTTTTCTTAATCTCATAATCCCCCGCCCCTTTAGGGGCGGGTTAGAGCGGTTACAAAAATGCGAATAAGAAGGAAGGAGCAGATAAAGCAAAATGCATGAGTATATAAATAGCGAAGCAGTCAAACATCCGAGTATCACAGAGCTTGTAAAGCAAGCAGGTGAAAATGCAAGAAAAGCTGGTTTTTATGAGACAGATACAAAGCCTACGGATTATGTGGCGAAGATCCATAGCGAAGTGTCAGAGGTGCTGGAGGAATTTAGGGTAGGCCACGAAGCTACACGAGTGTATCACAGAGGCGATGGAAAACCGGAAGGGGTACCTATAGAATTGGCAGATGTTGTTATCGGATGTTTCAGTATGGCAGCATATTATGGTATTGACCTGGAAACTGCTATCATCGAAAAACAAGAATTTAATGCCACACGTTCGTATCTGCATGGAAAAGAATTTTAGAAGGGGCGCAAAATGAAGATATTCAACATAAACGAGATTGTGAAAGTAAAATTAACGCCGTTTGGTACAGAAATTTACTATCATAAATACGACGAGGTAAATAAAGCTATCATAAAACGTCACGGAAAACCGATTGAACCGAAAATGCCCAAAATTGACAATGACGGTTTTACAGAGTTTCAACTGTGGGAATTTATTCAGCTGTACGGAGATCACATCGGACTGGGAATACCAAACGTCATTGTCGATAATAATTTTTATATCGAAGATAGCAAATTGATGGAGGTTGCAGAATGAAAGAAGTGATGCATTATTATTGTGGAATATGCGGAGAAATGTACAGCGAAAAGAGAAAGTGCCAGATGTGCGAGAAGTCACACATGAAGCCGAAGGGATTTGGTGAGAACGTGAAGTATACGCCATATACTCAGCAGTCACCATACAAAGACCGTAATTATCCCAAGTGGTTGGAAATCACTTTTGAGGATGGCACGACAAGGCGGTATCACGAATAGGAGGGCATCATGAAATTTAAAGAGAACGCGATTAAGCCGGGCATGGTAATCCACTGTCCGACAGAAGAGGATGCGAGGGCGTTGTCAGAACATTTGATAAAACTCGGAGTAGCTAACGCAAATCATATCATGGAATACTATGGATTGAATAATGGCGTTGGAAAAACAGACACGGTATGGATAAAACAGAAAGAGGGATATTTGACTGTAGAGTATAGCGACAGAAAATGGTACGAAAAAGACGAATATCAAATGGAAATCACCGAATTTTCCGACCTGATTGAGTCTGATTTAAGTAATGCGGAAATCGAAGAAAAAGAATGGGAGAAATTCTGTGAAGAAGAAAAACAATCTGGAATGAGCGCGGAAGAGGCAATGGACTGGTTGTGGGAAAATGTACAGAAAAAAGATGTATTATACAGCGTATTTGAGCAAGACTGCGATATGCAAAGCATATTTGTAAAGTACACTCCAGAAGAAATCGTACTGAAAATCGGACAGTACGAAGCCGAAAAGAAAACGCCGAAGCCTGTAGAGGTTGAGTATGGATGGTGCTGTGAAATATTTTGGGTTGGCGAAACCGGATGGGAACCGATTGACGATGAAGAAGTCTGGGGTGTAGATGAAAACGCAGCCAAAGACCATGCGGCGGAAATGGCTCGAAGATTTATTACCTACCATGTAGCAGACAAACAGTATATTTCTGGTTGTAAAGAACAGAGAGAAGCGGTGAAAAACGCTCTGGAAGATGGTAAGACTGTATCATATCGGGTATTTGGTATCTGCCGCGCAAAGGAGGGCTAAACACGACAATGATTGATACTATACATTATTCTACTACACCGCTTTTGGAGAATGCTCAAAGAGCCGAAAGCCACCGAACTATGCAAATGCTGATCGAGCAGAACGCAAGAAAAGAAAATGATCAGAAGAAAGAGGAAAAGGCGGAACCGGTACATGGTTGGATTCTATGCAGCGAGAAACTGCCGGAAGTGGAAGTGCCTGTGCTGATTTACCATAATTTTCGGGAAACCGGATGCTATGAAAAAATAACAATAGGGCATTTACACAAACCCGAAGACCGAAGCAGGAAGCCATTCTGGCAATGGGTAGCCTGTGACAAAATATATAAAGAGTGGATCAGTGACTATCATAGGGCGGAATTTATCTGCCCTGGCGATGAATATGTAATTGCATGGATGCCATTACCGGAGTCACCTAAGATTAAAAGATTGGAGGGTGAATCATGAAAGCTGTTTTGGTACTGGATGAAATGCCAGAGAGATGTGAAGAGTGTCCTTTGTGCAGACGCGATACTTTTGAGCAGTTAGGATGTTCGGCACAAAGCCATGTCATAAATGTCATACTGCGTATGGTTGGGCAGAAGAAGCCCAGATGGTGCCCTTTGCGCCCGATGCCAGATTATGATTATCGGGATATGTATGAACCTGCTGATTACTGCTATCAAGTTGGGTGGAATAAATGCATTAAGGCAATAGAAGGGAGCGGAGAAGATGCTTAAACCTGCACAGCTTTACGCTGACAAATTGCGAAAGGCAGAACTGGAAACATGGTATAAGCCAGAGAACATTTACTGGAATGGTTGCTATGGTGACTGCTACATTAACCTGCCGAAAAATAATTATGATGCACACTGTTTTGTATCTGTTGATAAAAATGATGAGGTAATCGGCTACATATCCTACGCTGTAAATTGGGCAGCGATGTCCGCAGATAGATTCGGGGCAATCAGTTTCCGAAAAGGCAGTGTCGAATACGCGCGAGACCTGTTTCAGGCGGTATGCGATATTTTCGGAAAGTACCACATGAACAGAATGCAATGGTGCTGTTTCGCTAATAACCCTGCAATTCGTGGATATCGGAATTTTATAAAAAAGTATGGCGGGCGGGAGTGCGGGTATTATCGACAGGTAGCAAAGCTGCAGGACGGTAAGCTACACGATAGTGTGCAGTTCGAGATTCTGGCCAGTGAATTTAAAGGAGGGGGCGGAGAATATGAACACTGACAGCCTGTTGTGCAACCAAAGCAGAGATATTTTTATGCTATGCAATTACTATCTCGATGGAAAATGCTATTTTGACAGAGATAGTAGCGGAGAGCTGCCATGCGAAGAATACATGGATAACATGATAGATATATACAGGGAGACAGCAAGAGACAGGAGGCGATAGGATGCATAAATACATAGATGCGGATGTGCTGAAAGCTGCTATCAAAGAATTAGATTCTGGCGGGGATTACACAGTATATCACTTTTTAGAATTGATTGATGAAATGCCAGCCGCAGATGTGGAGCCGGTGAAACACGGAAAGTGGATTAAAACGGACGCAGATTTTCACGATATGCCGATGGAAGAATTCAAGTGTTCTGTATGTGGAAATACAACCTGCAATCTGACGGATACAACTATCCCGCTACCAAAATTCTGCGATGGGTGCGGTTCTAAAATGGATGGAGATAGTGAATGAAAAACATAATCGATATTATGAACGAGCGAAATCCAAAACATCAAATACGCACAGGAATGCCGAAAGACAGAAAAGCCTATCAGCATGATTATTATATGCGAGTGACGAAGCCAAAAAGACAGGCGGCAAAAATTGACGGAGGTAGCGAATGTTGATAGAAAAAATTGTTTGGTATGGCATATGCATTTTGACAGGGGTAGGAATCAATTTGCTACTGAATGAATGGAAACGGAGGTAACGAAGCATGACATACACAGAAGATGAAATTAAATTATTAATCAAGCGATTACGAGAAAAGGCCGTCAAAAAGGATACCCCGCTTTCTTGTTCTGGAGATATGTATGGTGCCGCGGATGCGTTGCAGCAATTACTAAAAGAAATGGAGAAAAGTAAAGGATGAACTGTCACGGTTGCAAATGGCTCGATGAAGTCAAAACGCAAGGGAAAGGATATTGTTGCATGATTGTGCACTCAAAAGGAACTGACAAAGAGAAGTGCCGACTCCCAGAATCAGAACGGTGCGAACTGTATGAGGCTGGAGATTGGAACAGAAGGCTTGAAGAATAAGCAGAGAAATATTGTTCAGAGCAGGCTACACTTGAAAAGATGGTGATAGAAGCAAAAAAAATTTTGCTATCAGTTGAAAAGTTAAGAAAATTTAACTATAATAAGTTCAGTCAAATATTATAAACTATAAAAGAAAGGAGACTTGCGATGGACAACTATACGAAACGGGCAGAAACCGCAAGAAAATATATCGCAGAAGCGGGTATAAAGTTCAGTCCTTTTCAGCTCGCGAAAGTGTTTTCCGGGCTGGATTTTAGCCGGTACGAAATTCTGGCGCTCATCCCCAAAGGTAACAGTATCGTTATTATCCAGCGATGTAAAGAGCCGGAAAACCTGCATTATTGTGTGCAATATGGCGGTTCCGGAAAGTATTTCAGCAAATGGCATGAAGTACGAGACTACTATGAAAAACGCTGGCACGATCACAAGCTGGACGGGACTAGCGGCAGAGGAAAAAGCCTTGACGACAAAATATGTGCTTTTAATAATGGGCGGCCACAGGAGGTGAGTGCATGAAATTACAGTATGACCGTAAAATAGTACTCTCTGTAGCGAGTACGAGATGGTCGAAGTCGTGGCAGCCATGGGATACAACAATAAGCGCATTATATGACAGGCTGGAGCATCCGGTCAAAGGCACGGAAAGTCTATCGGATTATCTGGCGCTCAAAAAGGCTCAGCAGGATGACTTAAAAGATGTCGGCGGCTTTGTAGGCGGGTCCCTTAACGGCGGACACCGAAAAGCGAATGCCGTAACCGGACGGGACATTGTGACTCTGGACTTTGATACGATACCACCGTACGGGACGGAGCAGGTGCTTAAGACAGTAGACTCTATGGGATGCGGCTACACCGTTTATTCTACCCGCAAACATATGCCGACGGCGCCACGACTGCGGATCCTTTTTCCGCTTGACCGAACCGTAAGTGCGGACGAGTATGAGCCGATCGCGCGCTATTTAGCCGCACAAATTGGAATCCAGATGGCGGATAAGACCACATTCGAAGCCTGCCGTCTGATGTACTGGCCTTCATGCTCCGCGGATGCAGAATACGTATTTGAGTATGGAGACAAGCCGCTGGTATCTGCAGATAAGATCCTCGGTACATACAAAAATTGGAAGGATTTCAGCAGTTGGCCGCAGGTACCGGGCGCAGTGTCTTACCAGAAGCTTGCCATGAAGCAGGGTGAGCCGGAAGAAAAGTCCGGCGTCGTAGGTGCGTTCTGCAGGTGCTATGACGTGATCAGCGCAATGGACAAGTTTCTGCCTGGTATTTACGCGCAGTGTGATAACGCGCCCGACCGTTATACGTACCTTGGTGGATCCACGGCAGGTGGTGCGATTATCTATGATAACGGAAAATTCCTTTATTCCCACCATGCAACTGACCCGTGTTCTGGCAGGCTGGTAAACGCGTTTGACCTTGTACGGTTACACAAGTTTGGGGATTCGGATGATGAAGCAGTAGCAGGCACGCCGGTCAACCGCCTTCCGTCGTACACGGCGATGTGCGCACTCGCGGCACAGGACGCAGCCGTTTCCGCGCTGATCGCGCAGGAGCGGCACGACCAGGCGATGAAAGATTATGAGGGCCTGGGGCTTCCGACTGTGGCAAATAGTGATCCAAATTGGATAGCGAGCTCAGGCATCGCCGTTAATAATGACGGTAAGCCGTTCCCTACGATGGCAAATATCGGTAAGCTTCTGGCAAACGACCCGCTCTTACGTGACAAGATAAGGTATAACGAGTTTGCAGACCGGATTGAGGTACACGGCGCGCTTCCGTGGAACGGAAAGACGGAGTGTCGGCGATGGACGGATACGGACATCAACGGCTTATATCAGTACATGGAAACATTTTACGGCATCACGAAGCGTGTCAATATCGACTCTGCTTTTGACGTATATGCATCGCAGAACGGGTATAATCCGCTTACGGATTATCTGAATGGCCTCGAGTGGGATGGAGTGCCGCGGCTGGATACGCTGTTCATCGATTACATGGGGGCAGAGGACGATAGCTACACACGGTGCGTGACTCGCAAGATTATGGTCGCGGCGGTGGCGAGGGCAATGGAACCGGGCTGCAAGTTCGATAATATGCTTGTACTCTGTGGCACACAGGGACTTGGCAAGAGTTCCATCCTGGACAAGCTGGCGCTCGGATGGTTCAACGATTCGATTCTCACGTTTGAGGGAAAGGATGCGGCAGAGCTGATACAGGGCGTGTGGATTGTAGAGATCGCAGAATTGCATGCGATGCGGCGTACCGATGTTACACGTGTTAAGCAGTTCCTCTCGCAGCGCATCGACCGCTTCCGTCCTGCGTACGGACGTAACGTCAAGGAGGCCCCGCGCAGCTGCGTATTTTTTGGCACTGCCAACGATAAGGACTTCCTCGATGATATGACGGGTAACCGGCGGTTCTGGCCTGTGGATGTGGATATACAGGCCGCGAAGAAAGAAGTCTGGAAGGATCTTACGGACGATGAGATTGCTCAGATCTGGGCGGAAGCAAAGGTCCGCTGGCAAATCGGGGAAAAGCTCTACCTGACAAAGGAAGAGGAAGCAATCGCAGCCGAACGGCAGGAAGCACACAGGGAGGCTTCCCCGATGGAGGGACCCATCATGGAGTTCATCGAACATGAGGTTCCGGAGGACTGGGACGACTGGTCACTGGTAAACCGTGTCGGGTTCTGGAATAACACGGTCCCCGCAGTGAAGCTTGTCCCGCGGAAAAAGATCTGCGCGGCCGAAATCTGGCTGGAGTTATACGGTGGAACACGCCAGAATATGGCACGCAATCCGGAATTCAATAAGATCAAGCCGATCCTGCGGAAGTTGCTTCTAAAGAACGGGTGGCGCGAAACTTCTTCCGTCAGGTATGGTCCCGTATACGGGACGCAGCGGGCATTTGTCCGTGAGTAACAGGACACGGGGTTTTGGAAAAACTTTTGAAAATTGAGGTTTTAGGACGAATGTTACAAGATTACACGGTATCCCGAAACTTTTTAAAAATTGAGAAAACAGGCAGGAAATTCTGTAAACACGGTTGCCGATTTTGTAAACAGGGACGACAACCGTGTTTACAGAGAAATCGGAGGTTGTAAACAGGGTGTAAACAAGAGCTGTTTACGCTTAAAACCGCTAAACTAAAGGCTTTTTTGACTCTGTAAACAATAAAACAATAAAAAGTAAAGGCAATAAAAAATAGAGAAATAAAGAGTATAATACCCGCCTATGCGCCCAAACGCATACGCGTATATAGGGGTACCATAATTGTGTTGACGCTGTTGACAGGGCACCGGCTTTAAATGACTGGAATGCTTTTAGCTCCAAGTCATTTAATCGATGGTTGGTTAATGATGTGGTAACGTGGCAATTAAGCTGTGAGCAAAAGACGGCGAAAAATGAACGCACTTTACGCGCAGCCGCGCGAACGGAAATTTTTGGAGGTTTGGAAAGATGCTGGAAAAAGAGATTGAGAGGAAATTGCGGAAGCGCGTTACGGCAATGGGCGGTCTGTGCGTAAAGTTCGAGAGCCCCGGCAATGCAGGTGTGCCTGACCGCCTCATCCTACTGCCCGGTGGCATCATGGCATTTGTAGAGCTGAAAGCACCTGGCAAGCACGAGCGGCCTCTGCAGCGGCACGTGCAGGACAAGCTGCGAGAGCTGGGCTTCACAGTGTTCTCTTCCGTGGACAGCGATGCGCAGATAGATCGTGTCGTTTCCTGGGCGACGTTGATGGTTGGAAAAGCTACACGGTTGGAGGGGCTGACAGTATGAGCAGGTTTGAACCGCATAAATATCAGCGGTATTGTATCGATAAAATTATTGATAATCTCAATATAGCTCTATGGCTTGATATGGGCCTTGGGAAGACAGTTATCACACTGACAGCACTATATGAACTGAAATATTATTATTGTTGCATACGCAAGGCACTTGTGATCGCGCCGAAGAAAGTAGCGGAAAGCACCTGGAGCGCGGAGCAGGGTAAGTGGGTGTATTTAAGGCATTTGCGCGTGTCTGTGGTCCTTGGCACGGAGGCACAGCGGAAAAAAGCCCTGGCGCAGACAGCGGACGTGTATGTGATCAACCGGGAAAACACACAGTGGATCGCGCAGCTGTACGGGCATAATTGGCCGTTTGATGTTGTTGTGTTGGATGAGTCGTCGAGCTTTAAGAGCCATACTGCGAAGCGGTTCAAGGCTTTGAAGGCGATGCGGCCAAAGATCAGTCGGATGATCGAACTGACAGGCACACCGAGTCCGCACGGACTGATGGATCTGTGGGCGCAGATGTATTTGCTGGATGGCGGCGTGAGGCTGGGACGCACAATCTCTACATATCGTGAGATGTTCTTTGTACCGGACAAGCGCAACCGGACAACGATTTTCTCATACGCTCCGAAAGATGGCGCGGCAGATGCGATTTATCGTTTGATTTCGGATATCTGTATCAGCATGAAGTCAGAGGATTATCTGCAGCTGCCGGATCTGGTTTATGATGATATCCCGGTAAAGCTGGATGACAAGGCGCAAAAGGCATATGACAGGATGGAGAGGGATATGCTGCTGGAGGTGGATGATGAGATGGTCACAGCAATGACAGCTGCATCATTGACCGGCAAGCTGCTGCAGCTGTGCAATGGGGCGGTTTACGCAGAGGACGGCGAAGTTGTCCCTGTGCATGACTGCAAGATCGATGCTTTTTTGGAGACGGTTGAACAGCTGAACGGGCAGCATGCGATTGTATATTATTACTTTAAGCATGACCGGGAGAGGCTGCTGCAGGCGCTCAAGAAGTCAAGCCTGCGCGTGCGCGTGTACACCGGTGCGCAGGATGAGAAGGACTGGAATGCGGGGAAAATCGATCTGCTGCTTGCGCAGCCCGCGTCATGCGGCTATGGGCTGAACCTGCAGTATGGCGGACATCACGCGATATGGTTCGGGCTGACATGGAGTTTGGAAGAGTATCAGCAGGCAAATAAACGTTTGCACAGACAGGGGCAGCCGTATCCGGTAATTATCCACAGGCTGATTACGCAGAAGGGGACGGATGAGGATGTTGTGCGGTCACTGGAGTGCAAAGATGGGGCACAGGAGAGTTTGCTACAGGCACTGAAAGCAAGGATTGATAAGGCTAAAGGGGAGGCATAAGAGGAATGACAGTGAAGGAGTTATCGCAACTGTATTGGTTGAACAAAGAAATTGCAATGGACGAGAAGCGGCTGGCACAGCTGGAGGAGCAGGCAAAGAGCGTATCGTCACCAAAGTATGACGGCATGCCGCACTCACACGATGCAGGTAGCATGACAGAGAAGCTTGTGGCGGAGATCGTTGACCTGCAGGCGATCATAGCAGCGAAACATATCCAGTGCATCCATGAGAAGCAACGCTTGGAGCGGTATATCGAGCAGATCGACGACGCATACACCCGGCAGATATTCGAGCTGCGTTTCGTGGAGAGGATGGCATGGGATGATGTCGCTTATGCTGTAGGCGGGGAAGACTGCACGGCCGGAAGCGTGAAGAAGAAGTGTTACAGGTACGTGGACAGCACGAAGGAGGCGGAGGCAGTATGATGCATGATTTTATAGGCGGAGATATACCACAGAAATGGAAACAGGGAATACAGGCAGTCAATGACGCAGTTTCTTCACTCGCAGAAATGATAATAAAGAGCAAGGAGGAGTATATACTGGAACGCCTGGAGCAACTGGGCTATAGCCGTGATTGTGTGAAAGTGTGCAGGTATCGTTTTATTCCGGTACAGTACTCTACCGAGGATAATGATGTACTTGTGATTGTGGTAGATGCCCCATGCGGAGAAATACTGTTCGCATTTATACAGAGGACAAGACAGGTAGAAGTTGAAGAAACAGAAGGATATGTCGCGCACAAATATGAAGTGGAATTCGACGAGAGGTCAGAGGATACATTGGGGGCTGATATCTGTGCGGGGGCTGTAGAATGTGCGTGGCAAGCATATGAAGATGCGGTGTCCCACATGTCCCTTTCGGATGTGCTATAATGCTACCATGGATTTGTGCAGACTGGAGGCGGGTTTCGCCTCCTTTCCCTGATTCTGGCGTGTTTGCGCTACTCCGGTCTGCATATCGCGGAATCCATAGGCCGTCCCGTGTTGTTACGGCATCGCATACGGGGCGGCTTTTCTATGCTCAAAAACGGAGGTAAAGGGGCAGATGTACAGAACGCAGAGAAACTATGAGAATTTGAACAAGGCCATATTTGAGGGAGTCGGTGAGTATGGGATACCGCAGATAAGGCCGGTCCATACGTGTGACGTTCAGAACTGGATCAGTTTTAATTATGCTAAAGGCTGTGAGGAACCGGAAGAGCACGGCGTACACTTTTTCATCGACGATTATCAGTTTATCCGGGTATGGAACGATCCGGACAGATATATGAAGATGCTGCGGAAGTTCAGCGCTGTACTGACGCCGGACTTTTCCACATATACGGACTTTCCTAAGGCGATCCAGCTGTACAACCATTACCGCAAGCACTGGGTGGGCGCGTATTGGCAGGCAAACGGGGTGTACGTCATCCCGACGATCAGTTGGAGCGATGAGGAAAGCTATAACTGGTGCTTTGACGGGGAGCCGGTCGGCGGCATTGTGGCGGTGAGTGCAGTAGGCACGCAGATCAATCCCACGGCAACAAGGTTGTTTGTGCAGGGGTACCGGGAAATGATAGATCGTCTGCAGCCAGAAAAGGTCATCCTGTACGGGCAGTACATCCCGGACGGCTGCGAGGGCGAGATCATACACGTAAAGCCGTTTCAGATGAAATGGCGCGAGAGGAAAGAGGCGGAGTAAATGGGAGGCAGAGGCGGAAGCTTTGCAGGATCACGATCAAGCGTTGATACGTCATATCAGGGCAAACAATATGCACGTGCAGCGGGCAGAGGTCAAACGGTTGATATGATGGCTGGCGCCTTATCTGGATTGGGAAGTAAGACAATCGCAGGAGCACCGGAAGCGGTACAGCAGATAAACGCCGTTGCCGGGAACCCGAACGCCACAATCACAATATACCGGGCATCGATTGGAAACTCGATCAATCAGAATGATTGGGTTTTTCTGGATAAAAAACAGGCGGACAAATGGACAAAGACACCGATGGGGCGTCCTAAGCCCGGGGTGAAGGTTATAACCAAAAAGGTTAAGGCAAAGACAGTTGACTGGACAGGCAAGAATTTAGAGTTTGTCTATCTTGGAAAGTAAAAATAATTAACAGGAACAGTTAAAAAAATTTGACTATTCACGCAGGAGGCGGTATAATGGGCGGAAGAGGTAGTTCGAGCGGATTGATACCGCCGGGGAAACAGCCGACTAAGGACAGGATGGGATTCAGCGATACAGATACAGCTGATTTTCATGAGCTGTACAACGGCCGGAACTACTACAATCAGCAGAATTTTGATATTGATACAGAGATGGCACTGGCTGATTATGTAAATCCGAACGCCACAGCGGGGAGCCTCTACTCTCCGAGCCAACAGCTAAATTATGCACTGAAAAATGGTGATACGCTGACGGCAAACCAGCAGTTCATGCTTGACTCGATGCAGGCAGGCATGCACAATATCGGGTATAACGTCAAGCTGACACGATATGCGAGGGTTGATTTTATGCAGATGCTGGGTGTTCCCAATTTCAGTAATATGTCGGAGGCACAACTGCAAAAAGCGCTGGTAGGGACGTCGTATCAGGAACGTGGTTTCCTGAGTACGTCACATAACAATTTCAAGAACGCGCCGAACGGCGGCGCACCGTTTACAGATAAAGCCGTAAAGGTTGTATACAAGGCACCGGCGAATACGCAGGCGCTGATGGCACCGAACGGAGGCGGCGGGCAACTGGGCGAGGTGGTGATTGATTCGAACAGGCCGAACCAGTGGTACGACATTACCGGAGTCCACTTTACCGGAAAGCGCGGACGGTCCGGATCACAGTATTATAACCAGGTGGAATTTGAAGTAACAGTCAGACCAGGCTGATAAGGAGGATAAGATTATGGCGACAACAAAAAAGAGTAACACAGGGGCAAGTACAGGAAAGAAGAAGCCGGGCATCGACCAGAACGTGTGGAGTCGTTTCGACGATGACGGTTATGGGATCCACAATGTCCAGAGGCCAAAGGCAACGGGCAAAGAGAAAAGTACTTCTACAGCGAAAAAGAAAAAGTAATGGGGTGACGGCCTTATGGGCGGAAGAGGAAGCGCAAGCGGCCTGATAAGGCCGGGTCCGAAAAGTTCACAGCAAACACAGCCGTCTCAGGTTGCACAGCAGGCACCGGATGCAAATAATACGCCGGTGCAGATAAATGCGACTACTCGGTTATCAAATATGACAGACTTTGAATTGACCGATCTTGTAAGGGATTCACAGATTGCAGACATGCCGAACATGTTGAGCGACATTGACGATGACACGCAGAAATTTGTGTATACTGCAGGAGTAAATGAGAAGGCTACTGTGCTGGATGACGCACAATTTGACCAGTTCATGAGAGACAATAACATTTCGCAAAGTCAGGTATTGTCCCGGTCAGTTAAGGACATCCAGTACAAGAATAAAGATGGCACGGTCATCAAAATGAGTGCAGACAGAGTCAGCAGGATGATAAAAGATAGCCGATTTAATTATATTGGCGGAAAGAAAGGCGGGCAGCTCTATGGGGCAGGTACGTATTTTGATATGAACGGTGGTGGCAATACCGGATATGGCAGCCAGACAATTAATGCAGTGCTGAACCCCAAAACTGCAAAAGTTATTACAGACCGGCAGCTTCGTTCCGCTGCACAGTCGTTTGCGCAGTCCCATCCCAACTTTAACAGGGTCGTGGGCGGCTACCGCAGCGACTATAAAGGCGGCAAGAACAACATGAGCATATGGGCGCTTGCTATGGGGTACAATGTCATTAAAGACAGTTCGAGCGGTTATCACAATGTAATTGACCGGAGCGCCCTGGTAATACGCAGAAATGACAGATAGGAGGCAGATTATGGCGTATAAGGAAGAACATTTTGATAAGGCAGGTGCGAATGCGATCGCACAGGCATTCGCAGATGCGAATGATGCGATTGTTCGCGGAGGAAGTAAGAAAGGCCGGGGCACGGCCAGAAAGACCGGGAAAACGCCGGTTAAGAAGCAGGCAGGAAAGAAATAGTACCATACCCTTTGTCATACGGCAGAGGGCATTTTTATGCATAAAAAGAGGTGAGTCGGATGGCAGGCAGGCAGCCAAAATATACTTGTAAAGAGCAGATAGAGGGGCTTATCGACCAGTATTTCGAAGACTGCGAGGGTGAGCTTTTAAGAGATGCGGACGGAAGTCCGGTGCTGGATAAGTTCAGCCAGCCGATCTATGTTGGTAAGCATCCACCGACATCTGCAGGCCTTGCTCGTGCGCTTGGCTTTAATTCCCGCACGTCCTTGTGGAATTACAGGGGAAAGAAAGAGTTTAAGGATACGATCGACGCAGCAATGCTGCGGCTGGAAGAATACACGGAGCAGCGGCTGTTTGACCGTGACGGGATAAATGGGGCGAGGTTTTCTTTGCAATGCAATTTTAAACAGTGGAAGCCGGATCCGGAGGACGATGGCGGGGCACCATCCATCACCATCATCAATGACATACCCCGTGTCGCCTCGGAAGCGACAGCGGCGCAGGAAACTGCTACACCCGCGGAGGTGGTAAAGGATGTCGGGGAAAGTTCCTAATGGCGTCCGGCTGTCATCGCTGATTGCTCCCGCTTTTTATCCGGTATTCTGGGATATCATGGATGAGCGGCATACATATTATGACCTGTATGGCGGCCGCGGTTCCACAAAGTCATCGTTCATAGGCACTATGATTCCGCTTGGCATGATGCAGGACCCAGACGCGAACGCTGTTGTTTTCCGCAAGGTGGCAAGCACGATAGGCACGAGTGTGTTTGAGCAAATTGTGTGGAGCCTTAACCAGATGGGTGTTCTGGATGACTGGAAAATTACGACAAGCCCTTATAAACTGACATACAAAAAGACGGGGCAGGTGATTTTATTCAGAGGCCTTGATAAGGCCAAAAAGATGAAGTCCATCAAGGTCGCACGTGGATATCTGAAATATTGCTGGTTTGAGGAGCTTGACGAGTTTGCGGGAGATGAAGAGATTCGTTCTGTTCAGCAGTCTGTCCTGCGTGGTGGCCCCAAATTTGTAGTATTTAAGAGCTTCAACCCGCCAATCAGCAAGTCAAACTGGGCGAATGAGTATGTTTTGACTCCAAAGAGTGACGCGCTTCGGCATAAATCATGTTATCTGGAAGTCCCGCCAGACTGGCTGGGTGAACAGTTCTTCAATGATGCGGAGGATTTGAAAAATACGAATCCGAGAGCATACGAGCATGAATACCTGGGTAATGCTGTAGGTACCGGCGGCGAGGTGTTTGACAATCTGGACATACGGCCGATCACAGACAACGAGATATCGCATTTTGCGAACATTTATATGGGGATTGACTGGGGCTGGTACCCGGATCCGTACCATTGGGGTAAAATGGATTATGACGCTGCACGGAAAACACTTTACATTTACGATGAATTCCGGGCGAACAAAATGAGCAATGCGGAGACATGGAATACGCTGGTTATGAAAAAAGGTGTAACCGGCAGTGATCTCATCACTGCAGACTCTGCAGAGCCTAAATCTGTAGCAGATTATCGGGAGTATGGTTCTTTGTGCAGGCCAGCTATTAAAGGTCCGGACAGCATACGGTATGGTATGAAATGGCTGCAGTCGCTGAGGTCTATCGTAATTGATCCGGCTCGCTGTCCGAATACGGCCAAGGAATTTACGCATTATGAGTATGAGCGTACTCCGAATGATGAGATTATGAGCTCATTCCCTGATGCAGACAATCATTCTATTGACTGCACAAGATACGCTATGGAACGAGTGTACAAGAGAAAAGGGCAATAGCCTGTTTACAATATTTTTTCGGAGTGCTATATTGAGTGCATCACGAAAAGGGAGGTACGTGCAATGAAAAAAGTATTGTGTATGGTTTTATGCGTATGCCTACTGCTCATGCCGGTCAAGAGCTATGCGCAGGAAACAGAAATCGAAACCGAAACAGAAGAGTGGTTTGAAACAGATGGTGTCAATTATACCGCATACACAACAGACAATCAGGTTATTGTGAAGTTCGAAAATACGAATGATGAGGTTGCCTTCATCTCGAAGACAAATATATCGTTTTATAACGATGCAGGCGAGCTGATTGATACCGAGACGATGGAGGCTGTCTTTGTTGATGCAGGATCCGTGAATTATGGTGAAATTACGTATCATGAAGAATACGCGTCCATAAAAATAACGCCTTATGTATATCTGGATAACGATACACAATTTGATTACAATGACGGATTTGTAACTACAGAGGCTTACGATGAGTTCTATGCGGAGCTGTATATAACCATAACAAATGTAGGTGATAAAGAAGCAAGTGTTATGCTGACTGTCGTATACTACAAGGATGACGAGATATTTTACGTCGCGCCGGACATTGGGGAAACATGGCTCTATGCTGGGGACTCGGAAGAAGTAACGACGGACTTACCGCAAGACGAAAATTATAATTTTCTGGAATACGACAGCTACGAAATTATAATTATGGGCTATTCACTGGAATAATCAAAAAAGGGGCGGGCAGAGATGTCCGTTCTTTTTTGCGGAATTAAAGTTAAATGAAATAATTTTGTAGGGCGCAGTGAAAACACTGTGCTTTTTTTATACCCGGAAATGAGGTGATGGCATGAGCATTTTTTCACGGTTCCGGCGGCTGATAGAGGGAGTGATAAGGAAAATGATACCGTACAAGAATATTGAGCAGGTGGAGCACGTGGAGACGCCGCTGTCAACAGAAATGGAGAACGCGCTGGATACCTGGTATCAGCTGTATCTGAACAAGGCTGACTGGCTGAAACAGGATACAGTAAAATCCATGAACCTGCCCGCGTTTATCAGCTCCGAGGTCGCTCGGCAGGTAACGCTGGAAATGAAATGGAATATTACGGGCAAAGGCAAGGACGGGGAGAACCAGACCGAGGACGGAGAAGACATTATGAATCCCCGTGCGGAGTACTTGAAAGCAGAGTTCGAAAAGCTGATGGACGTCCTGCGCCTGAAACTGGAGCAGGGCTGTGCTGCGGGCGGTATGGTGATAAAGCCATACCCCAATACGACAGACGGCCATATCTATTTTGACTGGGCAATGGACTGGGCATTGTACCCGATGGCCTTTGACGATGATGGCAACTTGTCAGATGTCATCATTCCGGATTCTTTTACGGAGGGCAAGACAATTTATACCCGGCTGGAGCGGCACACGGTCGAGGGCAATAATGTCAGGATCACACAGCGGGCTTTTAAGTCAAACAATAAAAATACGCTTGGCACGGAGATCAGTCTTACCGAGGTGGAGCGCTGGAAGAGCGTGGAGCCCGAAGCACTTGTAAATAACACGGACGGTCCGCTGTTCGGGTGGTTTAAGGCAGCGACGGCAAACAATGTTGATGTGGACAGCCCCCTGGGCGCTTCTGTGTATGCGAAAGCAGTGGACGTGATCCGGGAGGCGGATATGCAGTATTCCCGTCTGCTGTGGGAATTCGAAGGCTCCGAGCTGGCAATCGATGTTGACCCGACCGTCTTGCGGCCAAAGACCACAACGGTCAATGGCAAGACTGTGCAGGAGATGCCGAAGCTGAATGAGCGACTGTTCCGTGGCGTGGATCTGGGCGAGGATGACACATATAACGTGTTTGCCCCGTCAATTCGCGATACAAGCCTTTTAAACGGTCTGAACCAGTTATTGATCCGGGTGGAAGATTTATGCGGGCTCTCCCGCGGGACGCTCTCAGACGCCAACGTGGACGCGAGGACGGCCACAGAGTTAAAGATCGTCAAGCAGCGTTCCTATGCAACCATCGCAGACAATCAAAAAGCACTTGAGTCATGCCTTAAGAATGTGATCCGGGCGATGGATAAATATGCGACGATGTACCACCTTGCACCGGAGGGCGAGTATGACGTCTCTTTCGAGTGGGATGACTCGATCATCACAGACACCGAGCAGCAGATGAATGAGCGGCTCATGCTTTTAAATGCCGGCATCATTGGCAAGGCGGAGTTCCGGGAATGGTACTTTGGGGAGACGAGTGCGCAGGCACAGGCGGCGATCGAAGCTCTGACGCAGGAGCAGCTTGCAGGCATGGAGCAGATGATGCCAGCGCTGGATAGCGGGGAACCGGCGCCATAAGGGAGGGCTGAATCATGGCAACAACCCAGAAGAAACAGCCTACCATTGATGACCAGATCAGCACCCTGATGGACAAGTTCGATGATGTCAATACTTTTTTCATACACAAGGTAGCGGAGCAGATCCTTAAGATCGGAGAGATGAACCAGAGCAGCATCAACCGCGTGACGATCATGGCAGAGATGAATTCCAATATGGCACAGATCACCGCGAGGCTTGCGAAAGCTATCCGGGTGGGCTTACAGGATATGCAGAGGATTTACCAGAAGGCGCTGAACGATACATACACGGATCCACGGTTTGCGCGTGCACTGACGAATGCGCCGCTCTCTGATGCAGCCAAAGACCGGCTGGAGCAGTACACCCGTTCCGTAAGCCTCCAGACCGCGGGAACGATGCAGAACCTGTCCAACACGACCGCGATCTCCGACATGTATCGACAGACAGTAGACCGGGCGGTGCTGGCAGTTTCGTCCGGGCTGGGAGATTATAAGAGTGCTACACGCGACAGCATCCGCAGACTCGGTTACAACGGGATGCCAGTCATATATGCGAGCGGGAAGCACAAACGGCTTGACTCTGCGATACGGCAGAACATCATAGATGGCACGAACCAGATTGCACAGCGCGGCTCCGATATCATGGGCGAGGAGCTGGGCTTTGACGCATTTGAGATATCTGCACACGCACGGAGCGCCCCTGACCATGAACCGGTACAGGGCAGGGTATTCTTGAAAGCTGAATTCGAGAAGATGCAGGCAGGGCTCCCGTTCCAGGACGTGGACGGGAAGCAGTATGAGGGCTTCCGCCGTCCGATCGGGCAGTGGAACTGCATGCACCTTGCTATGAGCTTCTCCACACAGCACTCCGTCCGGCGGTACACGGACGCGCAGCTTGCGCAATGGGCATCAGACAACGCAAAGGGCTGCGAGATAGACGGTAAGCATTACACGACTTACAAGGCCGTGCAGCTGATGCGGCAGATCGAGACACAGGTCCGCCGGGAAAAGGATGTGGCCGTGGCTGCGCAGGCTGCAGATGATGACGTGCTGCGGATGGAATGCCAGGAGCGGATCAATAAGCTGTCCCGGAAGTATACGCAGGTAGCGCAGACTGCAGGTATCACGCCGCGGCGTGACCGTATGTCGGTCAACGGCTTCAAGGCCGTAAAAGTAAAATAGATGACAGAGCCCCCGTATGGGGCTTTTTCATATTGCCCCGGGCAAGGCGTAAAAAGGCACCAAATACCACCAAATCAGCCAGAAAAGGCGTAAAAAATCGTAGAAAGGCAGGTAAAGAAATGAAACGGGAATTTTTGAAGGAGCTGGGGCTCGAAAAGGATGTGATCGATAAGATCATGGACGAAAACGGGAACGACATCGAGAGTGCCCGTAGGAGCGAGGCGGATAAGTTCAGCACCGAGCGTGATACGCTGACCACAAAGGCGAACGACCTGCAGGGGCAGCTGGATGCAAGGGACGCGGACATTAAGGACCTGCAGGGCAAGCTCACAGCCGCACAGACGGATGCGGGCAAGCTGACGGAGGCCACACAGCAGCTGAACAGCCTGCAGGCGAAGTATGACACGGAGCGGCAGGAGTGGACACAGAAGCAGGCACAGCAGGCATATGAGTTTGCTGTGAAGCAGAAGGCGAACGAGCTGAAATTCTCCAGTACGGCAGCACGGAAAGACTTTGTACGGGAAGCGATCAACGCGCAGCTTAAGATGGATGGCGACACCCTCTTAGGCTACAACGACTTTGTGGATAAGTACAAGGCCGGGGATCCGGGCGCATTTGTGGCAGAACCGGTAAAGCCGGATGATGGAAATGGAGCCGGAGAAAGCTCCGGGGCAGGAGCGCCGCCGACAATCGTGCTTCCGAAAAATAATCCCAAACCCGCGGATACGGGGACATTTGGATTCCATTTCAACGGGGTCCGTCCCGCGCCAAAGGAATAAGTAACCAATTAATGCCGACTCACAAACTGAAAGTGAGCCGCTGACCCAAAATCCCTTTGAAAAATTATGGGTAGAAAGGAAAACAAATGGCAGCACTTAACTATGCTGAACAGTACGCCAGAGAACTGGCACAGGCATATCCGTATGTCCTGAACTTCGGTGCGCTGTATGCGACCGAGAACAATGGCCGTTACCGAATGGGAGAGGATAGCAAGACTATCTACATCCCGCGTATTTCTACGACCGGCCGTGTGGATTCTGACCGCGATACGATCGCGATGGCAACCCGCAACTATGACAACAGCTGGGAGCCGAAGACGCTGACCCACCAGAGGAAGTGGAGCACCCTTGTGCATCCGAAGGATATCGACCAGACCAACCAGGTTGCATCTATCGCCAACATCACCAAGGTGTACAACGAAGAGCAGAAGTTCCCGGAGATGGATGCGTACACGATCTCCAAGCTTTATGAGCTGTGGACCAGCACCGACGCGAACGACGCAGATAAGACAGCAATGACCGCGGATACCACGGAGCTGACCGTCGATACTGTGCTTGAAGTGTTCGACAACCTGATGCTGAACATGGATGAAGCGCGTGTACCCGCGAACGGCCGTATCCTCTACGTGACTGCGGCAGTGAAGAAGCTGCTGAAAAACGCGGAAGGTCTGACCCGCAACATCGACGTGGAGAACTCGGTTTCTTCCGTAAACCGCGTCGTATCCCGTCTGGACGAGGTGGAGATCATCGCGGTACCGTCCACGCTGATGATGACCGCATATGATTTTACCGAGGGCTGGGCTGCCGCGGATGGCGCTGCGCAGATCAATATGTTCCTGGTTCATCCGGGGGCTGTGATCACGCCGGTGTCCTACGAGTTTGCGCAGCTGGATTCCCCGTCCGCAGTGACCGAGGGCAAGTACATCTACTTCGAGGAGTCCTACGAGGACGTATTCATCCTCAACAAGAAGCAGGATGCGCTGCAGTTTAACATCACGGCGGGGGAATAAATGCCGTTAGCCTGACTGCTCTGGCGGGTGAGTCTTCCGATAACGGGAGCCGCCTGAGCGGCCTGACTATCGGCACGCTGGCTCTGACACCGGAGTTTGACGCTGAGGTGATGAGCTACACGCTGGAGACAACGAACGCGACCAACAAGGTGACCGCGACCGCTGCAGATGATGCGGTGATCGTGGTCGAACTTAACGGCGCGACCGTCGAGAACGGCACAAGCGTTACCTGGGCATCGGGCGAGAACACACTCACTGTGACTGTGACCGAGGATGGCAAGGAGTCAACGACATACACCGTGATTGTCACGAAGTCGTAAGGAGGTGCGGATGATGGCATATCTGACTTACGATGAGTATACGGAGCTGGGCGGTACACTGAACGAAGCGGACTTTACGCTCGCGGAGTTCAAAGCCCGGAAGCGCGTGGATTATCTTACGGATTCACGCGTGGCGGCCATGAGCGAAGTTCCGGAGGCCGTCAAGCTCTGTATCATGGCGATCATGAAAGCGGAGGCGCTGGTAGGCACGGAGGCGCAGATCCAGAGCCCTGTAGCGACATCGTTCAACACGGACGGCTACTCGGAGAGCTATGGAAATGCGCTGAGCGTGGAGGACGCGGAAACATCGCTGAATAAGCTGGTTAAGAGCTATCTGACCGGGGAAGTTGATGATTATGGTGTCCCGCTGCTTTACCGGGGCTTAAACGCGCCGCAGTATTTCATGACGCAAAGTTAATGTTTCGTTTCACAAAGATAATGTTCAGAAAGTGGAGGTGGCGGAAATGTATCTGTGTAATGAAACGATCACTGTTTTCAATGCATCGTATGATGCGGATACCGGCTATGACGTGTATACGGGAACTGTGGTTACAGGGGCATCATGGCACTGCGGCATCGAGTCTACCGTCGATACTTCCGGACTTAAGGCAGCAAATAAATTCACAATCCGCATCCCGGAGGGCGCGGATTTTTCAGGCAAAGCGTATGCGGACCCTGTCGCATACGCGGGAGGTGATCCTGCCAGTCTATTCACCCTGCAGAACGGTGACATTATCGTAAAGGGCGAAGTAACGGAAACAAGCTCGAAACCGGCTGACCTGCTTAAAAATTATGAGTCCTTCACAATTTTAGGCGTGACTGATAATCGGCGAGCAAAGGCACCTCACTGGAAGGTGGTGGGGGCATAATGGCAAAGACCATCATAAGTGCGGGCTTTGACTTTGATCCAGACGGCCTTCTTGCAGCAAAAAATCTGGAAGAAGGCGGGCTTGTCCAGCAGGCGATTGACAAATCTGTGATTGACTGGGATCTGCAGTATGTGCCGTGGGAAACCGGAACGCTGGGGAAGAGCGCTTACTCTGTTACCAAAATCGGAAGCGGGGAAGTTGTGTATCCTGGTCCTTATGCCAGGTATCAGTATTACGGCGAAGTCATGGGGCCAAATATCCCCGTGTTCGAGGATGACTCTGGTGAGCCGACACGGTTTTTTTCGCCGCCGGGGCAGAAGAAGAGCTTGACAGGGAAGAAGCTGCAGTACAGCACGGACGTCAACCCGCTTGCAGGTTCGTTCTGGTTCGAACGGATGAAAGCCGACCATCTGCAGGATATCATACAGGAGGCAAAGAATGTCGCAGGAGTCAAGTAATGTGACGGCGCTGCGGAACTGGTTCCGTACCTGTCCGGCAATATCCTCCAGTAACCGGTTTCGTATCGACTATCTGGCGGAGAACCCAACGGAGTACTCCATTTACGCAGTACCATCAACACTAAAGTATCACGAAAACATTCTGGGCAATGAGGTATTAGACGATATCCAGACTCAGAATTTTATTTTTGCTTCAAAGGAAAGCTACGGTGCGGACATCCAGCAGAATCTCGCGAATCTGGGATTTTATGATGAGATTGTGGCATGGATTTTGGAGCAGAATCTCGCACGAAATTTCCCGGAATGGACGCTTGAAGTCTCTGACTGCGAAAACGTGCATATTAAGTCGATTGTCCCCACACTGACTGCGTACGTCGCACAGGGTGGGAGCGATGCGGCAAAGTATCAAATTCAGTTAAAAATCACGTACAGGAGGAATTAAATCATGGCTAATACCAAAATTGAACGGAAGTATATGGCCCACTATCTGGATACTTCTTTCGGTGGCGATACGGCATCATGGTATCGTATCGGCGAAGATCTGGAAGAGTACAACGTCGAGATGAATCCGGACACCGAGGTTAAGAAAAACATTCTCGGCAACTCCACATTTATTCACAACGGCTATGAGCCGTCTGCAGATTCTGATCCGTTTTATGCCCGCGTCGGCGACGCACTCTTCGAGCAGCTGCAGACGATTGTGGATACGCAGGCGACCTATGACGGCTTGGAAACAAAGTCTCTGGAGGTGCACCTCTGGGATGGCGACGCAACTGCCGGTTATAAGGCGTTCCAGCAGACCTGCTATGTCGTACCGCAGAGCTATGGCGGGGATACATCCGGCTATCAGATCCCGTACAGCGTAAACTACGTCGGTGAGAAGACGGAGGGAACGTTCGTACCGGATAGTGCTGGCGGCGGTACATTCACTGCGGCGTCATAAGCTACACAGCGTAAATAAAGCATAAACAACGAGGGGACATCTGCAGCAGGTGCTCCCTTTATTATGAATGAGGAGGCAATAGGGAATGGCAGAAGTAAAGGAAATGGCGTTAGAGATTCAGGTTGATGATGGTATCCGGAAGGTGCCGATAAAAAACATGGAGGGAGAGGAGATCGGCGTATTTTATTTCCGCCCGACAGACGTCGGTATCATCGACCGGTATAACCGCATGATCGATAAGTTCGACACGATCACAGAACCGCTTGAAGGCGTCTCTATCGCGTCAGATGGCACCGCAGACGAACTTGCGACCGATGAGGAGATAAAAGCCCTGCATGAATCGGAGAAACGCCTGTACGACGTTCTGAACGAAATGTTCGGGGGAAATATGGCAGAGGCATTTTTTGGGAAGATGAATCCGTTCTCACCGGTTAATGGAAACTTCTACTGCGAGAACGCGATCGAGGCAGTAGGGAAATTTATTTCCGCGCAGTTCGACGCGGAAACGAAGAGGATGAGCAAGAAAGTAAATAAGTATACGCAGGATTATAAAAAGGGCAGGAGAAAATGATCTGGGAACTTCCTGACAGTCTGATGATAAACGGGACGGAAAGGGCAATCCGGACGGATTTTCGGGATATTCTGAAAATCCTTGTGGCGTTTGAGGATCCGGATCTGGAACCGGAGGAAAAAGAGTACATCTGCCTGTACATCCTGTATGCAGACTATGACGATATACCAAAAGAGGATTATGCAGCCGCCTATAAGGCGGCTATTTCATTTATCGACAACGGAGCAGAGAATGACACGCCTTCTCCGCGGACGATGGACTGGGAGCAGGACGCAAATATCCTGTTTCCGGCAGTGAACCGTGTTGCCGGGTTCGAGGTGCGGTCCGTGGAGTACCTGCACTGGTGGACCTTTACCGGGTACTTTCTGGAAATCCGGGACAGCGTTTACGCGAATGTCCTAAGCATCCGGCAGAAGAAAGCAAAAGGGAAAAAACTGGAGAAGTGGGAAAAGGAATTCTGGAACACAAATAAAAAAATATGCGTCCTGAACGCAAAGCTTACCGAGGAGGAAAAGGCTGAAAAAGACCAGTTGAAAGCTTTACTCGGGTAGTGGGAATGGGGTGAAATATATGGCTGGAAATAGCTCGGATGGTTCCATCACACTTGATACTAAAATGGATAACAACGGCTTTAAAAAAGGATCACAGGAACTGTTAACTGCTATCAAATCCCTTAGCCAGCAGATTGATCAGCTGGGGAAAAACCTGCAGTCTGCATTTACCGGCTACGGGAAAACAGCCGAAAACTCCAATGCAAAAATGCGGCAGGTTGACAGTTCTGTCCGCCAGACACAAAAGTCCGTAAGTTCCCTTAGCAGGGATATCAATAAGCTGGGGGCAGATATCGACAGGATGGGATCCACGGCCGAAGCTGCGATCAGCGGCGATGAAAAAGCCATTGATAAATTCACGGAGCAGTCCGGAGCTGCTGACGAGAAAATCGCACAGCTGCGCGATGACCTTGCGGAATTTGGCAACACAGAATTTGAAACGGAAGATTATACATGGCTGAACCAGCAGATTGAAAAAACAGAGGCGACTCTGGACAAGCTGCTGGAGAAGCAGGACAAGATGCAGGCTATGGGCGCTGACCAGTCATCGAAGTCATGGCAGACTTTGCAGTATGATATTGAGCAGACAAGCGGTCAGCTTGACTCATACAAGACGAAGCTTGCAGAAATGCAGCAAGGCGGCATGAACCATTTCAAGGCGGAAGAATATCAGGGCGTTACTCAGCAGATTGAGCAAGCGGAGAATGCCCTGAACAAGCTGCTTACAAAACAACAGCAGATGGAAGATACCGGGGTTAAGACAAGCTCAAAGGCCTGGAAAAATCTGGAATACAGCATTGAACAGGCACGACTTCGTCTCAATACATATAAATCTGACCGCGACGAGATGGATGCATCTGGTGTTACGCAGGCCGAAGCGAATCAGTACCTGCAGTTGGAGCAGCAGATTGAAAAGACGCAGGCAACACTGGATAAGCTGCGCGAAAAAGAAACAAAGATGCAGGCCACAGGCGGCGACCAGGAATCAAAGTCATGGCAGAGCCTGCAGTACGATATCCAGCAGACGACACAGCAGCTGGAGGCATACAAGACGGAACGTGCAGAAATGGAAGCCTCCGGGGAATCCCATTATACGGGTGCGGATACGAATGAGTTTACGCAGGCCGAAGCGGATCTTAACTCTTACGAGGCGTCCCTGCAGCAGATGGAGACAGAGGTAGGACAAGCTACACAGTATCAGAGCAGGTTTACGATTGCAACAAATGCTGCAAAAATTGCTCTGGCGGGGCTCGCCTCAAAACTTGGCGGCGCTGTTTTTTCGGGTCTCCGCTCAGTAGCCAGCGCTGCAAAATCAGCGGCATCGAGCCTTGCTTCCATGGTGGGGAGCGGGATTAAAAGAGGGCTGACCAGCATCGTTTCTGGTGCGAAAAAGGCCACATCTGCGCTGCTGGGATTAAATAAATCGAATAAATCACTAAATGGAAGCATGAGTGGCGGATTTAAGACGATTCTGAAATATGGTCTTGGAATCCGTTCCCTGTATGTCCTGTTTAATAAATTACGGAGCGCAATCACAGAAGGTTTTGAGTCACTGGCGCAGGAATCCACGTCAGTAAACTCTGCAATATCCTCCATGAAATCCGCACTCTCGACGCTGAAAAACAGTCTGACATCGGCATTTGCTCCGATTGTGACAGCCGTAGCACCGGCTATCACATACCTGATCAACCTGTTAAGCAACGCGATTTCGTACATCAGCATGTTTATTGCAGCGCTTACGGGGCAATCAACGTACATGAAAGCGACAGCGGTACAGGAGGACTACGCCGCAGGTTTAAGCGACACGGCGAGCTCTGCAAGTGATGCGGCTGATGCGGTCGAAGACCTTAACCGGCAGACAGCAGGTTTTGATGATCTGGAGATCCTTTCTGACTCGTCCAGCAGTTCAGATAGCGGCTCGGGCGGTGGAAGCGGGAGCGGTTCCGATGCATCCGATCTTTGGGAAGAGGTCGCTATTGACAGCTCCATCATTGACTGGATCGGCCAGATCAAAGAGATGTTCGCAAACGGCGATTATGAAGCCATCGGGGAAGTCATCGCGGAGGGAATTAATACAGCATTCGCAAAGGTAAAAGAGCTGATCGCTTGGGATAATGTCGGGGATGTTATCACTGAATATGTTGATGCATTCTGCCGGATTTTTAACAGCCTGGTAGATAACATTGACTGGGATCTAATCGGCAGCACATTTGCGGAGGGCATCAATACAGTCCTGCATACAGTAGATTTGCTTTTAACCGGTATAGACTGGTCGGGGCTCGGGACAGCGCTTTCTGACGGGCTGAACGGTCTTGCGCGGGATGTAGACTGGGATTTACTCGGTAAAACGATCGGGGATTATTTCTCCGCGCGTCTGGAGCTCATCACATCCGCGATAATTGGCTTCAACTGGGTAGATGCAGGAGCACGATTATCGGAGGGGATTAATTCTCTGGTGGATACGCTGCAGGAGACGATCAACGACATCAGCTGGACAAATATCGGATTGAGGTTTGCCTTTGGTTTGAATTCTCTGATATCCGATATCAGCTGGTCAGATATTGGTGCTTTATTGGGCTCATATTTTAACAGCGTTTTAGATGTTATTTACGGTGCTGTTACCGGTTTTGACTGGGGGGCCGCAGGCTCTGCATTTGCAAGTGGCGTAAACGGGCTGATCGATAAGATAGACTGGGTTACACTGGGAAAAACGATCAGCACTGCGGTGAAAGGTGCTCTGGACAGCATCGGAACCGCGATTGCGGAAATAGACTGGTGGCAGCTCGGAGAAGATATAAAGACCTGTCTTGTAAACATTGACTGGGCGGGTATTGTGCAATCACTAGCTACGGCCTTTGGTAACGCACTTGGTGGCCTTGGCGCCCTGATCGGCGGGCTGCTCGGGGATGCATTTACTGGCATAGAGACATATTTTGCAGACCAGATTGATGCGGCAGGCGGAAACGTTGCGCAGGGTATCCTGAACGGCATCGTGAACGGCTTAAAGAATATTGGCACATGGATTGTAGACAATATTTTCACACCGTTCATCGAGGGATTCAAAAGTGTATTTGGCATCGCTTCCCCGTCGACCGTCATGGAAGAGCAGGGCGGGTATCTGATTCAGGGCTTGCTGGAGGGCATCATCAGCTGGATGAGCAATATCGGTACATGGCTGTATGAACATATTCTGCAGCCGATTATTTCATGGTTCAATGAAACATTTGTCGAGCCGATTGGGGAGTTTATCGTTGGCGTAAAAAACACTGCATCCGAATGGTGGAGCAACACTAAGAGCTGGTGGAGCGAAAAAGTCGGTGACGTCAAAGAATTCACTACGAATGTGTCTAATGATGCAAAGACATGGTGGAAAAACACAAAAACGTGGTGGAAAAAGAAAGTCGATAACGTACAGGAATTCACTACAGCTGTAAAAGACCAAGCAACCACATGGTGGAACAATACGAAGTCATACTGGAA
>JAJBVE010000192.1 GCA_020859995.1 Clostridiales bacterium
ATCTGCCGAAGTGGCCGAATACGGTGGATACCTCGGTGGTGCAAAAGCTGATGGGCGGCTCACAACATGTGATTCTGACGATTGATGCTGCAGCAATCCCGCAGGAAGTTACACGAAAAACACTGGATGATCTATACCTGCAGAACAGCCGGGCGATTGAGAAACAGCAGGAGGCGAGGAACAATGCGCGGGCGTGGTCATCGGACATCACCTATGAACGGCGCAGGGAGAAGGAAGAGCTGGAATCCTACATGGACATCCTGAATGAAAATGATGAGAAGATGTTTTACGTAGGAGTATATGCGATCTTGACAGCTGACAGTCTCACTGGCCTGGAAAATGATGCAGTGGCGTTTTGTCAGACTGCGGAGAGTGAGGGATTTGTATTTCAGCCGGCGAGATGGAATCAGATTGACGCAGTAAACACGGCATTGCCAACCGGAGCAAGGTTCTGCACAGACAGCATGAGGCCGTTGTTTACACAGCCGCTTGCCGCAGTGACACCGTTTGTTGTGCATGAACTGTACCATCCGGGCGGGCAGTTTTACGGCGTGAATCAGGTATCGAAAAATGTGCTGATCGGAGACCGGAAACGGCTGAAAAACGGGAATGGGTTTATCCTGGGGACAACAGGCTCTGGCAAAAGCTTGTTCGCGAAGATAGAGATTACCGAAGTGTTTCTGCGGCTGGAGGATGACATTATCATTATCGATCCCCAGAACGAGTACAAAGGGGTTACGGAATACCTTGGCGGACAGTATGTGGAGTTTGGTTCAGGAGCTGGGAACTATATCAATCCTTTGGACACAGACACTTTGGAATTTATGGAGACAGACAAGTTTTTGGTAGATAAAACCCAACTGATGTGCAGCCTTTTCACGCAGATCAAAGGAGAGATTACCGGGCAGGAGCGTTCCCTGATCGGGCGGTGTGTAAAACGGGTTTATGAACCGATTTTGAAAAAACGGGGAAGACGAGCCGCAGCACCGACGTTACTTGATTTCTATAACGAATTGGGGGAACAGGATGAATTAGTAGCGCATGAACTGAGACTTGATCTGGAAATCTTTGTCAACGGCGCACTGAATATGTTCTCAAAGCCGACGAATGTGAATGTCAGGAACCGTCTGACGGTTTATGGGATTGCTGACCTGGGAGAGGAACAGAGCGGCATTGGGATGCTGATCATGCTGGAGGGTATCCGCGCTCGGATTGCCCGTAACGCCGTAAAAGGAAGGGCAACCTGGCTTTATGTAGACGAATTCCATAACATGACGGCGCACCAGTACACCGCGAACTTTTTTGAAAAGATCTGGAAAGAAGTCCGAAAATTGGGCGGCATCTGTACGGCAATCACGCAGAATATCGCGGACTGTCTGGCATTAAAGACGATTGAGACGATGCTTTGCAATTCCGAGTACATCGCCTTTTTTAACCAGTCGGAGATTGAGATGGAAATTTTGCGCAATACACTGCGGATATCCGATAATCTTCTGGAGTACGTGCAGAACACGCCGCCCGGCTGCGGCTTGCTGAAATTTGGCGGCGGTACATTTATTCCGGGAGACATGAGGATAAAGGCTGATTCGGCTATGTATAGGCTTGCGAATACGAACTTCCACGAAATCCAGAATGCAAAGCGCGGGAAGCAAAAAGAGCTGAAAAATGCGGTCCAGAATTTGCCGGAAAACGTAAGGGAGAGTATTCGGGATGTTCCGACAGAAAAGGAGGCGGTTTATCTGGGAGAATGAATTACCTGCGGGATACTTGCGGAAGGTGGTGAGAGATGGAGATCAGGCAAAAGGAAGAAACGAGAGACATTGATACCAGGGATGTCAGCCTGCGTGCTGCTGGTGAGAATGCAGCAAGGGTTCAACGAGGCGTATCTGCGTCGATGCGGATTGGTAATTCTGGAGCGAAGACAGCCAGGAAGGCGGTCGGATATGTAAGAAACAGTGCCAGAAATATGTCCCTTTCGCAGGAAAGCCGGGCGGCATTATCTTACCTTTCGCGGGAGCAAAGAAAGCAGTGGAACAGCTACAGCAGCCGGGAACAGGCACAGATACTGGATGCGGTAGAGAAAAAAGTCGAGCGCCGGATGCGGTATCAGACGAATGGGACAGCAGCAAGGCCAGTATCTCAGGAGCGCAGGGATATGAGCAGCGCGTACTGTATGCCAGAAGACGAATATGGGAGACGAAGCAATCCAGAAGGAAGCCAACAGGGAAAGCAGACATATGATAGCCGGATGGACAGAGCGGATTTGAAAAACGGAAATAAGATGCGGAATAGTTCTGAAGCGGTGGCTCCAAATGGCTGGTTGGAGAATGACAGGCTGAAAAGACAGCCAGACCGGTTGAAGGATGTTAATCTGGCAGGCACAAAATATCAGGGGAAAGCAATAACTGTGGCTGTGCAGAACGATATCAGGGGCAGAAATTCCGTGTCGGGTCAGGAAACCTTTCATCCAACAGGGACGCGGCATGGAGAAATACGATCTTTGACTGAAGCAGGGCGAATCCGAAAAGCCGATGATAACCGGAGATATATTTACGTGAATCCGCGCATTTCCAAAGAAACTCTCGAAACGGTACGCCGGAACCGGGCGCAGATGGCCTTCCGGGAAGAAAAGAGAGCGGGACCTGTTATCGTAAAAGCATATCAGAAGACACCATCGGTTTCAGGAAAGGTTTCAGAAAAATCGGATGCGCAGGGAATCCGGTTAAAAAAGATGTTCCTTGCGAGGCAGGATGATATAGCTTCAAACAACAGAGGCCTTGTTCTCAGGAAAGAGCTGGACAGGCTTGCAGGTGGTACGCAGGGACACCGCTATGATGTTTCCGGAAGTGTCCGTAAAAAGGGGATAGAAAAAGAATATCATGAAGTTTTTTATACACCGAACCCGGAGAAGGCAAGCCGCAGGATAAAGACTCTGGAACGAAAAGCCGGGAAAGAGGCCAGAAAAGAATCCGCCACGAAGAAAAAGATGTTTGTGCGGGAGTTTGGCAGCCTGCTTGATAAGGATGCCCGGAAACAGGATTCTGTGAAGAAGATGCAGCGCGCAGAGATGATTGAGCAGGCAGAACTGGAGAGGGAGACCGCAGCAAATGCCGTCCGGGTGGTGACGCTTCCAATCCGGGTAAAGGCAGCACAGATAAAAATACAGATTCAGAAGAAGCTGACAGAGATGGTTTCAGGAATCGGGAAATATGCCGCTATGTTCGGGGGAGTGCTTTTGCTGCTCCTTTTTTTAGTCTCGTTTTTTGCTGCCCTGTTCGGGAGCCTTGCCGGTGAGGAAGAAAACAGTACCATGTATTCCGCATCCGGCAGCGAGATCGTTGAGTACGCACAGTCATGGATCGGGATTACCCAGTATGCTTATAGTGCCGGACGGGATTCCACTACCGACTGGCAGGACTACTCAGACTGTAGTTCGTTTGTTCATGGGGTATTCAGCCATTTTGGAATTGAGATCGGATGGACAACGACAGCGATGGAAGATATCGGAACGGAAGTTGAAGGCGGCCTGAGCGATGCCTTGCCGGGAGATATTGTCCTCTTTTATGACGGATGGGTGCAGTCCGGGAATAGCGGCCATGTCGGTATCTATGCCGGGGATGGAATGATGGTGCATAATTCGGTGAGCCGGGGAGTGTGTATGTCCAGCGTGGAATCGGACGGCAGGCAGTATGTGGTGCGTCGGGTGATAACCGGAACATCTTCCGGAAACAGTACCGACAATACCGATTATACAGAAGAACAGATGGAGATCATCTGGGCAATTGTCTGTCAGGAGGATGGTGGAAGTTACGCTGGTGCGCTTGCGGTGATCAGCACGGCAATGAATCGGGTAGACAGCGCACAGTGGTCGTATTTGGGGAGCAACGCCTACGAGCAGCTGACCGCATCCGGGCAGTTCTGTTACAGCATTGATTCGTATTGGCAGCGGTATCTGGGAGGGAATGTGCCTGATTACGTTAAACAGGCAGTCAGCGACTGCCTGGAAAATGGAATTCGGAACCATTCCCACACAAGCTTTCGCAGTTACTATACGGAAGGCTCCGAGCAGCTCGGCGGCGGAAACTATTACTTTGGCTAACAGTCCAGAACAGCAGCAAAATGCAGACATATGACGCGTAAGCGGCATATAGCCTGCACAGCAAGCGGTCTGTGGCCTGTTGTTTTGGACACGGGTTCAGAACAGCAGCAAATATAGCCTGCTTTCTGGGCTGATGAAATTATGATGGGGAGATTTACGATGGATAAAAAGAAAATAAAGCTGTACATTATCCTGCTTGTGCTGCTGATTGGCGCATCAATTTTACTGCCATATGCGGTAAATGCTGTTTCGGATGCGATTGTGGGGAGGATTATCGATCACTCCGAAACAGGGGCAGAGTTTGATACAGAAGAAGAACTACAGACGGAAACAGAAGATATTTCTGATAGTGGTGCAGAGACGGAAACAGAAACAGAGTTGGGCACAGGTGACACGGTTGTGCTGGGAGTGGAATCGAATTTGGAAACCGATGGAGCGGGTTCAGGTGAAGCCATTCCTGATTCGGGAGATACGGAAACATCTGAAGAAATTCTAAATGCGTCGGAATCTGTATCACCAGCTGATAGTTCATCGGAAACGACTGCAACAGGTTCTGATTCTGGAAATCAGGAAGCAGCCCAGGCGTCAAGTGAAGGAAAAACGGAAGAAGCTGATGCAGCTCAATCCGAAAGGTTGGATGAAATGGAAATCTATGTATCATCTTTCCAACCTGAAATATCTGTATCAGATGAGGCAGAAGACAGCTATTCTGATTTTCTGGATGGAAGGGAGACGCAGTTTCTGGAAGCAGTCGGGGAATATGTTTATTCAATCTATGATGATCTGGTGAGCATCGCAGAAATAGAAATTGTGGAGACTGTTCGGAACAATGATGACGAATGCTCCTGTCAGATTGAACTGTTTACGGATGATGGTAATTCGGAACTGTTTATCTGCAGCTATAGCAAGAAATGGGACTATTACGGGGTATATTCCCTGTACAGCGTTGACTGAGGAGGA
>JAJBVE010000110.1 GCA_020859995.1 Clostridiales bacterium
GCCATAGATCTTTTTTTCATATTTTTATTCCCTTTTTTCTGTTTTTCTGTTATGATATCTCAAATATACAACGAACGTAAACCAGTTTAGACAGACATCACAGGGAAAAGGCAGTGTGACAGAAAATGGCAAAAAAGAAAACGGATCTGGAATTTCGCTATTATGAAGTCCCGCATGGCGAGCCCCTGCTGGCACTGCTCGGCGAAGTCTGGGTGCGCCCCTACGGCTACGATGAATATGGGCAGCCGCTTTCTCATCTGCATTTTCACAATCTGACCGAGATCGGGTACTGCTACGAAGGGCAGGGTACCCTGGTCCTGGAGGACAGCCAGTTCGAATACGGCCCGGGCACCATTACCATGATCCCGAAAAATTATCCGCACACCACCAGCGGCGTCGACCGCAGCAACAACCGTTGGGAATATCTGTTTATCGACGCGGAGAAGCTCCTTCCCTCTTTTTATCCGGACGACTCCCGGCAGGCACTCGAGCAGCTCGCGCGGATTCACCGCAACGCGTTCTGTACTTCCCGTGAGGAATCTCCCACCCTGGCAGCCCTGATTCAGACGATTCTGAAAGAAATGGTGGATCGCCGGGAACACTATGCGGACGCGGTGAATGGTCTGCTGCGCGCGCTGTTTGTCGAGATTTCCCGCCACCAGCCGGTCCTGATCGAGAATGTCAAAGCTTCCGGCGTCTCTCCAAAGCCGGATTCCATTCAGATCTCCCGCGCCCTGGAATACGTCGGCGATCACTTTGAAAAGCCCCTCCGCGTAGGCGACCTTGCCGATGTCTGCCACATGAGCGAGACCCATTTCCGGCGTCTTTTCGTAGAATGTATGGGGCTGACCCCCACTGATTACATCAACCAGGTCCGCGTGCGCGCAGCCTGCGAGCTTTTACAGAAAGGCAACGAGCCGATTGCGGAAATTGCGGAAAAATGCGGATTTTGCAGTCTCGCCACCTTCAACCGCAACTTCCGGCATTACATGAATGCCACTCCAAAAGAATGGCACAAATCTCCGGAGGCTTACGAGCGCCGCCTCTCCGGCAAAAACATCCTGATGCTGGACGGGTGGTCGTGATCCCATAGCCCCTGACTCTCGATGCTACCCGGATTCACTATCAGAACGAAAGCCATTCCCTGTTCCATGTGACAGTTCTGATCACTTCAACTCTCCAGGAGCAGGAAAAACAGCAGATAAAAGCAGCGCGCATCATTTATTTGCTCTAAAACAATGGATCATGCAGGCAAAATATTCAGAAACAAGCAGAAACACATGGAGGACGCGCTATGAGCGACGAAAACAAGATACATCTGTACCGGAAAAGGCTTATCCCCGCAGAATGCCTTCTGCTGGATGACGACATCATTCTGTACGCCGACCACGAAGTCATCATCACCAAATGGCACACGATCCGCCCCAAAAAAACGCTTCATCACGGTTACTCCTGCTATTTTCTGGAGCGCGGCTACAAAGTCAGCAAATTCTACGACCACGAAAATCAGCTGATCAGCTGGTACTGCGACATCATCGAATACGAATATAAAGCCTCAGAAAACAGCTATATATTCACCGACCTGCTCATCGATGTAATCGTCTACCCGGACGGCTTTGTGCGGGTTGTCGACCTCGACGAGCTCGCAGACGCAGCGCGGGACGGTCTGCTTACGCCAGAGCAGATGCAGCGTGCCCTCCGGCGGACAGACAAGCTGCTGTCCGTGATCTACAAAGGCGCATTCGGAAAGCTGCAGAAATATATTGATGACCTCGAATGAAAAAAGACAAATAATGGAAGAAAACCATTTGTCAATCCTGCGAGGCTGTGGTACAATGCAGACAATGAGGGTGTGTGTATGTAACCTTATGATTTATTTTCCAGAAAAGAGAAAGGGAAAAGTTATGAAGAAAATTATGAAAAGAATGATGGGCCTGTTTTTCGCGTGCATGATGCTCTTTAGCTCAGTCACGGCGCTGGCTGACACTGACTCAAGTATACCGACCAGTCAGGTAGTGTATCTGACCTCGACATCTACTACTTCTCAGACGAGTTCGATTTATCTGAGCAGTATCTCCGCGAAGGTCACGTCCCCAAAGAGTTCCAAAACATCCGTGGCATCTATTTACTCTCTTTCAAATAACACGAATGTATATAAAGGATACGAGTATACTTACTCCGATGGGACATCCAGATCTGCTACGATTTCGCTGAGACTTAAAAAAGCAGGCTCTGCCACCATCTCCTACAAGATCGGAAGCACGACCTACAAGACAAAGGTTACCGTAAAGGCCTATACCAATCCGGTAAAGAAAATCACCCTCACAAATGTAAACAGCGGCAAGAACTTCTCTTCCAAGACCAAGAGCAATGCTTATGTTTACAACAATGATTCGCTGAGTCTGAGCAAGACTACCTCCAGCGCGAAGCTGACCCTGACCGCCGCAAGCGGCTGGAAGATTTCAAGTATCAGTGTGTCGGATTCCATCTACACCTCCGATTCTTCCATGTCAACATCACAGTATACTTCCTTCTATCGTTCTTACTCTTCAGGCGTTTCTTCCGTGAAAGACCTGAATGTCGGTAAGCTGACCAAAGGAAGAAGTCACTATCTCAGTGTTACGTTTGTCAACAGCTCGACCGGCGGCACACTCACTGTTTCTTATAGTTTCTCATGATTTTTGAATTACTTTGAGAAGCTCCTGCTGTATTTTCACCCTCAGTACAGCAGGTGCTACTATGAGAAGAAAACCGCTTCTTATAATCTGAGAATGCAAACATAGTCACAGGAGAGCCTCTCAATACGGGAGGCTCTTTTTTAAACGCTTACTATCGGTGAGCAAAAATACGAAAATACAAGTCATTTTATAATTGCGTAAACTCCTCTGCCATGTTAAAATCTGGTAAGAAACAGGGAGGGTTCTTTCAAAGTCTGCCCGACTGGCGGACCAAAACAAAATCGAAAGGAAAAATCAACAATGAAAAAGATGTTCAAAAAGCTTTCCGTGATCGCGCTCGCGTTCACCATGCTGTTTACCGCCATTCCGGCATCAGCAGCGACTTCAACGGAGTATTTTTATCTGACTTCAAAGACATTATCCGAATCACTTGACTATATTTTGTCTGCTGATCTGGATTCCACAACCAAAGTGACGGCTTCCTCCGTGAAGAGTTCCAATACTTCCGTAGCCTCCAGATACAGCCTGTACTACACTGGTATCAAAAACACTGATACTTATTATGAAAATTCCACCAGCAACTCCGACTCATATGGATATGCAAATATGTTCTTTAAAGTCAAGAAGGCAGGTACCACCACACTTTCCTATAAGATAGGCAGCACAACCTACTCAAGAAAGCTGGTGGTCAAAGCATATACCAATCCGGTGAGTTCCATCACGCTTACCAATGTAAACAGCAGCAAGACCTTTGCTAGTAAGACCAGCTCATCCGCGACCGCGAAAGCCACACTGAAAAAGACGACTGCTAACGCGAAACTGAGCATTAAGGCGAAAAGCGGCTGGAAAATTCAGACCATCCAGGTATACTATGGTGACTTCTCTTCCTCTACCTCGACAAGCACCAGCTATTATCGTTACTATGGCACACCAAAATCCAGTGTGTCTTCCCTGGCAATAGGCCGTTTAACAAAGGGCAGAGAATATACGCTGACTGTCACGTACGTCAACTCTTCAAATAGCGGAACGATCACAACTACTTATACGATCTCTTAATTTAACTTACAAGAAGTTCGCCGCGCTTGCGGGAGCGAACTTCGTAAGTTAACGAGCAGCCGATTTTTGCTGAGAGTAATTTAACTTATCGGAAGGAAAACGCGCTTGCGGAGCGTAAACGAACTTCGTAAGTTAAGGACAGAATCACCAGACCCCTCCCACCAAAAAGTGCCGCATGACCTGCGGCACTTTTCAATCCTCATTACTTCCTGGCATATTCCCCAATCACATCCAGAGCAGGCAGCGCATTCCCTTCATAATCAAACAGCGCCTGGTTGGCCCACTTCGGTCGGCAATCTTACTGTTTAATTAACCATCTGGTAAATCAAATTATGAGAAGAAAACCACTTCTCATAATGCTCCTCAAAATTTCTTTTTCTCAATGCTTTTCAAAAATGTCTTCTTTAATTCTTGAGGTTTATAAAAAAATTGTTTTTCCGATTTACTCAATCGGTTTTCATCCTGCTTAATTTTCAACAGTTCCATAGAACAAATAAAATCTGCCGCTTGCAAAAGTCGATACTTCTGCGGCTCCGCCTTTCTAAATTCCACATTTGAAAACTGAATCGAAAATACTGCGTTAATTATAGCACCAAGTTCAACTTGTCCGTTATCATAATAAACAATAACCTTTTCAAAAGTCGAAAAAAATTTCAAGTGCTCGATTAATGACCTATTGATTGCTTTTGCCAGTTTACCAGACAAAGCAATCTTATCTGCCGCCTCTTTTCTATCTACTATAACTGTCAAATAAGAGATGGGACATTTATTCACAAAATTTAGCATTTTATACAGCAGCTTTCTTCGTTCATCTATGGAATATTTGAAAAATATCTCCTCTCGCCGGATTACCGGACCGGTATGTATATATTCCACATCAAAGCCAGAGCCATGAACACTTTCTTCCAATTTTGCAACCTGTTCCTCTATGCCATTATCCTGATTGTGAAACACTAATGTCACCAGATAATATGCCGGTCGTTCTTTAATTTCTCCAAAATCTCCCGATTCATCAATAAATATGCTCAATTCTTTATTTTTCACTCTAATATCCCTTATACGCAAGGTCAAATAGGAATACTCTTTTCTTCCTGTTCGGTTTGCGCCATACCCAAGAAACAAAATCGCTAAAATGCCGCCTGTGCCTCAATACGCGTATATAGAAATGGCGGGAAATTCTTCCCGCCTACGGTGGTCCAAAGAGCTTTCGCCCAGACCAAAGCTGTAACTCGTTACAGTTTTATTATATTAGGAGCATATCATATCTATTCAGGATTTGCAAGAATTAT
>JAJBVE010000225.1 GCA_020859995.1 Clostridiales bacterium
GAAATTAAGAGATAATATTGCGCTCGTGATTTGTGGTGCAGGGGTAGAGCGTACTTTTTTGACCACTGCTTATACAAAATATTTCCTGCTGGCTTCCTGTTTGCTTTCTCAAGACCCGCGTCATTCAGACAATTTTTTCACAAAACATTTAGAATTCCGGTATTGATTTATATTCGAGAGCAAATTATAATGATGGGAACTGGGAACCGAATTTTGTAACTTGCATTTGTAACAAAACCGCGATAGAGAATTTTAGACGGATAAGGTGGAAAAGCATCCCCCCTATCCTATTTAACAGCAATCGCAGAGGAAGGTATTTCCTGGCGGTTTCCACGTACAGAGAAGCAGGAGGCATGCAATGGATAATAATCAAAATAATAACCGCCAAAATGGCGGAGACCAGGGGCCGAACCGTCCGGGCAGAAACAGTAATACGTTTATTATTTTTCTGGCGGTTACACTGGTCACTCTGCTGGTCATGGCGCTTTTGAACAGCAGCTTTGGAAACAATACGTCCTCCGTGGAAATTACTTACGACCAGTTTTTGGAACTGCTGGACGAAGGACAGGTAAGTTCTGTTACCATTTATTCGGATGAAATCGAGATTACTCTGAAAAGCGATGTGCTTTCCGATTATTTCGGCACCTCGGCGGGGACGGTGACCTATTATACAGGCAATCCGGACGATCCCAACCTGGTGGCGAGACTCGACCAGGCGGGTGTGGAATTTACGCAGAATATTCCGGATACGACGTCGAGCCTGATCTGGAGCATGATTTTAAGCTTTGCGCCGCTGATTATCATCTGGGTGATTTTCGCGTTCGCGATGCGGCGGATGACCAATGACAGCGGCGGTGTCATGGGCGTCGGTAAGAGCAAGGCGAAGGTGTATATCCAGAAGGAGACCGGCGTGACGTTTAAGGACGTGGCCGGACAGGACGAGGCGAAGGAATCGCTGCAGGAGGTCGTGGATTTCCTGGAAAATCCGCAGAAATATACAGAGATCGGCGCGAAGCTGCCCAAGGGCGCGCTGCTGGTCGGCCCTCCGGGTACCGGCAAGACGCTGCTGGCGAGGGCGATCGCGGGCGAGGCGAAGTGCCCGTTCTTCTCCCTTTCGGGTTCTGATTTTGTGGAGATGTTTGTCGGTGTCGGCGCATCCCGTGTACGTGACCTGTTTGACGAGGCGAAGAAAAACGCGCCGTGCATTATTTTTATCGACGAGATTGACGCGGTGGCAAAGAGCCGCGATACCCGCTTCGGCGGCGGAAATGATGAGCGTGAGCAGACGCTGAACCAGCTGCTCGCGGAGATGGACGGATTCGAGCCGTCCAAGGGTCTGATCGTGCTGGCAGCGACCAACCGTCCGGAGGTACTGGATCAGGCGCTGCTGCGGCCGGGACGATTTGACCGGCGGGTGGTCGTGGATAAGCCGGATCTCAAGGGCCGTATCGAGACGCTGAAGGTGCATTCAAAGGACGTCAGCATGGATGAGACCGTTGATCTGGAGGCCATCGCTCTGGCGACCTCCGGTGCTGTGGGGTCTGACCTGGCGAATATGATCAACGAGGCGGCGATCCTTGCGGTCAAGAAGGGACGCAAGGCGGTATCGCAGCAGGATCTGTTTGAGGCGGTCGAGGTCGTGCTGGTCGGCCAGGAAAAGAAAAACCGTGTACTCAGCAAGGAAGAGCGCCGGATTGTTTCCTACCACGAGGTAGGCCACGCGCTGGTGAGTGCGCTGCAGAAGGATTCAGAGCCTGTACAGAAGATTACGATTGTACCGCGTACGATGGGCGCCCTCGGCTATGTGATGAACGTGCCGGAGGAGGAGAAATACCTCAATACCGAGAAAGAAATCCGCGCGATGCTGGTTGAGTTTGTGGCAGGCCGCGCGGCGGAGGAGATTGTTTTTGACACCGTAACGACCGGCGCGGCGAATGATATTGAGAAGGCGACGCGGATCGCCCGGGCGATGGTGACACAGTACGGTATGTCAAAGAAATTCGGCCTGATTGGTCTGGAACTGACAGCGGCTCAGTATCTGGATAACCGTCCGGTGATGAACTGCTCGGATGTGACGGCGGCTGAGGTTGACAAAGAAGTCATGCAGATCCTGAAGGATTCCTATGAGGAGGCGAAGAAGCTGCTCACGGAGCATCGCCGGACTATGGATAAGATCGCAGAGTTCCTGATCGAGAAAGAGACGATTACAGGCAAGGAGTTCATGGAGATTTTCCGCGAATGCGAGGGCGAGAGTCAGGATCCCAAGAAGAATGTCTCGAGAATTCTGGAGCGTCCGGCAGAAACGTCTGCTGACCAGAAATCATTGGATGCGCCCGCTGATCAGGGTTCACCGGATTCCTCCGCATCGGAGAATCCGCCGGAGTCATTCTTTGATCAGGGTTCTTCAGGAACATCCCTTTAACCGGAACCTGTAATAATTTCGCGTTTACTATTGACAATCAGAATTCCTGAATAGAATGAAGAGTGCTGTTAAGGAAACGGCTTCACGCCGTTTCCTTTGCGATTATAACGAAATGAATAATCGCAAAGAAGATTATCATAAAGTAAAACGATGCATGTCGTTTACGATATTTTTTGCGCTGCCGCGCAAATACAACAAGGAGGAAAATGAAATGAGTGATGAATTAAACAGGCAGGTGTGGGATGCGTTAGGAGATCTGTATGAGCCTGAGGATGAAGATGATCTGGACGATCTGGATGACCTGGAGGGGCTGGACAACATCGTTACTCTGACGGACGAAAATGGAAACGACGTGCAGTTTGAGTTTCTTGATCTTCTGGAATTCGAAGGTGAGGAATATCTGATTCTCCTTCCGGTGGATGATGAGAGCGATGACGGAGGAAGTGAGGTCGTAATTTTGCGGGTCAGCGAGGTCGGCGAGGACAATCCGGATGGCATAGAATCTTATGAGTCCGTGGATGATCCGCAAACCCTGGCAGCAGTATACGAAGTCTTTAAAGAAAAATTCAAGGATGAGTTTTACTTTGCGGAATGACTTTTCGGGGAATCATCGAGAAGAATACCGGCCGGCGCCGAAAGGACGCCGGCTTTTTTATGCACAGAGCCGGGCAAGGAGTTTTGCGGCTAAAGCCGCACCCGGCTCGCGCAGGCGGATAGGGGAGAAAAACGTTCCCCTATCTAATTGCACACAGGCGCGAGCAGAGATTAGTAGCTTCGCTACTCGCGGTCTACGCTTCGCTCCGGTCGTTGAATATCCCACACAAAGTGTGGGATGCCACCCGGCGAGGGCTAAACGAGTGCCACTGGCACTCAGCAACCCACGCAGCGAGTAGGGGAAAGTCTCCCTATTCGATTTTATAATAATTTTCTTTTCCGTTCACATTTTTTTCAGAAATTACACGATAAATGAACACATAAAACTCGTATTGTCAAAAAGGAAAATTAACACTGAAATGTGCAAGGTATAATATAGCAGATTACGGATTAGAAGAATATGCCGTAATGAAATCGTGAACTGTTGAAATTATGACATGGGAAAATCAGGATCTGGTAAAATGAGCGGGAGGTTTTTTATGAACGGCGGTCAATTGAGGACAAACAGGGGAGTGAAAAGTTACAGAAGACCGGGTGGGAGAGTCATTTTAAGCTGTCTTTTGTCGCTGGGTGTTCTATGCGGGCAGCTGGCGGACTGCACGGTGGCATTTGCGGAGACGGAAGAGCTGGAGTACGAGGGTACTACACAGATTTCTTCCACGGACTATTACGCTGAGTTTAGCACGACGGCGGCAGATCTGGTGGTGGAGGAAGTGTATGTGGCTTCGGGCTCTTATGTGCAGGAAGGCGCGAGCATTCTGAAAATAACGGACGACAGTTATCAGTCGGCGATTTCTTATTATAAAGCTGCGATTATCCGGGCGGAGAATAATCTGACGGATGCGCAGCTGACTTATACTCAGGGAATGCAGTCTGCGGAATATACGCTGGAGCTGGCGCAGGCTGAGGCCGATCAGGCGGAATTTGTGCGGTCGCAGTCTGAGGCGGAACTGGAAGACACGATCGAAGAGCATGAGGAGACGCTTGAGGAGCTGGAAGAGCGTATTGAAACACTTGAAAACGGGGAGTATGACGATGACGAGTCATCCTCTTCTTCATCGAGCAGTTCCAGTTCGAGTTCCTCAGGTGGTTCATCAGGCTCTGCTGAGGAAGAGTCTGAAATAGAGACCGGAATGGAAAGTGAGACAGAGTCTGAAACAGAAACGGAATCGGAAAGCGAGACAGAGTCCGGGACAGAAACGGGTTCTGAAGCAGAAACAGAGTCCGGGACAGAGGCGGACTCTGAGACGGAAACGAGCTCTGAATCAGAGACCGAAGATCCGACCGCTGCGCTGAAGGAGCAGCTGGCTGCGTTGGAGGCTGAGTCGGAGTCACTTTCTGCCGAAGAAACTCAGCTGGAATCTGAGATAAAGGAAAAAAATGAGGACTACAATGAAATCCTTGCAGAGATGTATGAACTGGCTGGTTACGATACCTCTGTCCTGGCCGGCGCGGCGCATCTGGTGCTGGACACGGAGGAGGAGACCGAGGAGGAATCCGAGACGACGGCCAATCTGGAGGATATGTTTGCTACAATGACAAATTCCTCAGGGGAACTTCCGCAGGAGACGCTGGCAGAGGAGGAAACACAGGCAGCGGCTATTTCGGAAGAGGCGACGGAATCGCAGACGAGTGCAGTGGCTGAGACTGAAGAGGCAGAGACACAGACCAGCACGATGGAAGCAGTAACGAGTGCGGCGGCTGAAACAGCGGAGACAGAAGCGCAGACGGAGGCCACAGAGGCTCAGACACAGGCCACGGAAGCACAGACGGAGGCAACAGAGGCGCAGACACAGGCGACAGAGTCGCAGACGGAAGCCACAGAAGCTCAGACAGAGGCCACGGAGGCGCAGACACAGGCGAGAGAGACTGAGACGGAAGCGACAGAGTCGAAGAAAGCAGCGAAGGAGTCGTCGGCGTCGAAAAACTAGGGGG
>JAJBVE010000009.1 GCA_020859995.1 Clostridiales bacterium
CAGAAAACCAGTTTGGTGGAAAGGGAGGCGGTGCGATCCTGACCGTGCGCGTCGGCTCGAAGGAGAAGGCGTACCAGGTGATGGACAGCCTGAAGTATGCGAAAAAGGCTACGAATATCGGGGATGTCCGGACCCTGGTCATTCATCCGGCTTCCACGATTTATGTACATGCGTCAGAGGAGCAAAAAGCGGCAGCGGGAGTTTATGACGACCTGATCCGCGTCAGCGTGGGGATTGAAGATACGAAAGATCTGGTTGAGGATTTTACAAACGCGATCTCTGCAGTGGTATGATAATCATTGGAATGATAATGTGATCCGTGCGGCTTTCGACTACGCTCGCTGCGCGAATTTGAACATAAACTGGAAAGCGAATGGAGACCCTTACAGCCGCTGCTGCATGTTACGAACATGAAACTGAACAGGACATGGTTATCTGTAAAACCGATAACCAGCTATCGGAATCCGGTAATTGACGGATTCCTTTTTTTGTAGTATCATAGCGACTGTAAAGCATAGAAAACCTATTAAATTAATAGGAAATATGGAGGCGATGATATGCGCGTTGTGTTTTTATCTGCCGGAGGGATCTGCGGCTGTAGCAGCTGTCAGATGATGAACGGTACAGGAAATCATGGGAAGGAACCAGTCAGGAAAAGCTGTTTTTGAACAAGCTCTGTGAAGAACCAGCCGATGCAATAGAAGTGATTTCTGCGGTAGAAGCTTATATGCAGGATTTATAGATAAATATAAACGGGAAGACCCCGGAAATGGAGGATATAAGATTATGAATAGAAAAAGAATTACCGCTTTAGCGGCAGCGATTTTACTGGGCGTGGGCAGTGTGTCTGCCTATGCGTCCGCAGCAGTGGAGATTACCAATGTTTCCTATGACCCGACCAGAGAGCTTTACGCGGCTTACAATGAGCTGTTTCAGGCACATTATCTGGAGGAGTTCGGCGAGGAGGTCGAGATCGTACAGTCTCACGGCGGCTCCGGCAAGCAGGCTCTGGAGGTAGCAAACGGCCTGGAGGCCGATGTGGTGACGCTGGCTCTGGAGGGTGATGTGGATACACTTGTGGATGCAGGCCTGATTGAGGAAGGATATACCTCGGAGTTTGATCTGGACAGCTCGCCTTATACTTCTACGATCGTCTTTCTGGTGCGCTCCGGCAATCCGCAGGACATTCAGGACTGGGATGATCTGCTGAAGGAAGGCGTAGGCGTGATCACGCCGAATCCGAAGACCTCCGGCGGCGCACGTTGGAATTATCTGGCGGCGTGGTACTATTTCGAGCTGCAGGGGCAGAGCGAGGAAGAGATTCAGGAGAGCATCAAGACCCTTTATGAGAATGTACTGGTACTCGACTCCGGCGCGCGCGGCGCAACGACGACCTTTACCGAGAACGGCCAGGGCGATGTGCTGATCGCCTGGGAAAATGAAGCATTCCTGGCTCTTGAAGAGTATCCGGGTGAGTATGAGATCGTAGTGCCGTCCGTATCCATCCTGTGCCAGCCGACCGTAGCGATCGTTGATGAGGTGGTAGACAGCAGAGGTACCAGAGAGGTTGCGACCGAGTATCTGAGCTACCTGTATTCGGATGAGGCACAGCGCCTGGAAGCGGAGAATTATTACCGCCCGTCAAATGAAGAGATCCTTGCGGAGTACGCGACGGAGGATGAGGGCAATACGATCACGGAGCTTCCGGAAGACGGCAAGTGGATCAATACGAACATAGAATTGACGGACATCAGCCACTTTGGCGGGTGGACAGAGGCAACTGAGATCCATTTCGTAGATGGCGGTATCTTTGACAGCATCTATGAAGAGTAAGTGAATATAATATGCGCGGTGGCGCGGCGTATTCATAAAGGGAAATGGATGCGCCCCGGCCATCGCATATTGCGCGGCGGCCGCGGTGGAAAGGTGGAACCAGATTTTGAAAGAAAAGAAGAGAAAAAAGAAACGAGTGATTCCGGGCTTTGGCCTTTCTCTTGGAATCGTAACGGCTATGCTGGGGCTGATCGTGGTCATTCCGCTTTGTACGCTGGTCATTTTTTCCGCACAGCTTTCGTTTAGTGAATTCATCAGTACCGTGACCAGACCCAGGGTATTGTCCAGCTACGCAGTCAGCTTCCGGACTGCTTTTGTCGCAGCGGTGATTGACGCGGTGATGGGTACGATCCTGGCCTGGGTGCTGGTACGCTATGAGTTTCCCGGCAAAGAGATTATGAATGGAATTATTGAACTTCCATTTGCGCTTCCAACTGCGGTCGCGGGTATCTCTCTTACCCACCTTACCACCACAAACGGCTGGGTGGGAAGCTTTTTTGACCGATGGTTTGGGATAAAGATCGCCTACACAACGACTGGTATAACGGTGGCTCTGGTGTTTATTGGGATTCCATTTGTGGTCCGCTCTGTGCAGCCTGTGCTGGAAAGCCTCGATCCGCAGTTTGAAGAGGCGGCCAATATCCTTGGCGCAAATGGACGGCAGACACTGTGGCATGTGATTTTGCCTGAAATTTTCCCATCGCTGATCGCAGGATTTACCACTTCCTTTGCGAGGGGACTTGGAGAGTATGGCAGTGTCGTGTTTATCGCAGGAAACACGCCATATAAAACAGAAATTGCGCCGCTGATGATTATGTCCGAGCTGCAGGAGTATGACTATGCCAGCGCGACCTCGATTGCACTGGTGATGCTGATGGCGGCATTCGCGATCCTTTTCATTAATGCAGTGGTACAGAGCCGTGCGTCGCGGATCGTGAGCGGGATCGCATAGGAGGCGATTTTTATGAATACAAAGAAAAACTCAGGGCCTGTAAAATGGCTGCTCATCGGAATCTGCGCGGCCTTTCTGATCGTCATGTTGGTGTTGCCGTTGATCTATGTCCTTGTGACCGCTTTTCGGGAAGGAGTTGGGGCGTTCTGGGCGGCTGTGTCGGATGAGTATGCGGTAAAGGCAATCCTTCTGACCATTGAGGTGACAGTGCTTACCGTGATCTTTAATACCTTTTTTGGTATTTTCGCCGCCTGGCTGATCACCCGTTTTCAGTTTCGCGGAAAGAAAATTATCTCAACGCTGATCGACCTGCCGCTGACCGTTTCACCAATTATTGCAGGCCTGATCTATGTGCTGACTTTTGGACGGCAGAGCGCACTGTATCCTTATCTGAAAGCAGCAGGGATCCAGATTATTTTCGCAGTGCCCGGGATTGTACTGGCAACGATTTTTGTCACGTTCCCATTTGTATCGAGGGAGATTATCCCGGTGCTGACGGCGAAGGGGACGGACGAAGAGGAAGCGGCGGCGCTGATGGGCGCCGGGGGATTCCGGATCTTCCGGGAAATCACGTTTCCGCATATCAAATGGTCGCTTCTGTATGGAATTGTCCTCTGCAGTGCCAGAGCGATGGGGGAGTTCGGCGCGGTATCGGTGCTGTCCGGTCATCTGCGCGGAAAAACCAACACGATGCCGCTTTATATCGAGCTTTTGTATCAGGGGTACGATTTTACAGGAGCGTTCGCGGTGTCGGCCATTCTGGTACTGATGGCAGTGCTGATCCTGATCCTCCGCAGCGTGCTGGAGCGCAGGGGAAAGCAGGAGACTTTGGATGCGTGAGCGGCCTCTGATGGGAAATGTTTTCGCGATAGAGGATTACGAAATGATTGGAAGATTCCAAAGAAAGAATCTGTAAAATCGTGATGGAGTCTCATTCGGGAAACATTCCGCCGCGAAGCAGCTGGCTGTGGGAATTTCCTGCGCTGCCTGGACTGGCAGCAGACGTAATCAGGATGGCAAATTGTCAGACAACAAGAGGATCAGACGATAGATAGAATCTCAGGGAGAACAAAATGGAACAGCCAAATCACAAAACAGAAGCAGCAAATGATAACTATCTGGAACTGAGAGGAATCAATAAGGCCTTTCAGGATTGCCAGGCGTCTCAGGATGTGAGTTTTTCTGTAGGGAAAGGGCATCTGGTTGCCCTGCTCGGACCGAGCGGAAGCGGAAAGACCACGATCCTGCGTATGATTGCCGGCCTGGAGACGGCGGATTCAGGTGAAATCCTGATCAATGGGAAGGATGTCAGCGATGTCCCTGCCAGCAAACGCGGCGTGGGGTTCGTCTTTCAGAATTATGCGCTGTTCCGCTATAAGACGGTGTATGACAATATCGCTTTTGGCCTGAAGGTGAATAAATGGAAATCAAAGGACATCCGGGAGCGGGTCAATGAGCTGATCTCCCTGATCGGGCTGGAAGGACTGGAAAAACGCTATCCAAATCAGCTCTCCGGCGGGCAGAGACAGCGGGTGGCTTTTGCAAGGGCTCTGGCGCCGAATCCGGAGCTGCTGCTCTTAGATGAGCCGTTTGCCGCGATCGATGCGAAGGTAAGACAGGAGCTTCGGGCCTGGCTGCGTGAAATGATCAATAAGGTCGGGGTGACCAGCATTTTTGTCACACATGACCAGGATGAGGCAATTGAAGTGGCGGATGAGATCATCATCACCAATGCGGGTCGGATTGAGCAGATCGGCTCACCGATGGAGATTTACCGCAATCCGGATACCGCCTTCGTCACGGAATTCATGGGACACCCGACACGGATTGACAATATCGGCAGCTTCAGCGGGTTCGGGCAGCTCGGTCCGGAATACCACGCTGTCATTCGGCCGGAGAATGTGAGTATTTCCAAAGCAGGGGAGACGCTCCGCTATGAAATTTCTACAGAGGATGGGATCGTCGAACGCGTGCTTTTCCGCGGACGCGAGATTGACTTGTGGGTGAGGATTCACGGGATTCTGGTGCAGGGCATGCGGAAAATTGAGGAGGAGCCGGTGCAGGAAGGGGAGAAGGTCCGGGTATTTATCTACCGCGCCTATGTGTTTGGAGAAGATCAGAAAGTA
>JAJBVE010000180.1 GCA_020859995.1 Clostridiales bacterium
GGACTGAGCGCGCCGTTGGCGCGGAACAGCCGCTCCGTTTTATCGGAATTCGCAGCTTTGGGGATTCTTGGTGTAATCGTAGTGTTTTATACAGTTGTATTGGTTACAGCATGGCTGTAAAGATGGAGATATACGATGAGAAAAATACTAGCACTCGCAAAGAAACTGTTACACGGTCTGGCTGTCCTCCTGGTGCTTGTTTTAGTATTTGAGGCCGGATCTTTCTATAATCGCTTTTTTGGTACGGATGCCTCTGCCGAAGCAGTAGAAAATGATGATGAAGATTTTGATCTGCAACTACCCGGAGAGGTTGAAAAACGTGTAGTAACTGTGGATGAAATTGAAGGAAAGCTGGAACAGCTGAACGAATGGTCTACATATTCTGGAAATTATCAGATTATAAAATCAGAAGACTTTACAAGATATATGCTGGATGACATAGCTGTTCCGGGAACGACAAACACAGTAAACATTGACTGTTCGGTTGTCGTGAAGGTTGGATTTAACGCAGATGATATCAACGTTCAGGTAGATGATGAGAGTGGCAGAATTTACATATCCATGCCGGATCTTGCCATAACAGACAGCTACATCATATGGGACAGCGTGAACTGTGATGAAAAAAATAATATCCTGAACCCGATTGATTTTGACGAGTATCAGTCTATGTTTGAAGAGATTGAAGCAGAAGGTGTCAGCAAGGCAGAGGAAGAAGGCATTTATGATGAGGCACTGGAAAATGCAGAACGCCTGATTGAGATGAGCCTGGCGGCGTTCTCTGAATATGAAGTCATATTTTTGTCTTAACGAGAGCGCATAATCCATATATATGCAGTCGCAGTAACAGCTGCACTGACCAACTGATACTTTACATATAACAGAATAAGGAGTTCATTCAAGCACCTGTCAGTTCTGGCAGGTGTTTTTCTTTATCCGCCATACCGTCCGCAAAATTTACACGTCCTTTTATGAGCGTGTGATTCTGTGAAAAAAATTAGGCTTGACAGCACGTAACGTGCAATTTTACGGTATGGAGGCAGGAATAAATGGAAAGAAAAACATTACGCGAAATATGCTGCAGCACTGGAGTCACCCGGCGGGCCATCCAGGGATATGAAAAAGCCGGTCTTGTTGCGGCTTCCGGGAAAAATAAGTACGGGCATTTGCTGTATGACCACGCGAGTGAGGAACGAATCAGCGAAATCCGGTTCTATCAGAAAATTGGGTTTTCGTTAAAGAATATCTCTGGCATCATAGATGCTCCCAATGAACTTAAAAAGGCCGCATTGCAAAAACAGCTCGTAATTATGGAAGTGAGGTGCAGAGAAACTCAGGAAAACATCAAGAAACTCAATCAGTTACTTGCTGATCTGTAATTATTCTTAGGGAACCAACACACTATCACACGCTCAAACCCATTAATTAAAGGAGGTAAATGCAGTGAAAAAATTTGCAAAATCCGTTTCTACAGTATCTCTATTGACGGCAACCGCCATGCTTCTGGCAGTTACCAAATACGAGGATGTTCAGGGAAGCTCTCTGGAAAATGATATATTCCCTGTAGCCACAGTCAAAATATCTACACTGGAAACCTCTGGGCAGGAAAAAATAATATTTGCCAGTGCTATTGAGACCGATGTTGAGGAAGAAACAGAAAACACCACCAATAGCGATGAAATGTATTCAAATACAGTCTACTGTGTCGGTGAGGATATCCCTGCAGATTCCTATGTAATCACCTGCACAAATACTGATTACTCTATGGAAGTGGTGGTCTTCTCTGACGAAACAGAATATGATGACTTCCTGAAAGCAGAAAAAAATACTGTCGGAAAATATCGAAATGCTTTGGAAGCATATGCGTGGACGAACTACTATCTCTATGAGGACGAACAGATTTATGTAAACCTGAAAAAAGGCAATATTCTCCTGCTTGACGATGGAATGTGCGAATTCAGCAGATACACTACCGAAACATCCAGCATACTTTACTCAGGACTGTACATTGCGGGCGAAGATATTGTCTGCGAAAAAATGAATATTAAATGTACATCCGATTATCTGACTGTGACTGTATTTGACAATACTGAAGACTACCTTGCCTACCACAAAACAGATCGATTTACGGTTGGTGAAGAATCAGACGCTATTGCGGAGTATTCGGCAAGTAACGATTTTATTTACAACGATTACAGTACCTATGTAAATTTACAGGAAGGTATGATTCTAATGGTTGAAGATGGTACTGGCGAATATTCCGTCGATGCTGGACCGGTTATCAACTAACTGTCTTAGCAACTCATCTGCTGACTCTCCAGCTGACACTTTGGCATAATATTAAGGAGTATTGATCTATGACTTTGAAAGAAAGCGAAATTTTTATAGAAACAATGAAAGAATTCGGTGATGTTTGGACATCGGAGCAAGTGATGACTGTTTATGGGCAAAAGTCTCTCCAGGAAGCAATTAAAGAACGCCGTTCATCGCTCTCTAAACTTATGGACATAATAGCGAAGTTTATAAACTGACGAGTTTTAAATCTCATCGGTAGGGAACAGCCGAAGTACCCGGTCTGTTCCCATTTTCCAGCATACCTTCTGCACTGAAGATTTGATAAAAAAACATCCACATAGAATCATAAGAACCATCAAATGCTTTTCCAGTGTATTATGTAGCGCTCCGAACAGGAATCGAACCTGTATCTCCGGTTCGTAGCCGGATATTCTTTCCTTTAGACTATCGGAGCAATGGGCAGGGGAGGACTCGAACCTCCGATGTTTCATTGTGGCTGATTTACAGTCAGCTGCCTTCGCCGCTAGGCTACCTGCCCATATCGGTGACCGGCGGGATTCGTCTACGCTTCGCTCCGGTCGTGCTAAACGGACATCCACTGGATGTCCAGCGCCCCGCAACCAATGGTGCCACAAACCACCGCTCTACCATTTGAGCTACGACCACAGTGACCCCAGTGAGACTTGAACTCAACATCTCCGCCTTGAGAGGTTGCCAGGTGCCAGTGGCACCTGTTTGGCAACGACCGAAGCGAAGCGGAGAGGTGTCCTAACCATTAGACTATGGAGCCCTAAACAACCCCGGCGGGACTTGAACCCGGCATTACTGCCTTGAAAGGGCAGTGTCCTGACCATTAGACCACGGAGTCTTATGCAGAGCGAATCATCTTCGCTCTGTTTTTATGCGCTGGCGATCATGCTGTCTTCGTCAGCAATAACCAGAATATCATCTACCTTTACGCCAAACAGCGCGGCCAATACGACCATATTGTCAATTGTCGGCAGGGAGACTCCCTGCCGACAATTGTATAATGCCTGTGGTGTTGAGAAGCCAAAGATGCCTTGTAAATCCTTAACACTCAAACCCGCCTGTATTCTTAAGTTTCTGATATTCTGACCCGTCTTAGCCATATCTATGGCAGGGATTGTAAACATCTCATTTTCCTCCTGTTCCGGCATCCGGCTGCCAGAACAGGTAACTCCTCTGGTCAGTCAGATGCCTTAAAATTGTATACCGGTTTCAATACATCAATCACATCCACCGATTCCCGAATCATATCAATGATGTCATCCAGAGATTTATATGCCATTGGTGCTTCATCCAGCGTGGACTCGTTGACGGAAGTTGTATAAACGCCTTCCATCAAGCGGCGGTATTCTTCCATGGAAAGGTTCTCTTTTGCTTTCTTGCGCGACATCAAACGGCCTGCTCCGTGCGGTGCGGAATAATTCCACTCCGGATTCCCCTTTCCGGTCGCCAGAATGCTCCCGTCCCTCATATTAATCAGAACCCGCTCACCCTCATGTGCCGCGATTGCTCCTTTTCGTAAGATCATCTCATCCGTATCAATATAATTGTGAATGGTATGAAATACGTCAAAGCCCTCCATCCCTGTTCTCTCCAGAATGATCTCGGCCATCTTTTCACGATTCCTTCGCGCAAAGCGCTGACAGATCTCAACATCGTGGAGATAATCTTCAAAATAAGTCCCGTACAGCCAGCATAAATCATCCGGGACAGCCAACTCTTTCTGTTTCCATGAAATTGCTTTCAGCGCCGCCTGTATCTCTTTCTTCCTGCCGGCTTCCTTATAAGTTCGGATGATTTCATCCCGTTTCCGAAAGTATTCTTCCTTCCCTTTTTGCAAGTCCCCTGCCAGCTGCTGATAGGTTTCAGCGACTTATTTGCCAAGGTTTCTGCTGCCGGAATGGATTACCAGATAATTGGTTCCATCCTGTGCCTGATCCACTTCAATGAAATGATTGCCGCCGCCCAGCGTTCCAAGACTTCTCTCCAGACGTTTCGTGTCTTTCAGGCTTCGGTAACAGCACAGTTCAGTAAGGTCAAAGCGTTCCTGCCGCCCTTCCCGCACTTTCATTCCCGACGGAATGTAATGTGCCGCTGCATCCAGGTTTTCAAAGTCAATCGCCCGCTTTCCAAGATTTACAGTAAACATACCGCATCCAATATCCACTCCAACAATATTCGGAACCGCCTTATCTACAACTGTCATTGTCGTTCCAATCGTACAGCCTTTTCCTGCATGGACATCCGGCATAATACGAATCCGGCTGTCTCTGGTAAATTCCTGATCGCACATCCTGCGAATCTGTTCGATCGCTTCCTCCTCAATAATATTCGCATAGGCTATCGCCGTGTTTATTTTTCCTTTGATTTCCAACATAATCTGCTTCTCCCTCCATAATCTTGATGCTGCTGGATACCTCATATGGGATTCGAACCCATGGCTCCCCGGTTAAAAGCCGGGTGTTCTTCCGCTGAGCTAATGAGGTGTTTTTTGTAAAAAGAAAACCGCCTATCCCATACAAGATAAGCGGCTCTGATGAAATATCATGTCTGATTCTCCTGCCATACTCTCTGAAAGCAGTTATATCTCAACACATTTCAGTCGGCTTTTTCTTACCCTATATGGACACACCAAATCAAAGCACTGTTTTTTCTCAAGTGCCTGCTCATGTCGTTCTTCAACAAGGTAATAGAAAAAGCTGAAAGTCATGTCCTTATCCTTTCCGGGCTGTAAAGTCCTGTTTTGTATTGTACGCTGATCTTTTCTTTTCGTACTCTGATTGATACGCGTTATAACGCAGAATTTCAAGATTGTCATTATACTTGTAGTATAAATTTTTCTTTCTATAAGCCCTATAACCCCTGGAGCTAATACCGATTATGTACATCCTCAGCAAAGCACATAAAGTCTTTAATCTTCAGGATTCTTCCGTCATCCAATACTGCAGTTCTTCATTCATCAACCTCATACACATAATACAACGCACCGATATAGGCCACCAGTTCATCATCGCGGTAAAATTCATATCTGTCTTTATCACTGCGCCAGACCCAGTTCATGATATTCGCCTTAAAGCTGTCCGCATCACCGGCGACCCAGAATTCTCTTATATCCCGCACCCGGTAGGTCACCTGATCCACAAGCCTGCAGATTCCATATTCCGGCAGAACCACCAGAAGCTTTTTGCCGCCGGCGCGGTCTTCTGGAGGCACACTGGTTTCAGCAACATGATCCTGAATTCCCGGAATCTCAATTCTCTTCCCTGTAATTTCAATATAATTCTCCGTCTTCCTGACCGTAAACAACGATGTTCTGCGGTTTTCCAGCAAATCATTAAACAGGTCTGGAAATGTATTGCACTGCATCATCAGCTGCGGATTTGAATCTTCACAGATTGGCCTGAGCCTTTCTACAGCTTCATGAATTCTTCCTGCCACCGACTCGTCCCCATAAAATTTGTTCTGTTTCCTGCGAAGCTCAATCGCCAGCTGCGCCTCGAGATAATACTTATACGCATGGATGAGATTCACGGAACCCTCTGAGCCAAAAGAATCCGGATCAGCATCCTCCGGTTTTCTCCCGTACTGTTCACAGACTTTCCCCATGCGCAACGCAGCATCCGCGAACTCGCAGCTGTATTGTCCTGCCTGGAATAATTCTCTTGTTGTATCATAAACCTGTTCGATCAGGTTTCTGGCTATCGTCTCATTCTTTTCTGTCCCAAGGCCTCTGGAAAACATATCCGCCAGTTTGTAGACAGACTCATGGCAGCCGCTGGCCATACCTATCGAAAAATAATAAAATGCCTTATCATACTGGGGAACGCCATCATTGCAGCGCCCATAAAAATAAATGTAGCCGAGGGAATTCGCGTAATTTCCTTTCTGAATCTCGTTTGAAAAAGGATCGTCCTTTTCCAGAAGATGAATCAGAAGATCATGCGAAGCTCTCCAGTCACAGGGATAAAGGCGATTCCCGCCATAGCAGCTGTACGCCATGACTTTCATTGCATCCGGATATCCTTTTCCCATCAGACTTTCAATCGCATCCCTTACAAGGGCCAACTCCTCTTCCACCATCATATCCAGCCCGCTGTAATCAAAGAACCGCAGATAATGCGCCTTTCCCTCATCTGTCCAGAAGAGCGGCCGAATCTCGCTGAACCTGCCCTCTTCCATCAGAGAAATGTCCTGCTCCAGGCATTCGAAATCGATAAAATCCCTGCAGCGGGCTTCCGGCTGAAATTCCTCCACCTCGCAGGTACTCATCTCAAGAGAAAACGCCACAGTATACATCGCCTCTGCGGCATTCTCCGGCAGTTTCCTTCCATAAGGCCGCGTGAAATCTGCCTTGCCTGTCTCCTCATCATTAAGCAAAAACAGGCTGCCCTGCTCCATCAGATCCGTAACAACCATGCTGCCCCACTTCTCATCAAAAGCAACCGGTGTGTCATTGCAGCTCCGCAGATTTTCCAGTAATTTCCGGATATCACTCCACTGAACATAATAAGGTTCGTATTCTATATGGCTTCCTGCATATTCCGCAGGAAGCAGCTCATCAAAAGACAGCTCATAGCGGAAAAAAGCTCCCATTCTGTCCGATTTCACAAGGTATTTTGTCTCGTTCATTGCGATGTCCTCCTCTGGTTATTGGAAGATTCATGTTCTCACCCATTTGTCACGAGGCAGATTCCTATTCCCACCTACTGTTCTCAGACCGTTTCTGAAAAACTTGTCCTGCCTCCGTTATTGAAAAAGCGTCCTCCACTGCAAAATATTCTGCGGCAATACCGATTCATATTTCTCTGCAAACTCAAGCAGATCAGCATCTTTAATCTGTACGACCTTATCGGAACCCAGGTCATCTATGTAATCAGGGCAATACAGATAAACATAAAATCCCTGCTCCACAAATTCCCTGAAATCACTTGCACGTAAAGGAGCTGCCTTCTTCGCCTTGACCTGCACTACCGCCTTACGCGGATTTTCTGCATTTCTTGAATGCAGGACACATTCTATTTTGACGGTCGTAGATTTATTCGCGATTGAGTTAGACAGCACATAATAATTGTCAACAATCTGGAGGTAAGAAATAACAAGCTCTTCAAGCTCAAAATCCGGCAGATTTGCAAGAAAGTTTTCCTTTTCCGTCTTGTTCACGTAATAGAATGCCGTTCCAGAAAGTCGATTATAGGTATACTTAGAGTACTCCACAATATTGCTGTCGCGAATCTCCTCACAGATTCCGCCTCTCGGACGGTTAAAAGACGCCTTGATCTGCCCGGGAACCTCCAGGCCGCATTTGTACGCCTCCACCGAAAGCACAGCTCCTATATCCATTTGCAGGATGCACTTTGCTTCCGCAGGAGATTTTACGCGGCAAATCCAGTAGCATCCATCCAGGTCACGCGTCCAGAACAAATCATTTTCCCGCGTATCCGCAAAAAGGTTCAGCGCGTGGTTGATTCTGGTCACTCTTGCCCTCACCGCCTGGTAATAATCCCCATAGCTTTCAATATGATTATTCTCGTAAACATGACTCCAGCCAATGGCAAGGTACTGCTCATCGGGATGTCCGAGACAGTATCGCAGAAGCTCGCTTCTGTCATCACAATCCGTTTTCAGATTGATACGCGCGACATAATCGCGGTTTAATTCTACAGCTTTCATTACTTTCTCCAGTCCTGAATTTATCATCCATAAATTGTCTTCTCATTTCAATCATCATTTTGAATAGTCCGCTTTCCAGTCATTGTCCAAATGACATTTATAACGAAAGCTGTTGTCATAAATGATCCGATAATTGTCATTAATTTCAAATATTTCCCTGATTTCAGGGAGTAAGCACTCATCAACATATGAATTCATATAGATGAGTGCTTTACCTTTGGAGGTAACTTCTACTCGTCCCCGGGGATAATAGTTATAGGGCTGGCGGCAACTTTTTGGCTTTATGGCCGCCCATAGTTTTTTATGCGCATAAGTATTGCCCGACCTGGCTACGCCTGTTTCTAAATAATTTTCATTAAACGGGAATGCATACAGGCATCCGTCAACATCCCAGAATACACCTCTTAATGACATTGCACTGTTTCTCCGTCGTAGCTCTATAGCCTGATAATTTCTTCATGTATGCTTTTTCCATCTTCTCACTGCTCTGATACATGAACCGGGAAAAACCAGCTGCCTTTTCTCCCTGATTCTTGTCCACTTTGTCTGATTTCACGGTTTTTCTCTTCCAATTTTACGATTATCTCGTTTAAGTCTTGTGTCGGTTCAGTCGAATCATCGGTACGTTCGTGCCTGTCATTCTTTTCCCTTTGCTTTATTTCTGCTTTTTGCGCATCCAAATGTTCTCTGGATAATTTCTTTTGCTCGTTCCAGTGTTCGCTGAATAATTTTGCCAGAGAAATCGTCCACTCTCGTTTGCCGAGATATTCTAACTCAGGATGTTCTTCAGGAAGCTCCTCTACTGACATCAAATTCTGTGCAAGTAAAATCGCCTGCACTATACTTTTTATCTCATCATAATACATCACACGATTTCCCGGTTCCTGTTTTGACTTTTCATCCATAATTTGGTTAAAGGCATCATATAACTTGCATCCGCGCCGGATAGCGCCAACCTTATCCATTATGCCCCGTCCTCTGTCATGGTCACGAATGATATCCGAGGCTTTTTCAAGAGTACTTTTTAACTGCTTTTCCACCTGAACATATTCCTCGTCCAGGGATATTTCTCTTTCTTCCGGAAAACAAACTATCATTCGATTTCTGTCACCCTCCAGGCACGGCTTGTAGGTGTAATATTCTTTTTCATCCTTAAAGTAACGGAACATGGCTTTCTCAAGAAGAACTTGTTTTTGTTCCTCGCTTATCTCTCCAAAGTACTCCTTTCCTATTCCAAAATATTCTGCCAACTGAGATTTTTGTTCTTCAGGAACAGGCTGTTTTCCATTTTTCCATAAATCTATCTCTTGTTGGGAAACGCCTAAAATGTCAGAAACCTCTTTAACTGAGACATTACATCTTACCATAATAAAATTTAATCCATTCATTTTTTACCTCTTTTCGGACGCTATTTGACATCACATTATGATTTACTGGTCTGGTCGTTATCACTGGCAGAAACAACACCGATTTTTTCCATTATCTCCCGGCGATACGGACGAATGCAATCAGTTTGAATCTCCCTAGCCATTTCCTCTGAGCGAATCGAGAAACAGCTATTGACCAACAATCATACACATTCATGATCTGTTCCTCAATTTCTGATTCCTGGCATATTCCAGACAGTGATTTGTGATTTTCTCCCATCCTTCCGCTGTTATTCCATGTATGCTTTTATAAGCACTTCCTGAATGCACGGGGAAATCCTCTCCATATTTCCACATAAGAGAATCAATATCTTTTCCGAGTTCAGGATATTCCTTTAAAATCGAACTGACCTGTTTCATAAAAGAACATGATTCCGGCAGTTCTCCGGTATATAATTCTGCACGGTACAACGGCGAAACAAAACAGTCTGTATAATAATCCGATGCCATTGTTGAAAAATGGCCATGCTTCAGAGCACCCTCGCCAATCACACCATCGAACGCCGGATAAAAGCAACGCAGGCTGCAGCAGTCTCTCGGCATATCCGGATTGATACGATAAATCAGGCAATAAGAAGGTAAAGTATAGGGGCGGCAGTTTACATACAGAATATCCCCCGGCTGATAAGGTGTCATAGCATATTCCGCTTCCTTGCCATGCCTGTAAAAAAGGGTTGACTTTGGCTCCCCAATCTTATGCTCCCGTTTCTTTCCATCAAGGTCGTTTCTGAAATACTGGACTTCGCCACCCGGCGTTAAGATATAACAATACTGCTGTTCCAACGTTTCACTTTCTTGTATATCGTAAAAGTCCAGGCGAAAATAGAAATCGCATTCCCTGTCATCCAGTGTAAAATCATCGTCTGTATCGTTCACATAATTCTGCCGGATGTACTGCAATGCCCCCTGATAAGACAGGACAGGAACCGCCTCAAGTAAACACGGTTCCCCTTTTTCAATGTCTATGCAGTTCAATAATAATATCGTCTTCGTCCTATCCACACTATATAACCGCTCCAGGGCAGTCTCCACCATTCGCAGGCTTCTTTTTACATACTGAAAATCTTCTGCGCTCATGGGAATCTTTAATAAGTCCGATAACAATGATGCCTTTTGGGGCAGCGAATGCGGGGCAGCAGCAATCAGCTCAACATACTCTGAGATCGTAATTTCATTCCGCTTCTCTAAGAGATAGCTTCTCATGTATGCTGAATCCACAATATCTATGACCGCTTCTAATATATCTTCTTTAATCCGCATCTCCATCATTCAATTCCCCCTAGAAACAGGATGCGCAGTCTGACAGAATTTTTATAAAGAATACCTCGGTTGAGCCGCTTCCAGTGCTGCGCAGAAAGCCCAGTCCAGCGGAGTCATAAACGCTCCGTCCTGACTGGATGCCAATTCTGCGAGCCGGTTACGCACTGCTTTTTGAAAATCCATGTACTCTGGATACTCCCATTTTTCAAAAGGCTGCATCCTGCCAGAAACATACCAGTCCATTTGATAGACCATCGGTTCATTGTGTTTCAAAGGAGCGCACGGAATACACAATTCATGCTCAAACCTGCCTTTTCTCTTTCCAGCTGCCACGGATAACACTGCCGGTTCTACCGGAACATGATAATATTTCTTCGTATCAGCAACTGGGAGCGAAGCAACAGGCATATTACAATCAACCACCGTCAGGTTTTGCAGTGTCTGATTCAGCCATCTTTGAGCAATGCCATAAGTCAGCCCGCCTGCAGGTTCAAATAGCTGAATCATTTCCCCGCATAGTTCCTTATGCTTCTGATCAAAAAATTCCTGGCTGTCATTTTCTGTCTGAACAGCTTTCAGGAACACCGGAATTCTCTCTGCCAGCAGCTCATCTGTATCTTTAACAGCCTTATTCCTTTCATCCAATGATGCGGAATCGTAAAAAGATATCCTTCTGCAAAAAGACGCAAATGATTTATATGCCACCTTTTTGATAATTTCAGGGCAAGAGTCATTTGGCTTTATCCCATAGTTACAAAACAGCAAATACAGATTCTCGTTCGAGTTCTTCTCTTTACTGCCGTAATTTTTCCCTTTCACGCAATATTCACTGACTTTATTAGCTATACATTGATCGCATTTTGGATGCACAGTACAAATTTCTCCATAGCCATCTGCACAGTATGACCACAAAATATAATCAACTTTTGCCAGCGGCCAGTTCATAACCTGAGCAATCTCACTGATAATATCGAAAGCTTCAAAAACAGAAACCGTTTCCGCATCAGAACAGCCGAGAATCCCACGCCCAAGAATCCTCCGGATGTGTGTATCTGGTTTCGGGATATCATATCCAACATTGCGCAGATATTCCGAAGTCAGAGCCTCACCCAGCTGAGCCATTTTATATTTGCTTCCTGACCCTGAGAGCGTCTGAATCAGCTTTTTTAAGCCAGAGCCTTCCGTCCCGATAATACTATTATAAAAATTGTCTATCCCCCTGTATTCTTTGTCTATAGCCTGCAGTTTTGGAATATTCATAAGAAGGCCTTCCATCTGCTTTTCTGTAAATCGGCCATTGCAATTCTTTTCTGTAATTGCATTGCACAATTCCCTGGGCTCAGAATTTACGAGCGTTTCAGGATCATATTTTCCGAAAACATCATCAACAGGTATTATCCTTCCAGTGCTGATATCAATCTCCTTTGCAATCCGGTCCCATGAAACACCCGAACTAAGCATAGAATAAATCATTCCACGTATATGTTCGCTTATGGTAAATACATGACCGTCCTTTCGTCCCTCTATCTGGTGATATATATATGTATTTTCCCAGATCTTCTTTTCCTGAGGAGCTTCGCCATTTTTTCCAGAAAACTTATCTCGTAAATACGAGTCCATCAGGCCAACCGCTTTTGCGGCATTTTCAATATTTTTTCTCATTCTATATCCTCGTATAATAAGTTCAGAGCGACTAAACATAGCCAAAAAACTCATCTCTCTGCCTGAAAACATGTCATGATGAAAGAGCGGCAGCAAAGCTGCTCATAATCCGAACTTCTCCCGATATTTTTGTGGGTCATTCATATATTCCTGATACTTTTCCCGGAGGCAATTCCCACATGGGCGATAACCAGCGGCAAGAGCTGTTTTTTCATCTGCAAAAAACACTCTTGACTTTTCGTAACTTCCCGGGAACCGTCTGATCGTGGAAAGGGCTGATGGACAGTCCAGCCGCCCGTAAATTTTCAGTTTTCCATTCCCTCCAAATGTACCCGGTGTCTCTGACAGATATACATTTCCATCTGCGCCAAGTAATTTATATTGTTTCATTTGCCTCACCCCTCATGTGCTTATTTCAAAATCTTCCTGCTGATGATTTCCACATCATCCCCATAGCTTTTCAGCCAGAAATCCACCCCGGTTCCATATACTTCTATACTTATGATACTGCCAGTATCGCTCTCCTCTAATACTTTTGCCGTCGGAAAGCGGTCCAGTACCGTCTCTAAAGGTTTCCCCTTATATTTAAAGATGATTCTCTGCAATTTGCCGCCATACATAAACTGAATCCGCTTCTTAAATTCCCCTTCTTCAAACCGTTCCGTATAAGGTATTGCAAAATTCTCCTTTTCTACGGTATAAGACTGAATCCTGTCAATACGGTAAATCGCAGGAGACAGATACTTATCATCCTTCTCATCAGTCTCAATAAACGCAACCAGGTAAAAATAGAATTCTGAAAAGGAAATGCCTACCGGTTTGAGCCGCCGTTTCACCAGCCCGTCTATCTTTTTATACGTAACTGTCAGGTATTGCTGATGGTTCACAGCATTTCCAAGATCCCATATGCGTTCAATAAGTTCTGTATGGTGCTGCAGCTCACAATAATGAAATCTCTCATTTGCGAGAAGCTGGCTCAAGGTTTTTCTGTCAGAAGCATTTGCACAGTTATTTATCAAACCATCCAGCAGCAGATCCAGTTCATTCTTCGTGAAAGCCCTGCTCTCCAGTAGAATCTTACAGATTGCAAGCAATTGGCTGGCGGTCATTTTGTCATTGTGTTCCTTTAAATAGAAGCCGTTCTTCTTCCGATCATAAACAATATCAGCCGGTTCTGCAAATTCCATTTTATTTGCAAAATAAATCCGAAGATCGTCAATATCTCTTTGCACTGTGCGGGTATCCACATGGAATTCTTCTGCAAGCTTCGCCTTGTTTATAATTTCTCCCTGCTGAAGGCGTTCATACATAGTCAGGATACGTGTCATTTTCCCCAGGCCAGTGCTGTCTTCCATCGCTTTCTCCTCCATATTTTCTGAAATTATACCATATCATCTATGACAAATATTGTCATTCAGCAAAGAAATCTTTTATATGTACATAAAAGCAAGTATTTTACTCTGTCCGGAACAATTTCCAGGAACAATAAACCTGCTTCATGATTTCCGGATATCATTTTTCTGCGCCAAAAAGAATTTTTCAGCAATTTCATTCAGCTGCTCCCGGAGCACTGTAAAATCAGGGTTCAGGTTCAGAGTCCCAACATCTACACGGTTCCCGCTCATCTGGTAGGTCTGATTATTCCATACTTACTTTCATGGAAACTTCTAACGTAATAATCAGTTATAGGATTTAATTTCACAGTTCCCCTCCTGAATTTTCTGCCCGTAACTCATGCAACCGTCTCTCAGATTCCTTCTGTCCCAGTTCGGCAGCCCTTTCATAGTAATACATGGCTTTCTGTATATCCACTTCTCCCAATTCTCCGGTATCACAAAGCACTGCAATATTCTGATAAGCTTCTGGAACACTCTTTACACTGGCTTTTAAATAATACTCATAAGCCATTTGTGTATTCTTAGGAACTCCAAGGCCTCGTCCATACATCACTCCTATTTGATGGATACAAAAGGGATCCCCCTCATTTTCTCCAAATCTGTAATATTTCATAGCCCGTTCAAAATCCGGTTCTATTCCTACGCCTTCCTGACAGCATATTCCGGCATAAAAATAAGCTTCTGTATTTCCGGCATCTGCAGCTCTTAAGTACCATAAAAAGCTTATTTCTGCATTCGGTTCCAGACCAAATTCACCTATTTCATAAATCATCCCCACTCGGTACATTGCATCAGAACATCCAAGCTCTGCTGAATCTTCAAACCACTTCACGGCCATGGATGGTTCTGCTTCTTCATTGCCCTCATCAATCAGGTTTTCCAGGATACACGCATATTTATATATCTCATCTGCATCTTTTCCAGCTAAAGCTCGTTCATATTTTCGAATAAGGCTGTTTTTTCCCTTATTTAATTTCCAACATCTGACGAAAGGCTTTTTCAACTTGTCTCTCAACAAGTATAATAAACCACTTATTTCATGCTTAGTATCCAACATTTGCTCACATTTCTCCCCGGGCTCCACAGTTATTTTTATCTGCGTCCCAACCAATTTGGGATGTTTTTTACTATAAGATTTCTTTAAAACCTTCCTGATGGAATTCAAGGACTCATTTAAGACCAACTATGATTTCATCTTCTTCTCCAGCTTTCGAATAAGAGAAATTGCTTCATTTTCTGATATTTCCTGCATTTCGGCCATCACAGAATAATTTCCAAAACGATATGGGGAATCTTCCGGCTCCAATGGATCAAATCCTACTTTATGATCCATGATCCTGTTTTCTGTGTCAGGCTCCCATTTCCCATTTTGATAAAGATAGTATCTCCCCGCTTCTTCTTTCCCCAGACAATAATCTTCAATCAAGTAGTACGCTGTCCCAGATAAAGTTTTTTTCTCATCCATTTCCATTACCTCACCCTGCTACAAAGCACCATTGTTCTTTTCAACATCATGTCAGACATTATTCTATCGCAAAAACGCGTTCCGAATGTATGCTTGAAGTTCATCAACACTGGTGTAGTACCGGTATCCATACTTACTAACTACAGCCTGCGTCTCGGCAGTCTCGTTCAATAAAAGCGCCAAAGGCTCACTTAATCCCTGTTGAATTCCATGGGGCCAGGCCAAATCAATAATAGCAGCAGTCTTACCCGATTCATCTAATAATTCGTGGTTTATCGTTCCTTCATTAAGGCCATGATCAAGCATCCAGGCAGACATACTTTCAATTTCTTCTTCCTCAGGGGTTTCTTCGTGATATTGTTTACCCGAATAATCCTGAAGTTCTACATCAGCAATTTGACCTTGATACAGAGAATCTAAAAGGTTGTTTGCTGCCTTGGCCAACAAAATTCTACGTTTTTCCAAAAATTTTTCGTAATTCTCAATCTTCCAAAGTTCTGGATCCGAAGGAATCCAATGTGTCTCCATAGCACCGGGGCATTTCTCCTTGTATTCCGGTATGTATTCCTCCGGTTTTCTGTTGGAAATTGCAAGGTTCGTTTCTTTTGTTAAAAATGCATAGTTAGCCAAAGCATTTACAATAGGTTTACTCTTTCCTGCTTTATACAAGAGATCTTTCGGAAATATATGATGTACTTCCAATGACGAATTTTTCCCCAGCAAGTTATTGCTAAGTTCTATATTTGTTCCCCAATCGCGAGAATGGCTTGTCCGCGTAAGTAAGTAAAGCAGAGGATAAAAACGTGCCCCTGTGCTCCATCCCCAAAAATCTTCCGGACGAATTGTCAGATCCCCACGTGTCTGCTTGATTTGTCGTAATAATCCATCAATACCATCGCCCCGGTTAATTGTATTTAAATCTTGTGCCAACGCGCTCTCTGTTGATGACGCATAGCGCCCCCATAAAAAGGAGTGAACATACCAATATAATAGTTGATCCCACTCAGTACTCGATGCGATTTTTCCATTGTTGTATCTTAAATACCCAATCATCGTGACGATACCAAAGACACCACCAAGTACTCTGGCATGATCAAGACCAAGGCGCGTGCCGATATGATCCAGGCATGTTCCGATCATCTTATCTGTTTCAGGCAAAGCTTTTTTTATATCATCAGATGAGATTTGACTTAACGCATTAAAATAAGGTTGCCCTGTCAAGTATACTGTAATACAGCGCAGCAACCAATCCATAGAAAATTCATATCCAGCCGTATGATACTTTTCCAAAATTAATTTCATCTCATCTCGTGCCTCAGGCCATTCTCCGCAGATTTTGGCCAGTGCAAGATCACCTTTGCTCAGTTTTGTTCCACCACTATTCACATTATTAAATATCTCAACAACAACATCTATAGTTTTATCAGGTCCGGACACGGTTTGAACATGAATATCTAATGATTTTATCGCATCAAGCTTGTTCAAAGCAGCTATATGAGAAAGCCAGAAGTTAACATTATCCGGGTTATCCTGCAACTTTTTCTGTAAAAATTTAGATGCCCCCTGCTGCATTAATTCCGTGACACTAATCCATGCGATGTCGTTTTTCATCTTTGCAGCCAAATAAAATTCAAACACTTCCTCTATAACATTAAAATACAACCCTGTAAAAGCATTGGAATTCCCATCAAAGAACTTTGGCGGAACACCCCGAATAACTCCATATAAAGAAGTCATTCGTTGTTGACCATCAAGAATAAGATTTACATTTCCGGGCGTCAACGGTCCTTCCCCACGCGAAAGATCCGGATTTGTTGCAGTATTCCATACCAATAGTTCTCCAACTGGATATCCTCTGTAAAGAGAAGATAATAATTTCTTTACCTGATCTCTGTTCCATACGTACCCACGCTGGAATACCGGCATTGCATAGCTGCCAAGATCAATTTGGCTGAGTATCGTATTTATTTCCATGGCACTATATCCCTTCTTATTCTTTACTTCAAAAACTCAGATTTTCTTCCATAGCTTGTAATATATACGCCTTTTTGAGCCCTGGTCATGGCAACATAAAGCAGGCATTTTTCCGATACCAAAGACTCTGCCTCAGACACAGCATCTGTCTTATTTACTGCTGATGACAGGGGAATGATTCGATTATTTACCGCAGCAATAAAGACATATTTAAATTCCAGACCCTTTACGCGGTGCATGGTTGCAACTCTCAGACCCTCGAAACTTCTGTCATCAACTTTATTGCGTTTAATGGCATAGGAGCGGACACCTGCCTTTGTAAACTGTGCAATATAGTCGTCCACCAGCTTCTTTGTTCTGGCTACAATGCAGATATCCGTCAATGCCACTCCACTGCCCTTCAGCCTGTCCACCTCGGCTGCAATAAACTCAAATTCTTCTCGTGCATCCGAAAATTCTTTGATAACAGGTTTTTCTCCATGCGTCAGTGACTGACATTTGTCTCCCGGATCAAACCCTTCATCCAGGTCATCAAAGGAGATTCCGTTCAGCAATGCGAAGGCATGGGTTCGTATTTCTTCTGTAGTACGGTAATTGATCTTTAGTATGCTGCTTCGGCCGCGAACATTAATTCCGCACTTTGACAGAGTCGGATGGTTTCGATAAATCCGCTGATGTGAATCGCCGACGATAAAAAGATCATTTTCATGCTCTTCACCAGCAAGTGCTCGCAGAAGTTTATATGCGTTATCACTAAAATCCTGTCCTTCATCCACGATGATATGAGCATACTTCGGCCGGCGAGCCATTGTCCCCAAAAGTTTTGAGCACTCATACATAGCGGTATTGATATCCCGAATCTGGTTTTCCTTCATGAGATTATGATAATTTTCAAATACTTTCCAGACAAGAATTCTCTTCTTTCGATCCAGTCTGGTACCCCGGCCATTCCTCGTCGCCCTGACATATTTTTCCAATGTCAGCATTTCCTGCGGAATCACAATCCGATTCCATTCTTCTTTGTAAAACCCTTCATCATAGGGCAGATCTATATTGGCCGCCAAAACAGCTTTTTCCCATAAAGGGTCTATTTCTTCATCATATCCAATCTGAGCAGAAAAATTTGCTTCCCGAAGAAACTGGCTGACCCAGGCATCCAGATGAATCACTTCAATCCTGCGAAGCTCCTCTGTGGAACAGATCTTCTTCAGATTTTCCCGGATATCTGCGGCCAGATTGGCTGTGAAAGTTGTAAAGAGAATTCGCTCCCGATCCTGCAAGGATGCCGCCAGTTGCTTTGCACGATGCATAGCTACCACAGTCTTTCCGGTTCCGGCACTTCCCAACACTCTGGCTGAACCGGAATAGTTCTTTTTCACGATTTTCCGCTGGGTCGGATGAAGGAAAACCCTCCACTTTTCCAAAGGTTCCGCCATGATACGGCGCAGTTCATCTTCTCCTTCAACAACGACAAAAGATTTGAGTGTGCTCGGGGTATCCAGAGCCGTTCCCAAGTCATCGCCCGCAGCTTCAGCCATTTCTTCCGCAGCCATTTCCAGTACTTCGTTGACTTCAAAGCCTTCTACAATCCAGGAAAGATATTCATAGGCATCGTGAGGAATCGAACCTTCCGCAGCATAAAACTCAGATTTCTCCGTCATTCCCCGTACATATTTCAGCTGAACCTCGGGCAGCCCCAATTTCAGAAGTTCTTCGTCACTTACTTTTATAAACAGAGACAGCTTTACACTTTCCTCTGCGTCATCTACTGTTTTTTCATCAATGGTCTGCACATCATATATCTGAATCGCACCGGTCTTAGGATTCACTTCACAGCGTTTCCTGGCTGCCCAGGCATATGCTTCATCATGGTGATCGACCCACAGCAGCAGATATACACCGGATTCCTGCTGCCGGACTACGATTGCCCGGTAAGTATCATCGATACGGGCAGAATAAATCTTCTTGTCGATTCCCTGGCTGAGTTTCTCGTAATGGAGTCCCGGCGATGCAGGGTCGTTCCTGAACTTATTTAGGAACTCAGTAACCCTGCCCTGAACATTTCTCGGAAGCCTGGCAAAGGCTGTCAGAAAATCCGATGAAATTGCCACTTTTGTCGTTTCCGTCATGCTTCTTCACCCCCAAACAGCAATGATGCATCTGCTGCATCCAATACATTGATAATTTTCCAGCCGCGTTTTTCCAGTTTTTCTCTATCATTCATCTGTTCTGCGGTCAGGAACGCAATCTGTTTCTCCGGCCAAACGATTTCCGCAGTAGCAATGACTTCTCCGTCATCACCCTCAATCTCATAACCGATATCATCCTCACATGGTATCGGTATTCCGGATTCTTTTGCCAGCTGAACAAACGCTATGGCTTCATCATCGAACAGCAGGTCTTTAATTGCATCCCATCCGCTGGCATCTTCATCCGAAATCGACTGTACATTTGTGGAAGGCACCGGAAGAGTGAGATAATCCATTCGTGCCAGGCCACTGGAAGAAACTGCGATAAACTGATCCAGGAACTGCATCATATTATGGAAAAGCCACATGCCATTCCATTCCTGTTCATATTTATCTGTCCTCTTCTCTTTTTCGTCATTTAAAACAGCACACACAGTTACCGAACCATTTTTTATCTCCTTTGCGATAATCCCTGCGTGAATCCCAAGATGAACATTCACACTTCTCGGAATCCAGCTGCCAAAAGCTGTTTCGGAGAACACAAAATCAACATCCGTGAAATGCACTTGATCATTGACTGCATCCACAATCGTTTTCCAGCTATTGAACGCCAGATTATTTCGGAGCAGCTTTGGTTCCAATAATGATCGCGAATAAGCAAGTGCCTGTCCTTTAAATACAGCTTCACTATCCGGCATCTGCAGGTACGAAAAAAGCAAATCAAAAGAGGTCATTTTAGATGGCTGAATACTGTCAACACCAAGAGATTTGACCGTGTTCTGGTACATCATCTGGCCGGAAGGCATTTTCGCGGCTTCTAATGTAGGCGTGTAATAATCTCCCTGCGGTGCAAAAACATTCTGGACATCTTTAAAGCTCAATGACCATACGCGGAATCTGCCACTCCTTCGGATTGCTTCCCGCTTTATCGTATCATCCGCTACAATATCTTTGTGGTAGAGGAACCCATCAGTAAACACGGCAACCGGCAAATGTTTTTCATCGGATACAGGCCAAAATACAAAATCCGGTTTACATGGCACCGCCACACCTTCTGAAGGCCCAAGGAGTACCTGAGGTTCAATCTCCCAGTTGATTCCCTCCATCTTCACATAGTAACTATGTTTTCCGTTTCGAATGGCATCGCTGACATTGGCAGTTCCCACCTTTGTCCTGACTGCCTCCATAAAGCGCTGTTCCAGCTCGCTGTCAAACAAAGGGTTCACCTTAATATCGTTGATTCTATTAATTTTCTTCAGATTATCCTTGCCGGATAAAATGGATTTCAGAATCCGTATCGCCGTAGACCGGGAAATATTTCCGATCTGCTGGCTCTGGCGATATGCATACAGGCAATGGTAGCAGCCATCTTTCTGTGGATCATCCTTGCAGCTGCATTGTTCCATGACAGCCAGTGCTTTCTCAAAGATATCAATCAACGCATCTTTCTCATTCATCAGCTGTTTCAGATAGCCGGTTCCGCCAGGCACCGAATCGTAGATAACGAGGTACTGTTTCCTGTAATCTGCATCCGCAACCGGCACTTCACTTACCGTTGCCCGCAGGTGATCTACGTTGCCGAAATACTCCTTCATGCCCAGCATAAATGCCGCTACAAAAGATTCCATGCGCACGGATGAGGAATCCATGGTTGTAGCCGGTACCAGCAGGCGAAGAATTTCCGTTGTGAATTCACGATACAGGAACAAACATTCTTCGTAGGCATCTGTCTGCATCAATGAAGTCATTTTGCGTGTCTTACACGCGTATGTATGGTTTGGTTTGCCTCTTTCCGGCTGGATTTTTCCACAATATTTGCATATTTTAAAACCTTTGCGGACATCTTCTACTCCGGAGACCGTCATTTTTTCACCGGTCATATCACTCTCGCCAAAGTTGATTTCCCGCAGCGTCGCCTTTCGCACGAACTCGTAACCAAATGGAAAATCCTCATTGTTCATTTCATAGGCGCTTGAGATATCATGGTCTTCATCTACATCCACCAACAGCTGCTTACAATAAAAGACATTGGAACGATCGTCGCTCTCGTCGCTGATCAGGCTCTTAGTGTAATCCATATTGGAATATACCATCTGTACCTTCAGCATGTTTCTGACCTGGCCGGAATCCGACCAGCCAGGACTTCCACACCGTGGACAAGCTGCCGTGTTCTTTCCGGCCTCCTCAATCTGTGCATGAGAACAGTTCGGGCAGAGGCGCCACTTTGCCGTTTGCGCCGTAGTCAGGTCAACCTGATCGATCGTCAGCTTTCGTCCATCCACATAGAAATTATTATTAGGAGCAAATTCACTGATCGCAGATGATGCAGATCTGCTGTACTCATAGACCATTTTCTGATATTTGATCTTTTGAGAAGCCGCAGGTTGTCCTTCCTCTTCTTTTCGGAAGAGAACCGCCCGCAGGATAATTCCGGCCTCCGGGAAAGCATAATTCGGCAGAAGCCCCTCATCCGACAAAAAGTTAAAGACATTCTTTTTCCCAAGCTCCTGAAGAACGCTCAAAAGGGCAGATTCTTCCTGTTTCAGTTCTTTAATTTCTTCCTCATAGGAACTATCCTTCGGCTTTGCTTCCAATTCCTTTACCATGGTTTTTAAAGATTCAACACTCTCCCGGAGCGCATTCTGCTGCTTTTTCAAATCCTCAAAAGCATCCAGAATCTTAATATCCATGGGACTCATCTGGGAACCTTTTCCACGCGCAAAATTCTGCAGTTCCTGACGGGCATTATCATCCAGATAGGCTGCATACATCTGCATAAAGGAATTCAGCTGCCGCGATAATGTACTCTGCACATAATTCAGAAAATTAAACGGGAACATATTATCCGGACGCTTATCCAGATTCTTAAGGATAACGCCAACTCTGTCGGGAATCGCGCCATCCGGAACCCCTTTCTTCACCCAGGAATCCATGCAGAACGCTACGAACTGGCGCTCCAGCACAGCAGAAGCCCGCAAAAAAATCCTTGGCGGTGTTACATCGCCTGCAATCATATCCAGAGGATCGGAATAAAAATACAGGTCATGCGGTCTGGCATTTGCAACCGCCAGAGTCAGGGCATTACCGTCCTTGCGGCCGGCACGGCCTGTACGCTGCAAAAACTGGCTCTGACTCGGAGGCATACTGCACAAAATGACCGTTGACAGGTTACCAATATCAATACCCATTTCCAATGTCGGCGTACAGGAAAGAACATTCGGATCCCAAAGCTTCTGGGTATCCTTTCCCCGCTTGAAGTCGGTTTCCAGAGCCTCACGATCCGGCCGTTCCAACAGTCCGGTATGCTCCCTTGCATTGATGCGGGATAAATCTCCATTCCGGTACAGGCGTCCATAATAGTTCACTTCTGATGTTTCATATTTTTCCAATATGCCTGCGCAGTTTGTACGAGTGCACGGCGCGCCAGCCCAAAGCTCTGCATTTTCAACCGCTACCGCATATACAGAGCCGCACTCATCACAACGCATCTGAAGCACTTCATTCGTAATAAAAACCCGCTGCTTATTCAATCCATATACCTTATAATCCGGAGAGGATGGAAGTATGGAAATAACCTTCTGTTTTACCCCTTCTTCCAGAATAAATCTGCCAATAGCTCGAAAATTACTCTCTTCCACCATAACCTCGCTGCAGCAAGCCTGGATCCAGTCTTCATATTTATCGGCAGCGACCGTATCAAATTCAAAGGACTTTCTGCCACTGCCAAGATATTCAACTATGAAACGAGGTGTGTTGCGGCCGCTTTGGCGCCCCGGAAGCCAACGGTTTCTGTCATTGGATAGCATATATCCATTGGCATTATTCATGATATACTCATCAAATACCGAATCCTCAAATGCACCGTTTTGACGCATAAGATTCAGATACCCCAGCACCATGCGCTGAAATGAAACCGGGCTCTCAGATGTGAGCACCCCAAGCTCATTGACAGTACGTTCCTGTACTGCATCCGCAATCGCAGAAATATCTTCGCCGGCAAAAGACAGCACACTGCAGCCAGATTTTTCCAGGGTCCGGCCAATTTTACCGGTCAAGCCGTATTCCAGCATAATCTCATATTTAATACGCTGCTCGATTTCATAGACCAGCTTCTGTGCACGTATATCTTTTCCAAGCTCCCGCTTACTCACCATATCTTCATATGCATGCATCCATGTCATATTTGGGGCGATGAAAAAGCTGACAAATTCTTCATCTATCATCTGCTCATGCCAGTATTTGATAAATCCATTCTGAAAATCCTCCAGAGATTTGCCTGAGCCGAATTCTTCGCAATACTTCTGAATTGCTGTCCTTAAACCAAACCGCCAGGTCCTAGAGTTGAAAAAACCTGCTCTATGGGCGGCATCCTGAACGTTGTCAGAAAATGCAAGAGTCTTCTTATCATCATTGAATTTTGAGGCAAACATCTGTGAAATGCTTGCACTGATCTCTGTAGCGCTGCGCACACCCATCAAAGAAAGCCCACGTCTGCTTCCACAGCAAGGGCAGATGTACTGCTTATGATCTTTGGAGCCAGAGGTACGAATCGGATTAGGGATCATCACCTTAATCATCTCTGCTCCGCAACTTACGCAGTTATCTGTACTCTCATCACCGAGTTTTACCTGTAGACAGTCCGGGCAAAGTTTTCCCGGAATCATTCCACTGATACGCGTCTCATGGTCATGCGGGAAAAGCATTACTACTCTGTCATCTGCCCGGAAGTACATATTATAGAAAGCATCCAAATTCAACATCGTAGCATTGCTGCGTTCATTCAGTATCGACACCCAGCCGGTTGCACCGCAGTCACGGCAGTTTACCACTGGCAGATATTGCTTTGCCTGCTGCCTGTTCAGATCATGGGCAATCTCATATCTAATTTCATTCGGATCTACCTTCGCCACCAGACGGCGAAGTTCCCTCATCCAAAGCTGTACACTCACGTTCAAAAATGGGCGCAGCTTCCCCGCTTTTTCAATACGGGCATGGGATATCAGTGCAAAAAGTGAATTGATCAGCGGTATAGCTCGGGATTCGTCTTTCAATTCCGGATAGTGGGCAGAAAGCTCCTCTGCTATGGCAGACACCTGATAATACTTTCCGCCAGTCAGGTTGATCACCGCCTGCATAAAGCTATGATGCATCAGAGCATCAGCAAGAGCAAACCGGCCATCGTCACTCAATACATCCGGTGCAAACTTCGGAAACCACGCATGGACCGCAGCCTGAAGATAATTATCCGGTTCATCTTCCGATGACAAGCGATCCAGTTCCGCAATCTGTTCCGGCGAAGGCATGGAAAATTCTGTGATCTCCTGCCCTTCAAAAAACTCCGCAGCAGTCAATCTGTCCTCCGTAATAACAGAGTCCATATCAAAGAGTTCTCCAAAAATCTCTGCGGCATATTCCCGGATACTGCTGTTATTATCTTTGGAACCCATAGTCGCCGATGTGCCAACACAGCACAAATAACCGTCATAAATACCCAATCTCCGCTTCAGGCGGCGCAGCAGGCAGGCAAGGTCTGTGCCCTGTGCCCCGTCAAAAGTGTGCAATTCATCAACAGCTATGTACTTCAACGTCTCCGAATCATTATCCTGCCAGAGCAAAGCGTCCCTGGGGCGTACCAGCAGATAGTCCAGCATCTTATAATTAGTCAGCAGAATATCCGGAGGATTATTCAGCATCGTCTCGTGGTCGGTGATGACACCGTGCTCCGACATCATTCTGGCAGGCGTATGCTCCTGACCGCCTACATACATACCCACATTCACATTTCCCCGCAGTTCATCACTGCCGTAAATCAACTCCACAATACGCCTGGCCTGATCAGACGCCAGCGCATTCATAGGATAAATAATCAGAGCCTTGATGCCATGCTCTCCCCGGTGCTGATAGCAATATTCCAAGATTGGATAGAGGAAACACTCCGTCTTGCCAGAGCCAGTACCTGTAGCAACCAGGGTAGATCTACCATCATCTCCAACCAGCCGTTCGAAAGCCTTCTCCTGATGCACATACGGGGGATATTCCGGATGAATCGCCTTAAAGTATGCAGGCATATGCTCAGCCACGCGAAAAGGAAGCCGCACAGCAACATAAGGCTCATGATAAACAGAGCCTTTCTGCTCCAGCATCTTCTGAATTGAACCCTTGAACGGCTCGTTGGTCATGGGGAAAGTAGTCTCTATATAGTCTCCAATGCCCTGTTCCAGTTGTTTTGCAAGTATGGATGGCAGCATACTCGTCTCCTCCTTTGTGTACGCAGCACTTTAACCTCTTCATTGATCCGGCTGATGCACCAGCTAAATTGTCAATACAGCAATCGGATGCACCAACAGGCATTTCAATACATCCATTGACACATCCGATTTACGCCGATCAATCAATTCAGTTTTTCTCTCAATACTTCTACCCTGCACTCATGCCGCTTCGTCTTATCATCTTTATCATAAGCGATCCCTACCGCAAGCACTCGCCCTGTATACTCCGGCTTCTGTCCCAGCTTTCCCTCAAAGCGCAGAGCATACTGACGATCCTTAACCTGCTGGATTGCCTCATCTGCGGTATGATTCACTTTCAGTTCAATAATGATCGCATCGTCATCTTTTTTAAACGGATAGAAAATAAAATCTACATACCCGACGCCAGCCTTATCCTCGCGCTCAATCCGATAATAATTAATCGCTTCCAGATAAACCCACCGAATGATAGAGGCCAATTCCGCCTCATCACTGTAGACAAGCAACGGGCTCTCTGTGTTGTGTACAAACTGCAGAATCTCTGTCATCGTTTTCGTGTCACCGGCTTTTGTGGCTCGCAGCATACGTCCGGACTCTTTCGTAAGTCTGTGGACATTCCCCAACGACTCCTCTTTCTGAACCATCTCAGCAAATTTGTCCATCAATTCCTTGTTCGGAATCGAAACATAGCCGTCTTCATAATTCAGGAAGCCATAGACTACCATCGCTGAAAAAATCTCATCGCGCGTTTTCAGTTCCATAGAGGTCGCAGCATACTCCCGCACCTTTGCCGGAACCGGGATATCTGCTATCAGCAAAGCAACATCGTCCTTTACCTGATCCACATTTGCACCGACATAATAAAACAGTTCATCATAAGGGCCAGAACTCGTCCAATAGCTGCCCAGATTATTATTGGTCAATGCCAGGACTACCGATCTCGGATTGTAAACGCGCTCCCCCGCTTTTGTATGATATCCGTCGTACCAGAAACGCAGCCCGTCTCTGGTTACATTTCTGCGCGACAGATTCAGCGCAAGATACCTCTGATAAAGCTCATCAACTTCCTCATCTGTAAAGCCAAAATATTCAGAAAATTTCTCCTCCGTAACCATCGTATACTCGCAGAACATATTCAATTCCGAACCGCTTGAGTACTTCGAGATTGGAAGAATGCCAGTCATATACGCCAGCTCCACATATGCTTTATCCTTCAAAAGATTACTCAGAAATTTCGTAAAACTTTCCTTCTCTTCATCCGTCATAAATTTCTGATGATAGATATAGTCCCACTCATCCAGTACGAAAATAAATCGCTCTTCCCCACAGTATTCATAGACATTCGTCAGTGCATCCCAGAGCGCATCCTCTTTTTCAATCTCCGCTTCTGGATAAGCCTTTATTAAATCATTGATGAACCGCCTTTCAATTCTGGAAATATACTGTTCATATGATTTACAACCTCTTGGGAGTTCATTAAACATAATATGAATCACATTATGCGTGTTCAAATGTTTTTTATACCAGTCATAAGATGATACTCTCAGCGCGTCAAATTCCCTGCTGCTGTCAACATCTTTTCCAAAATAAGCCGCTATCATACTCGCCATAAGCGTCTTTCCAAACCGGCGCGGTCGTGTAAGGCTGATATATTTAGGATTTGTCTTAATACTCTGCGTAACATCTGCAGAATTCACGCACTCTGGATCCACAACCGCCACCAGTTCCTCAAGAATCGATGTCTTATCCACATAGTAAGGAAGCGTACATTCATCTCGAAATAGTTGATACGCACTGGTTCCGTTTAAATAAAGTCCCATGTTCTTCCTTCACCTCGCATTCTTATATCTCCGTTTGAAATCAATCAGATTCATAACTTCCCGTTTATCCATATCCGATAATTCCGAAAACACATGCGCAAACATCTCCAGTTCCGCCTGTTCAGAAACTTTGCCATACAACAGTTCCTCAATGGTCACGCCATATATTTGAGAGAAACGAGCAAGTTCCTCTGCTGTCACCTTCCGTTGTCCGGATTCAATTGCGCTGATGGTAGGACGCGAAAGACACATCTGCCTGGCAACATATTCCTGAGAAAGTCCCAAACACTTTCTCGCATTTCTCAATCTCTCGTTCACATTATCTTCCTCCTCGTGATTATGATACTATCAACGGCAGTAAAATAAGTCAACAAAAATGGTCGGATTCTCTGACAAGAGTTTATGAAAATTCCTGGCTTAGGAGTCTTCTCCATATTTTTCTTCGAAGAACTTCCACGCAGTCTCGTAATCCTCCTCCCGGTCGCAACGGTCAAATGGCGCCACATACTCAATGGTGCGCTGCACCGGCCCGCCGGGCTGGGTATCGTCGGTAATTGTCCGATAAAACTTTTTACCGGCGGGAGCTCCCTTGATACCGTTTTCAAACTCCGGGCGGGAGAAGCCTACTCCGGTTAAAGCATTATTCTTTGCATATACGATTGATCCTACAGCATCATAATATGTATCTCTTTCATGTTGTTGAAGAGTAGGAAATTGTATACGATATATCGATAGTAACTGATCAAAATTCATACCAATAGCCATCGAAACAAGAACATCTATTTCAACCATCAACTGCCTGCGGCTATAAGATGAGCGAACAGGTGTCGAATAATCCCATCTTTTATCAATCTCTGAAAAAGTATCAAGGTTAAGACGAGAATCCTGCTTTGTCCATGAAAAACTGTGAAAAGATTCGTCGTAAATTGCACTCCAATATTCTTCGTAATACTCAGTCAAACAATTAAGAAGTGCTCCCCGGCAAATAATCTCATTCGCCAATTGGTGTTTAGTATCTATCAATGGTAACATTCCTGCAGTATTCATCTGAAGATTTCCTTTTCCGCATGCTTTAATAAAAAAATCGTATGGGAGTGAACTAAATGCACCAACCATCAATGCAAGTTGTTTTATGTCAGAAAAGGCGAATCCAATGATTCCATTTGTATGTCCAATTTTAGGAGGCAATAATGCAGTCATAAGAGTGCGTTCACCTTCAATGTCTACCATTTTACGACCTACTATTCTGTAGTTTTCTATATATTTGTTTCCCCACGGCGTTGAAGGTATTCTTCTTAAGTATTCCTGTGTATCGCAAGCAGGAGCATAATTAGACCGTTGAATATACCAGGCTGGAATGTAGTTCAAGTCAATGCTTGTATTGTCGTTATTTCCGCTACAATTGTTATTAGAACAATTAAATAACGGGTTTGCTGTTCCAATGTGAGTACCAGATAAAATTGTATCTAAAGTTTGACCGAAGTGTACTTTTCTTTCTATTGTTCCATCTTTCTGAGCATTTGTTTCATCCCATAACATCGATACAAAAAGATTATCTTGTAAATCTGATAGTCTACATTTTTGTTTATCAAAGCACTTTAAGACATCCATCAAATTATTCGCGTAAACGCTCATAAGGCGTGCTGACTTCCAATCATCGCTATTATCCATAATTCTAGCAAAGAGTTTAAGTTCATCTCTTCCTATATATGTAATCCTATCTTTTTGCCCAATTGTATTGCGTTTTCCATTTTGATCCTTTATATATATAGGAGTCGTAGTATCGTTTTCATAGCACTCATCTATAGTTGAAGCAGCAAACAGGTTAACTATCTGTTCAAATCCAATTGATAACTTATTAGAATATATGTTGAGGCCGAATTCACGGCTAGAGTGAACATCTACAAACAGCTTTAATGCATTGCTAAAACGATAGTGTCTTTTCATTCTGGAGTTTAATTCACGCCGTATCTCTATTCCCTTTGAATCATTAAAAACGCTCTCGGGATGAATCAGTGCAAATACGCCATCAGAATTTGCAAAGGTCCAAGCTTGGGGCAAAAAGCATTCATATAAATTCCCTTGCAAGCCTTTCAATGATGCATAATTTTGAGTTGCATTTATATAGTTTTGTTGTGCAGAAACGGATACATATTCTCCTAAATACAACGCTCTTGTATTTTCTTCACTAAGAACATCTAATCTTTTTTCTGTAGTCTGCTTAGCAGACATTTTTCTTATTACAAAAAGTGGCTGTATGTCTGAAAGAACGCCTTTTTCTTCCCACGTTACCTTAATCCACGGCGGATTTCCGATGATAAGATCGAACCCGCCCCGCTCCGCGAACAGGTCAGCAAATTCCAGCTCCCAGTGCATAAAGTGGTTCTGCTCTGCAATCTCTCGTACCAGCGCAAGACGCGGAAAAAGCTGGCACAAGTTGTCCAGATCCACTACAGACTGATTAGGAAACAGATCACTAATCTTTGAAACAAGCTCATCCTGTTCCGTGGGGAACAAGGATAGCTGCTGATAAGCAAGCAGATTCTCGCCCTTTTTCGTTGAAAAAGTCCCCTCCAGAATGAGGCTCATGTCATTCAAAAACTCGCTGCGGCTGGGCAGGAGTTCAGCCTGATCGATGGGCCAGAACCACAAAGCACACCAGTAGTCCATGGCAAATTTCAGCCTGGCATAGGGGCCGGCGTTTTTCATGTGTTCGCTCTTGTACAGTTTTGAATAAATTTCATCCTTCTGCCGGATGGTCGTGTGGGAATCGGCCACGGTATCCTCATGCCCGAACACCGACAGCTGATCCTGAGTATCCTGACTGATTGTTCTGCGCAGTTTAATCTGGTTTTCCCATAATTCGTCCACTATTGCAGAAAGGTACAGCAGCGTGCGGACCTCATCGTCGGTATACGGCTCATTGAACCGCTTATTCCACGTGTTCAGCTGTTTGATCGCATCCGGTTCCAGCTTCTTGATGACTTTGTCGGAATAGCTTGCCATACCCGGATCGCCCAGCAGAAAATGATAGACCTGCCGCTTAGAGACGTTGCTGCGCTGCTCTACGCGGGACTGTCCTACGGGGATGCGCTCCGGAGCGTTTTCGTACCACCGCATTCCTTTACTGGTCGCCGTAAGCTGTGAGACACGGTATACCTGTCGCCGTGCCCCGATCAGGGAATTGCCATTGACCAGCTGGGTACCAAACCATGGCACATAACCACCCTCATAGATAGTATTCAGCCACAAAGATACTTCCGCCAGTTCTACTGCCACAGGGTTCAGATCGATGCCATAGACATTCCGGTCAGCAATGTACATTTTTATCTTCTGCAATTCCTGAAAACGCTTCTCATAGCTGACTGTCACACCGGTCTCCTGCTCCTTTTTAGAGAGGTACGCCTCCGCAAGCTGGTTGATAGCCTCATTTAGGAAAGCAGCACTACCCATGGCAGGCTCGCAGACGGTGAGTTCCAGAATTTCATCCGCAGTTTTCCCTTCAAGCAATTCCTTCAGCGCATGCTTCACCAGACACTTCGTCAGCACTTCCGGCGTGTAGTAGGAAGCAGATTTCTCCCGCTCTCTGCCGGCCAGACGGTAGATAAACGTCCCCCTAGGATACATGCGAAGCTGCCCTTTTCTGTATTTTCCGTTCGGATCATCTTTCTCATAACGCACCCGTTCCTCTTCGGAATACTGATCTAACTCCGACTCTGAAACAAAGTAGCCCACATCCAGTTCATTAAAACTATCGCCGGCTCGCTTCACTTCATACAGGTCATGCTCTGCAATAAATCCCCGGTAGGAAAGCAGCGCCTCATAGACCGCGCCCATCTGGTTGATGCCCAGGTTGGCATAAGAAATACGCCCACGGCGATCTTTTTTCCTGCCGGTCGCTCTGGTCACGCTCATCAGGTCAATAATCCGCAGCATGCAACTGTTGCGTAGTCTGGCTGCCGTAATCATCCTGGTATATTCAGGATCAAAGATATGGGCTTTCAGCGGCGCAATCAGAAACATATCATGCAGACTGTCCCTGCCGGTTACATCCCGCAGCTCTTCCTCTGTCTTGGGATAGCCATCATAAATCAAGTCATAAAGTTTTGCCAAAGTTTCATGAAGATAGTAACCATCTCCCACTTCATTCACGTCGTCCCGGATATTATCCGCGATATCCCGCAGGCTCTCCAGCGAATAGCCGGTCATATAAGTCTGCGCTTTCATGGGCGCATATCCCAGTTCCGGGCGAGACTCGATGAACAGCATAAACAGCATTCGATACATGTAGCGCAGGCATTCCAGTGTCAGCTCTCCGGCATCCACCAGATCAGCTTCCAGGTCGCGCCCCAGACGGTGGGACATATCATACAGGACTTCATTTCCCAGCAGTTCGATGCTCTCCCGCAGGGCATATTTCAAGTCCTGAGAGACACCAGAGGCATTTTTCTGGCTCTGCTCATCCAGCTCATCCAACAGGATTTTTCCATTCTCTGGACAGAGAGAATCCTTATGCAGAAGAACCGACATCGCCTGCAAAGTGCTGTTTTCAAGGCGGGAGAAAATCTCCTCAAGCTCAAATTGCAAATAACGTTTTTCATTCCATTTATTCCGGTCAATCAGAGCAATCTGGTTCATGCCGATAAGAAGCAGAAAACGGGGCGGCTCATTACTGCCGAAGAGGACTTTTGTAGCCAGTTCTTCATTTGGCACTTCCGAAAGGATTCCCTTATATACTGCTCCAACGGCGTCGTCCTCCACCTGTGAAGCGTCAAACACAAAACTCTCCATAATGCCAGCATCCGTCTCGCGGGATGCGGACAGCATCACCCAAAGCAGTGGAGCGCCATTCTGCTTTGTCAGTTCCAGATAGATCGGCACAGACAACGTATCGTCCACAACAATGGTCTGAGGATTTGCCTCCGGATAACCGAGGGATGCGAGGTATCCATCTGCCATCGTTTTGATGGCATTCAATGACTGCAGATTAAGAGAAGAACGGATAAACCGATCATGAGCAGCATAATACTGCCTTGCATTCTGGCGCAATAAGGACCACGGTGTACGCGCTTCTTCGGATTCTCTTGCGGAGGCATTCCACGCACTGATGGTGTCGCCGACATTCTCCTCAAATATAGTAGAGAAATAATGTTTCGTGTAATACTCATTTTTATTGGTAATACCCGTCAGATCCATGCTCATTGCGATACCCCCATAAGTACAGTGACAATCCGAATATACGGGTTGTTCTGAATTGTTAATGTATCTTCCACCCACTTGGAAAACAGGTCAAACAGTTCATCGACGCGGCGGTTCTGTTCCTGCAGCTTGCGTTCCTGATCAAACAAAGTGAGCTGATAATAATCATGATGACGTTCCTGAAGATCCGCCAGTTTATCAATTTCCTGATCCAGTAACGGATTCATCTCATCCAGATATTTACTATAATAGGTGCCTAGATGCTGGTTTGCATGGTCAACCACATCATCCAGAATCTCGCTTGCTGCATCAATCTGAGCCTGTGTAATACTGTTTGTATTTGGAATTTTCATACTGCCAAGTTCCGTCAGCTGAACCACTTCATTCATAGACAAAACCTTTTCGAACTTGCCGTTCCGATACTGCAGACCGAACCATTCATCTACCAAAGGTGTCGACTTCAGATTTGGCATACTTCCTGTAATAATATAGATGATCACACCATCATTCAGCTTGTCTGGCAGGCCTATGACAGGTGCTTCATTGCGTTTAAACAACAATCCAGCTTTATCATTTACCCAAGACAGAATCGGGTGTAGCTTCCACAGATATTGCGTAGTCGGCCATGCGGCTTCATCCATATTTTTTTGCATACTGCTGCGCATCTGTTCCATACAAAATGCCTTGTCATCAGAGACACGCAAAGTATCCCCTTGTGGCAAAGCCTCTTCCGGAATCAGCGCTGTCAATCTGCGGAGCATATCCGGTGTGATCTTGATATCGAGGCCTGAAACTGTCTTCAATTTCTCCACAGGGTGAGACTCTCTCTGGTTAAGGTAAGTGAGTGCCTGATACAGGTAATCAATATCAGAAAAGAGCGTCTCATCCGTGACGACTTCTGATTCAGCTGCTCCAGGATTTTCCGGCTCCGCTGCTGCCGCCATCAATGCTTCGAAGGGGTCAAATTCTTCTTCCCCAGAATCCAGAACGGCTTCAAATGCATTTGCGTCAGATCCATTTTCAATGACCTCTGAAACAACCAGTTCTTCATCTTCAATCGTAAACTTTCCCAGCAAAAGAGACGGGTCGCCAATGTTTTTCAGCGCCTGTTCTTCTTTGGTAATCAATATTTCGATGATGCGCATATCGCCCCTGATTTTCTTGTTGTCGCTCTCAATAAGCATATAGCGAATGTCTGGCCGTTTCTGCTGTCCATAGCGATCAATACGGCCATTTCTCTGCTGGAACACCATCAAAGACCAGGGAATATCAAAGTGGATCAGCCTGTGACTGAGATAATGCAAATTCAGACCTTCCGATGCAACATCAGAGGCCACCAACACGCGAACAGGAGATTCCGTGCGTCCGAAGTCTTCCACAATTCTCTGCTGCTCTGCATCACTCATACTGCCGGAGATCTCCTGAATGGCATCTGCACTCAACCCGAGGTCTTTCTGCAAATGATCCGCCAAATATTTCATTGTCTCAATGCGCTCAGTAAAAATGACAACACGGTCTTCGGTATCCTCAGGATTCCAGCCATAAGCAGAATCTTTTAAAAGCGTGAGGAGCTTCTGGTAACGGGTAAACTGCGCAGGTGTAATCTTTTCAAGTGCTTCTTTTAATGTTTCCAGCATACGAATATCTTTGATATCATCAGCAGAGTATTTTTTATACAGCTTTTTCAGGCGGGTCTCAATGCTCTTAATGCAGGCAGCTGGACTGGAGAACAGAGATTTTTCAAGACTGGTCTTAAAGAGCTGACCGGTTCCTCTGGATTTTCCCAGATCCATCTCCAACTGCATTTCTGCAAAAATATCAAAAGCATATTCCTCTTGAGCCGAAGCATGGCAGCGTTCCAGTGTAATGCTGCGTTCCAGGAATGATCCACTGACCTGATCTTTAATATCTTTCTTAAAACGGCGGATGCAAAGTCCTTTGATGTCTTCCGGGGTATAGTTATCCGGATCTGCGATAGCCGTAGGATCCAGCATATTCATCAGAGAAGCAAAACTCTTCGCACGACCATCATGGGGTGTGGCGGAAAGCATAATCATAGTATCGCTGCGATCCGCCAACAGTTTTGCCAGACGGGAACGCTGAGCCTGATGATCTCCACGCTCAGCTACATTCTGCGCTTCGTCTATGACGATAATATCCCAATATGCATTTTCCAGATGCGTTCGATACTCCACATCTCTTTTCAGTGTATCAATAGAGACAATAGTCTTGTCGTAATAGAAAAATGGATTATAGTTAGAAGGAAGGCTGGCTCGTATCTTCTGAATCTTTCTGGAGTCCAGCCGAACCAGTGGTATCGAAAAACGGTTCCACATTTCCTTCTGAAACTGGGTCATCATACTCTTGACCGTCACGACAAGAATCCGCTTTCCTTTACCTCTGGCAATCAATTCCGACATAAGAATACCTGCTTCCAGAGTTTTACCAAGGCCAACCGTATCTGCAATCAAAATACGCTGGCGGGGTCTCTGCAGCGCAAGGCGGGCTGGTTCCAGCTGATATGGCATCAGATCCATTGCCGCCTGATGGCCGATATGTAAATTGCTGTCTGTAGGAATCTTCTGATGCCACTGACTTTCCAGATACAGCAGCGATCGCTTATAGAACGGAGACTGATCCGGAATTAGTTTCACTTCTGCCGGATTGACAATCTGAACATCCTCCAAATCCGAAAGGAACGTTGCCTCTCTCTCTTTCACAAGAGGGGAAATGCCCACACAATATAACGCCTTATTCCCAAGACTGTTCGTTTCTATCTTTTTGATCATCCATTCTTCGTCTCGGATGATCGTTCTCATTCCAGGGGCAAAATCGGCCATAATGCTTTTTCCTCATATGTATATTTAGCCAGATTGATGCAAACTTATAGGCTTCTATCTGAACAATAAATGTGACAGCTGATTTAACGCAGCCATCAGTCTATAATCGTATAGTATAATCGAAACAATGTTCATTTTCAACAAATTTGTTAATCAATTTCATTCCTTTCTGATCACTTTCCCCATCATTTTCTCACATATATAAATAAATTTCTCACTCTGTTTCTTAATCCCCTGTAATATATTTCCAGTATTATTTTCCCCTTTTATTGTATAGAGCCTATTTTCTATTTTTTCTTATAGTGATTCATATCCCCGAAAAGCCCCCTGTCACTGTGTCCAGTCTTATGTCCTTTCGCGTCATAATGATTAAAGTCACTGATAACCCCCGGATCGCTTCTGCCTGTCCTGTGGCCGTGGCTGTCATGGTGAGTCAAGCCTCCAGTCAGGTTCGGAGTGCTATATCCCACTTTATGGCCTTTTGCATCATAATTTGTCGTACCGCCAAACAGACTCGGCCTGCTCTCACCAATCTTCTTTCCTTTCGCATCATAATGATTTACCGTACCAAAAGCTCCTACTCTGCTGTATCCTTCTTTTTTTCTCATAATGATCTCCTTTCATTTTTGTGATCTTGCCAATCTGTTTTCTCCTGGCGAACCAGGGTAAGGACTACCGCCCATTTGCTCTTTTATTCCTCATCATTTTTACATATTTCAAAGTATTGGCACATCAGACAGCACTTACTGCAATGCCTATCGCCATACAACGTCTTCCGAATCCAATACAAGAGCCGCAACGGAACCACCTCTTTTCTTCTGAATGCCTTGAATATATCATACCTTATAATGAGTCCAAAAAACAGGTCTTGCAAAAGAACTTTTGTTCACATAATCAAATGAATCTTAGTCTATCGCAAATTGCTGCTCGGAAGGTCGCCTTTAATGCGACATTTCCTGATTCTCAGGCTAATCAAAACGGATACACGACTCTTCCCGCCAGGCGCATCAAAGATGACCCGATTGGTGCAAGAATCAGCGTGCAGCACAGAACCACTCCAATCATGATAAACACCAAGGCCAGCGGTATACCAATACAAAACACATAGCAAACTTTCAACATAACCCAGGTAAATTTAACAAACAGCCAGATCATTAGAAAAAGCATCAATAAAATCAGTATTGACATATCACCATCTCCTATTCAATCCGCATATCCTGCAGTTTTCGTATCGCCATCTGTACCTGTTGCTTCGTTTCTTTCACTTTCCGCTTCGACTGTTCGATCTTGTTCTGAACCATACGTCTGCAAAAATGTTATCACAAAAGATGTCTATAAACTCTGTTACTCCATCAAATTTCACGGAGATTTCGCTGTAAAACTGAACATCCTCCAGTTCCCGGCTGAATGCTCGAAGCTCTGACTGAGCTTCTTCCAGACATTTCTGGGCGGCACCGATTTTTGAATGCTTCATCATACTGCTGAACATTCCGCCACCAAATATGTCCCATAATCCATATACGCTGGCGATGTCCAGACATTTTTCCGTCTTGTTCAGTGCCGTAAGAGCACGGTTCCCTGCCACGATTGCCTCATCAATCTCTCTTCTCTGAGCATCATTCATTCCCATTGTTTTTCCCTTTCTTTGGTTGGTGGCAGATGTCTATATATTATTATTAGAATCCTGCTATGCAGGATTCTTGCGCTGCCGCGCGTCTGCTTCAGCAGACATCTTCCTATGCGCGGCATGTGCATCCCCGCGGAGCGTTTTTCATATAGGAAACAAAGTTTCCTATATGAAAAAAGACTTCTGCCACAATATACGTTGTCGCAAAAGTCTTGTTTTTAATTCATCCCGTGCAGAAAAACGATCCTGCATGATAGTCGGTGCGAAAGCCTGTCGGCCAACTACTCCCTTTTGATGAACTGAATTATACATCTTTGTTAATTTATTGTCAATATGTTTTTTGAAGATTTCAACTGATTTCAACTGAAACTTGACTGAATTCCGATATGTGCCTTAATGCCAGTTCTGCATAATCGCGAGTATCTCAGCCTCGTAATCTCCGAATAGATCCTCGTTCCGTCCTCCATGCCGCAGATTGGTCTCCACTCCGCGTTCTCCATCATCAAATTCCCAGATATGATAAGCAATCCCACGATATTCAAAATCAATACTTCCGCATCCATCCTCTTCGGAATAATTATAATTCCAGCCCCGCTCCTCTATAAAAGAGCGAACCCGTTCCAAACACTTTTCATCCATACTGTCAATCCTCCGTCAAAAATCTTGCTATACTCATCCAACCAGTGCCAATACCGCATCCACGGTCTGCTGCCATTGTTCCTCTCTGGAAATCGAAGCGATTCCATCCCCAGCCTGCTCTCCATAGAGGC